>CAYJGT010000009.1:0-35155 GCA_964370035.1 uncultured Oscillospiraceae bacterium
TGGATCAAGCTTATGCAACTGCAGTAGTACTACTAATAGTAATAATAATAATTAACACATTATCAAGCATAATAGCAAGAAGAATAACCAAGTAGGAGGAAATGAGTAGGAATGAATAAAATAAGTATAAAAGAGATGAATTTACATTATGGAGATTTTCATGCTTTAAAAGATGTGCAACTTGAAATTGAAAGCGGGAAAATCACATCCTTTATAGGGCCTAGTGGCTGTGGGAAATCAACTTTATTAAAAAGTATAAACAGAATGAATGATCTAGTTGAAGGTTGTAAAATTGACGGAAAAATTCTCTTAGACGGACAAGATATTTATGGCACAATAGATGTTAATCTATTAAGGAAAAAAGTGGGTATGGTATTTCAAAAACCAAATCCTTTCCCAATGAGTATTTATGATAATATTGCATTTGGACCTAGAACTCATGGAATAAAAAAGAAAAGCGAGCTGGACGAAATAGTTGAAACTTCTCTTAGAAATGCAGCCATATGGGATGAGACAAAAGATTATCTTAAGAAAAGCGCATTAAGCCTTTCAGGAGGGCAACAACAAAGGGTGTGTATTGCTAGAGCTCTTGCAGTAAATCCAGAAGTGTTACTAATGGATGAGCCTACATCAGCACTTGATCCAATTTCAACTGGAAAAATTGAAGACCTTGTCTTAGAACTAAAAAAGGATTATACTATTGTTATGGTTACTCATAATATGCAACAAGCTGTAAGAGTTTCAGATAACACGGCATTCTTTTTACTAGGAGAAGTAATTGAATACAATAAAACAGAAACAATGTTCTCAATACCTTCAGATAAGCGTACTGAGGATTATATAACAGGGAGGTTTGGATAAAATGAGAAACAGATTTGATGTAGAATTAGACAATATGAATAGCAAGTTGATAAAGATGGGAAATCTTTGCTCTGAGGCTATTTACGATGCTGCAATGGCACTAAAAAATGGAAACGAAGCCCTTGCTAAACAAGTAATTAAAGAAGATGAAGAAGTTGATCAAATGGAAAAAGAAATTGAAAGCATTTGCCTTAAACTTCTTTTACAACAACAGCCTGTAGCAAAGGACCTAAGACAAATTTCAGCAGCGCTTAAAATGATCACTGATATGGAGAGAATTGGGGATCAAGCAGCAGACATTGCAGAAATTGTTTTAAGTGGAAAAATTATTGAAGCTAGAGAGATGGCTAGAATCCAAGTCATGGCTGAGAAGGCAAGCGATATGGTAAAGAATAGTGTTAAGGCTTTTGTTAGGAGAGATTTAGAACTAACTAGACAAGTTATTGAAGCTGACGAGGAAGTTGATGCACTATTTGAAGAGATAAGAGATAATTTAATCAGTATGATTGTTGAGAATAAAGAAGATAGTAAGCTTGCAATTGATTTGATTATGATAACAAAGTATCTAGAGAGAATTGGAGACCACGCAACAAATGTAGCTGAATGGGTAGAATTCTCAATAACAGGAGTTCATTCTAATCAAGATAGTTAATAGCTAGAATATAAAGAGGAAATTATGATTTATATTGTAGAAGACGACACTAACATAAGAGAACTTGTAGTGTATACTTTAGAAAAAACCAACTTTGAAGCCATGGGTTTTGAAAATGGTGAAAGTTTCTTTAAAGCTTTGGTTAATAATAAACCAGAGCTTATTTTGCTAGATGTGATGCTACCTGGAGAAGACGGCATTTCTATATTAAAAAAGCTAAAAAAAGATTCTATTACAGAGCAAATCCCTGTAATAATGCTTACAGCAAAGAGCACTGAATTTGATAAAGTTCTTGGTCTAGATTCGGGTGCAGATGATTATATTGCAAAACCTTTTGGAATGATGGAATTGCTGTCTAGAATTAAAGCTGTCCTAAGAAGAACAGTTAAGGAAGAAACTAAAGAATTAATCTCAGTTGGAAGAATTACAATTGACTTAGGAGAGCATTTAGTAAGTGTTGATGGAAACCAAGTAGTATTAACATTAAAAGAGTTTGAAATTCTTGAATTATTAATGAGAAAACCAGGGAATGTAATTGGGAGAGAAGTTTTGCTAGAAAAAGTATGGGGATATGACTTTGAAGGAGAGACAAGAACTTTAGATGTTCATATTAGAACCCTTAGACAAAAACTGGGCAAGGCTGGAGAAAATATAATTACTATTAGGGGAGTAGGTTACAAATTAGGAGTTCCAAATGAGAAGTAAAATTATACGTGGCATGGTAATTGTAATGTTTTTGACTCTTTTGATCTCAGTCCTTATACTAGCATTTGCAATTGAAAGGAGTTCACTTTCTGATATTCAAAAAGAAGTAAAGTTAGAAGCTGAATATGTTGCAATAATCTTAAACGAAACTAATAGAGAAAATTCTGAAGTTGTTCAGACCCTATTTTCAGATAATCCTGAAAGTAGGGCTACTTTAATTGATAAAAATGGTAATGTCTTGTATGATTCTGAAAAAGATTATAAGGAAATGGAGAACCATGGTGATAGGGATGAGATTATTGAAACTCTAAAAAGTGGAAAAGGAGATGGAGAAAGGCTTTCTTCAACTACTTTAATTGAAACCTATTATTATGCAGTATTATTAGAAAATGAAAATATATTGAGAATTTCCAAATCTACAGAAAGTGCTTTAGCTAATTCTGTAGAAATTCTACCTTGGGCAATAGGGATAGGAGTGGTAGTTTTTGTAATTACAATTATTATTTCTCGAAGCTTAGTGAAAAATTTATTAAAGCCTTTAGAAAAAATTGACCTAGATAATCCTTTGGAACATTTTAGCTACCCTGAAATTAAGCCTTTGTTAGAAAGAATTGAAGAGAACAATCAAGAAAGAGATAAGGGGGAAATGCAGAGAAAAGAATTTTCAGCAAATGTTTCCCATGAATTAAAGACCCCATTAACATCTATATCTGGCTATGCTGAAATAATGAAAAATGGTATGGTTCCTAGTGAAGATATAGGAAGATTTGCAGAAAAAATATATATTGAAGCTAATAGATTGATTAGATTAATTGATGATATTTTAAAGATATCAAGATTAGATGAAGGTGAGTTTGAAAATATAAAAGAAGAAGTAGACTTATTTTCGATGATGCGAGAAGTAATTAAAAGATTGAATATCCAAGCAGAAGATAAAAACTTAGGGATTACACTAGTAGGTGAGCCTGTTAGTTATTTTGGAGTAAAACATGTTTTAGATGAAATTCTATTTAACATTTATGAAAATGCGGTAAAATATAATAAAGACAATGGTAATGTGAGTGTTTGGGTAGGAAATACTCTAGAAGGAGCCAAAGTTATTATTACTGACACTGGAATTGGGATTAGTGATAAAGACAGAGAAAGAATTTTTGAAAGGTTTTATAGAGCGGATAAAAGCCATTCAAAAACCATTGGCGGAACAGGGTTGGGATTATCTATTGTTAAGCATGGAGCAAACCTTCATGAGATAAAAGTAGAAGTAGAAAGCACTCTTGGGGAGGGGACATCTGTAGAATTGAATTTTTCGAAAAAATAGGAGAGTTGCATGGATAAAAATAAAGAAAAAATTATTGATAATCTAATTGAATCAATAACAACTACTTATAATGAAAACAAAGAAGCTTTTGTAAGGGGGGTAAAAGTATCACTAAATAACAGCAAAGAAACTTTAGTTGACTATGTGAAAAAAAATAAAAAGAGTTTTTCGGAACTACCCTTTAATGAAGTTGATGGCCTTGTTCTTGCACAAGCAAGTTATTTTAAGCTAGATAAGTCAGTTGGATATTTTAATGAAAACAAGCCATGGGTTACACTTGAATCTTTATATGTTCCAAATAATATAGATTATTTATTGACTAATGTAGTATTTGCAGAAGGTAGTGAAGATTTTTTTAAAGAAATATGTAATAGCCCCAGATTCAAAGACATTCTGCTAAACCATCATGTTGATATTATCGAAAAGAAAACTGAAAAACAGTTTTCTGCAACATGCTTCAAATTACTTTCGGGAGAAATAGTAGTAGCTTATAGAGGAACAGATAGTAATATGATAGGCTGGAAAGAAGATGTAAATATGGCATTTTCATTTCCGGTTCCCAGTCAAATTTCTGCAAAAGAATATATTGAATATGTATACAATGAAGTAATTAAACCTGAAGAACGGTTATTTATAGTGGGACACTCCAAAGGCGGAAATTTAGCTACATATGCATTTTTATTTGCTAGCACTGAGATAAAAGATAAAATTCTTAGGGTATTTGATTATGATGGTCCTGGGTTTCTTCCTGAAAGTTTAAATAAAAAACAACGAATTGAATGTGAAGAAAAGGTAATGAAAATTATACCAGAAGACTCTATAGTTGGATTATTTCTAGAGAGCCATTGTGAAACAAAGGTAATAAGTAGTACCTCTATTTCTCTACTACAACATAATGCTTTAACTTGGTTAAGTGAAAACAATCAATTTGTGGAAAAAGAAAAACAAACAAAAAGTATTTTACGTTTAGGAGAAACTTTAAATAAGTGGGTTTTCAAGATGAATCCAGAGCAAAGAGAAGTTGTTTTTGAGGCACTATTTACTATAATTGATGGAACAAAGGCGAAAAATTTATCGGATTTAGTTGAGAATATAATCAACAATAAAGGAATTATTCAATCTGCAATGATAGAAATCGCAGAAGATGATGCTGAATATATTAAAAAAATGTTAATTGAACTAGTATTAATTTCGCTTAATATTTCTAAAACAGAGAAAATAGAAGACGTTCTGGAATAATTCATTATCAATTTGAAAAGCAAGGTGGATTTGGATAATAGGATTAGTTTCTGAAAACAAATTGTATATTGTTAAAGGTTATAAAAAAATATAAAGAAAAGGCTATCTCTAAGGAGACAGCCTTTTCTTTATATTGAAGCCCTACCAAGTAATAGGCTCACCTTTTTTTCTTCTTTGTCTAAATTCTGCAGTTGCTGTAAAAATTGCGTCTGTAGATGAATTAAGGCCTGTTTCAAAAGAGTCTTGAACAACACCAATAATAAATCCAACAGCAACAACTTGCATTGCAATGTCGTTTGGAATGCTGAAAAGGGAACAAGCTAAAGGTATTAGTAAAAGAGAACCGCCAGCCACACCGGATGCGCCACAAGCTGATACAGAAGCTATTATACTAAGAATTATTACTGTAGCCAAATCAACAGAGTAGCCTAAAGTATTAACTGTAGCTAAGGTCATTACAGTGATAGTAATAGCGGCCCCAGCCATATTAATTGTTGCGCCTAAAGGAATTGAAACAGAATATGTTTCCTCATTAAGCTTTAACGCTTGACAAAGTTTAATATTAACTGGAATATTTGCTGCAGAGCTTCTAGTAAAGAAGGCAGTGATAAAGCTGTCTTTTAAGCATTTAAAAACTAGAGGATATGGATTTTTCCTAATATTCAAGAACACCACTATAGGGTTTATTATAAACATCATGGTTAACATGCAACCTACAAGCACGGCTAATAGCTTTCCGTACTCTGTAAAAATCTCTGTACCATTTGTTGAAATTGTCGTGAAAATTAGCCCTAATACACCAAATGGAGCAAGACTAATAACCCATTTAACTACTTGAGATACAGCAGTTGAAGTATTGGATAAAATTTGTTTCATTGAATCTGAAGTTTTTTGAAAGGCTAAACCTAAAACTACAGCCCAAGCAAGAATCCCTATATAGTTTCCAGAGGTAATTGAAGTCAATGGATTTTGTACAATATTTAGTAACAAAGTGGTAATTACTTCTCCTACACCTTCTGGAGGGAGATTTCCTTCTACTGCCTCTGTTAATGTAATAGTAACTGGGAATATGTAGCTAGCGAATACTGCTAATAATGCTGCGGAAAGAGTCCCTAATAAGTATAAAAATACAATGTATCCCATGTTTGTTTTTTCTTTTGCCTTATGGTTAGCAATAGAACTCATAACCAAGAAGAAAACTAGTAAAGGGGCAATTCCTTTAAGGGCTCCTACAAATAGGTCTCCAAACATTGAAATGTATTCAGCCTGTGGTAGAAATAGTCCTAAAACAGTTCCTATAATTAATCCACAAACAATTCTTTTTACTAAGCTTATATTTTCCCATTTTTCGAATAATGATAACACAATAAATTCCTTTCTGTTTTTATAGTTGTAAAAAAATGACTGTGCAAACTATGCACAAAATAAAGTATAACAAAAATTTAACAAAAAGAATAGAGGGGGTTCAATAATAAAAAATGTAAAAATTTTCCATATCTCTCTTGACAAAAGAAAAAAGAGGGTTTATTATATAGAAAATGGTAAATATTTCCAAATTGGTGAGAGAAAAATGGATGGAAAAAATCAAATTATTCTAGAACTAATAGAACAAGCAAGATTGTCAATAGGTATGGAATCTGAAGAAATGTCAGACGAAAAAGCATTAAGTATGATTGATGATTTTATTTTACAACACGAAAAATTAGCAAAATTTGACTTTCATCAGTTGATAGAAATTGAAAAAAGAATTTTTATGGCATTACGTTGCCCATTAGATATACTGCAACCATTGGCAGATGATAAAAGCATATCTGAAATTATGGTTAATGGCAAAGACAATGTTTTTATAGAAAAAGGCGGAAAAATAGAAAAAACAGATATATCCTTTGAGAGTGTTGAAGAGTTAGAAGAGGTAATAAGTAGAATAGCTGGGAAAGTTCATAAAGAAATAAACATGTTAAATCCAATTGTAGACGCAAGACTGGAAGATGGATCTAGGGTTAATGGGGTATTTAGAAATATTGCAATTGGGGGTCCAATTTTAACAATTAGAAAGTTTCCTCAGCAAGCAATTGATATGGATAAATTAATAGAGTATGAAACAATTACAGAAGAAGCAAGAAATTTTATTATCAAACTTGTTAAATGTAAATATAACATATTTATTAGCGGGGGCACATCTTCAGGAAAAACAACATTTTTAAATGTATTGGCAGATTATATCCCTGAAAATGAGAGAGTAATAGTAATTGAAGATTCGGCAGAGTTAAATATTAGAAAAATTGATAATTTAGTAAGATTGGAATGCAAAAGAGCTAACTCTCAAGGGAAAGGAAAGGTTCAAATGGATCAACTGATAAAAACAAGCCTTAGAATGCGTCCAGACAGAATAGTGGTTGGCGAAGTTAGAGGTAAGGAAGTAATTGATATGCTTGCAGCAATGAATACTGGCCATGATGGTAGCCTTTCCACTGGACATGGCAATAGTATAAGAGGAATGTTAAAAAGATTAGAAACTATGATGCTTCAAGGAGTTGATTTCCCCATTGAAGCGCTAAGAGGTCAGATAGCAGAAGGTATTGATATTTTAGTTCATTTAGGCAGAATTAAAGGGCGAGGAAGAAGGGTAATTGAAATAGCAGAAATAATGGATTATGAAGGTGGGGAAATTTTGATTAATAGTTTGTATAGATATAATAAGAATAGAGGTCTAGAAAAGACCAATAATGAGTTAATAAACAGAGAAAAGTTATTACTGAATGGAGATGCTAATGAAGAATATAATTAATGTGGAGTCAGTTTTTCTTCTAAGTAAAGGTGAAATAGTAAAATACTACCTAATATCCTATTGGTGCATCTTTTTTCTGAGTTTATTATTTTACAAGAGTCTCTTCCTTTCGTTAATATGTGGATTTGTATGTTTGCGGGGGCTTTCTTACTATAAGACACATATATTTGAAAGGAAGAAGACAATTGTATTAAAAGAATTTAATGAGGTATTATACTCAATGTCTACTTCATTTGAGATGGGTAGGTCGCTGGTATTTGCTTTAGAACAAGCTGAAAGAACTCTTCTGACTATATATAAGGATAAAAGTTTATTAGCAAATGAAATTATGAAGACCAGGCTTGAGATTGTAAATGGTAATCAAAGAGAAGAGATTGCATTAAGCTCATTATCGCAAAGAGTCCCTCTGGAAGATATTAGAGACTTTGTTGATGTATATATCTTTTGCAAGAAAACAGGAGGAAATGTTGGAAAGGTAATAAGTAGTAGTAGCCAAATAATAACAGAAAAAATCACTATAGAAAGAGAAATAATTGCATTGATGTCCCAGAAAAAATTTGAAGGGCAAATAATAATAGGCATGCCTATAGTCACAATACTTTTTTTAAATATTTTTTCCCCAGACTATTTGGAGCTGTTATATACGACTATACAAGGCAGATTAATAATGACAGCATCATTGCTAGGAATAATAGTATCCTTCATATATATGAATAAGCTAACACATGTAGAAATATAGAAAAAATTATGAAAACGAAAATAAGAAAAATTTTAATAGGAAGCGAGTTAGAAATTAACGATAGATTGATGATTATTCATGGCTCTGATGACATAGAAATAAAAAGAAAGGCTATTACCAAAAGGAACTTTGCAAACCTGTTGTTAATTGTAATTTTAATCACAATGTTAGGTTTTTCTGTATTCTTTGAAAGTGAAGAAGCAGAAATTATGCAGGTTGAAGAAGGGACTTTGGTTTCAATAGATTCAATTAATGGTGGTACCGGTTACTTCAATTTCGAATTTGAAGCAATTAAAAAATCCGAAGGGCAGACGGAAGTTTTAATAGGCGAAAAAACAGTAGGGATTTCGAAAGAAAATGGTAAGGAAAATGAATTGGTAAGCGAAGAAAAAAGTATGGTGGAAAATGAGTTGGAAAGAGAAGTTGCTCATATTGTTGAAAAATCTCAAGAAGAATCGGCTAAGGGTAAAATAGTATTGCCTAATAGCATAGGAAATGATATTTCGATTAAATGGGAGATTAAGGACGAGAGTAATTTTGCTTTTATTCTAACCGTTTTAGGATTTTCTGTTTTCTTTCTTTGGAGAAGCCGGTACGCATTAATTAGAAAGGCTGAAAAAGAGGCGAAACAATCAGTAGCCAAGGAGCTCCCGGGTTTCATAAATAAAATAATAATATTACTAAATGGGGGGATGATTTTTTCAGAAGCATTCCGAAAGATTGTTTTAGACTTTGAGAAACATAGAGATGTTACTAATTCATACTTTTACACCCAATTAAGCATAATAAAAAGAAATGAAATAGAAGTCAATAAACCGCTAATAAACTTATTACAAGACTTTGCTAAAAGAATAGAAGTTAGAGAGTTTACCAGAGTAATTACAATAATAAAAGAGGAAACGATGGCTGGCGGTGATGTAAAAGAAAAGTTAGTAAATGAAAGCCAAATGCTTTGGTTATTAAGGAAAAAAGAGGCAGAAGAAAGAAGTAAAAGAGCAGAAACAAAAATGACTTTTCCCTTAGTGATATTATTGTTAGTAATGATGTTAATTACCATTTCGCCAACATTTATGGAAATGTAAGAAAGGAAGCAAATATAATGAAGAAGAAAAATAATAAGAAAAGAGCTGAGTTAAGGCTGAAAAATAATAAGAAAGGCATGGAATTGGTACAAGTTGGAATACTAATAGCAATCGCAATTGTTATAGGATTGATTTTTAGGACGGAAATTGTTTCTTTTGTTAATGGGACATTTTCTGATTTGAATAATGGTTTCTAAAAAAGGCTCCAGTATAGTAGAAGCGACCATAGTACTTCCTATAATTATATTGGTATTAATATCCTTAGTTTCAATAGTACATTATATGTACAAGGGGGTTGAAAAAAATGTTGCCACTCATCTTGCAATTACAAATGTTATTGGAGCAGAAGAAGAAACAACTTTTTATTATGGAAGAATACCTAATGGGATAAGTATAAAGAAAACCCAGGGGATTTTTACCACAAGAATTGAAGCGAGTACACCAAATATTTCATTGCAAATTGGTGTGCTTGCTAATAGATTTCAGAAAAACATAGTTAGTAAAGGCGAAGGAACCAATGAAAAAGATTATATTTTGGGAAGAGATTTGTTTGAAAAAAACCAATAAAAAAGGAAGCAGTATAGTATTTCTTTCCATTGTACTGAGCGGTATAGTAATAATGATAGTGTCATTAATATTTGCAAGCCAAAGAGTTGCAACTATTGGGTATACAAATAGCATACTTACATTATCTTTCAAATCAATAATGAGCGAATATAATTTGGAATTAAAGGATAAATATGGGCTTTTCGCATTTCAAGGACAAAGTTCTGATGTGGAAAGAAAAATTGGGTTTTACTCAAACTATTCTTTTGATAATAGAGAAAGTATTAATTTGCAGTCTATAAATGCTAATGTAAGCAAATACTCTTTAGCTGATATTAACATTGCAAAGGAGCAATTTGTAGACTATAGCAAGTATGCGTTAGGGAAAAATTTGTTTTCAAAGCTAACAGGGGAAGAGGAGAAAAAAACAGTTGTTGATAATAGAAAAGAAAGAGTGCTTAGGAATGAAGGAATAATTAACACTCTACCATCAAGGGGATTGAAAGATGATTCACCTTTATGGAAAAAAATTAGTGGAATAGATAATGTAGAGGCAGCTATTACCAATACTGAACCAGCGGGAGTTCTTTTAGACCAGTATATTATTAATATGTTTGGGAATTACCATAAGCAAATCAAAAAGAGCACTTATTTTAAAGGAGAACTTGAGTATATCATTAATGGTGATTTTTCGGATAAAAAAAATTACAAGGAATGCTTAAATGACATTGAGTTATTAAGGAATGTTTTGAATATAGCACATATTATGATGGATCCGACCAAAATGGCAAAAATCCAGAGTGCGTCTCAAGCGGTAACGCCAGGTCCGCTAGGGGCGCTTACACAAGGAGCTTTAATAGAACTGTGGGCTTATACAGAAGCAAAAAACGATATAAAATTATTAGAGAATGGGAAAAAAGTGCCTTTTATCAAGACAGATGCTAACTGGGCAACAGACTTAAGCAACATTATTAGTAACACCAACTTGGACTATATAGAACCAAAAGTCAATCAAGGTCTAACTTATGAAGGGTATTTACTAGTATTTTTGACTCAAACAAGAGAGGATATAAAAGTAACAAGGGCATTAGATCTTATACAAATTAATATGAAGGTTTTGTATGATAGAAGTTTTTTGATATTAGAGCACAATACTGGATTTGATGTTTTAGTGAGAGTAAATGGCAAAAATTATGCATATAAAGAAGAATACTAGAGGAAGTTATATAATAGAAGCTGCAATTGTTTTGCCTTTGGTTATAGTTGGAGGATTAACATTAGCTCATGTCATTTACAGTGTATACCTAACAGAAAATATTGCGTATATAGCTTCAGATGAAAGTAAAAATTTAAGCATTGAATCTTATGATAAAAAAGTAAGTCTAGGATTTCCATATAAAGTAGAAAATAGAGTATTAGAAGAAAATGAAAAAGTTATAGGTACAAATTTAAAGAATTTCGGTTATCTATATAGATATCAGGGGTTTGATGGGATTATTTCTTTTGACATTGAATATGTTGGTGTTACAAATCTCCCTTTAGATTTCGTTGATGAGTTTTCAAACATGGATTCATTTATGTTTAGAGGATATATTGGAAAGAAAATGAGAAAAAATCCTGCTTCATTTCAAGAACTTGAAGGAGATGGTGTTTCCGTATGGGTTTTCCCTGAAAGCGGAAAAAAATATCATAAAGAAAATTGCACCTATGTCAAATCAAATACTAGAAGAGGAATATTAACAGGAGGAGTTATAAGTAAATATGATAGTTGCAACACTTGTGATAGTCATAATGCTCGCCCTGGCAGTTTAATTTACTATTTCCCAAAACATGGGGAAAGTTACCATTTTGAAGGTTGCAAAACTATTGATAAATATATAATTGAGATTGAACAAAAAAGTGCCATAGAAGACGGCTATTCACCGTGTTTAAAGTGTGGAGGAAGTTAAAGTGAATAAAATAAGTTTTAAGAATCCAATCAAAGGGGAAGAAAACATAACTTTTCTTGAAGTTGTTCATAAAAATAATATTTCGGATCTAGAAATTGGATTTTTGTTAAGTGGATTTGGCCAACATATTGTTCCTATTTCGATTTCCACTTTAAATGATGAATATGTTTTAAGGCACAATTTGGATGGATTGATTTCAATAAACAAGTTATCGTATTATAGCATTGAGGAGAATTTAGGCCTTTTAAAAAAAATAATTGAATCTATTAAATATGGCCAAGAGTTTATTCTGGATATGAGAAAAATTGAAATTAGCCCTAATACTCTATATTTTTCCAAAAGAAAACAAAGAATATTATTTGTATATAATCCTACAGCTACTGAAAATATTAATGATAAAATATTAAAGGTTCTTGATTATTTAGAGATAGAAAGTAGTGTAGAAAGTAAGAAATCATTGAAAAAGATAAAACGAGAAATAGGTGTATATAACCTGTCGACTAAAAGCATCCTTAAGTTAATTGATGAAGAACTAGAATCACAATGGATAAGCAAGCCACTAAATGAAAAGGAAGGAACAATAGAATAATAAAGCTCTTAAGGGAAAAAATAATTTATTAGAATAAACTTTGCTTAAATTTGTTTTGATTTAGAAGCATTTTACATAAGGGAGGCAAGGAATATATGAGAATGTTTTAATTATTAACTTATGTCTGCAAAAAATGTTTAACCTGAAATTTATGTGATTCAAAACATTTGGCATGAAATATAAGTAATTTGAGAATCTTCAAGATGAAATATAAGTAATTTGAAAATCTTCAAGATGAAATTTAAGTGATTTAAAATGTGCAATATGAAATATAAGTAATCTGAAAATATTTAACATGAAATGTAAGTGCTAATGTTTTGTGATATAATATCAGTATGATTATTTATGTTTTTGAGAATTACAAAGAGAGAGGAAAAAGCACAAAAGAATTATCAGAAGAAGCTACCTTTGATTTTCTTTCTAGAAATGGCTATTTTTCTGATAAAAATACTAAAGTAATAATTAATAAGACAAAAGAAGGGAAACCTTTTGTGAAAGGGTTTTCTGTTCATTTGTCTATTTCTCATACAGAAAATATATGCGTGATTGTGGTATCAAAGAATCCGGTTGGAATTGACATTGAAAAGATTCGGAAAGTGGATTGGATGAAGATAAGTAGCAGGTACTTTAATAAAGAAGAAGCAAATTATTTGATGGATGAATGCAGTCCAAGGACATTTTATAGGCTATGGACTGAAAAAGAGGCTTATGCAAAAATGTTAGGCATACCCGTATTAAGAATTATTGGAGTAGATATGATGGTGGATTTTAAGTCAAGATCTAATAAGAATTTATATTTTGAAAAGTGTAAAGTAGGAGAAGAATATATTTGCACTGTTTGCCAAAGTAATGAGAAGATCGAGGTGCAATATGAGTGGAAATAGTGGAAGGATAAGTGACAGAAGTCGAGGGTTTATTGCAGGAACAGTATTTGCGTTACTAATAGGAGTAAATATGCTTGCTAGCAAAATCGCCCTTGAGTATACTGACCCGTATACAGTTTTTGCCTGGAGATTTAACTTTGCAATGATGGCAGTTGCTGTAGTTCTAATAGCCATTAAGAAAAACCCACTATCCGCACTTAAGTTAAACAAAGATGTAATATTGACAGCTTTTTCATACATTTTATTTATGTTACTTCAAGTAGTAGGCCTAGTTTATTCTACCTCTATAGAAGGAGCTATACTATTTTCTATTGTACCTATTTTGTCTAAGGTGTTATCTGGGTTTGTACTTAAAGAAAAATCCACAAAAGTACAGAATGTATTAATGGTTTGTTCTGTTTCTGCAGTAATATTTTCAGTAATATCAGAAGTTTCAGGTGTATATAGAGTTAATCCTTTTGGAATTACATTATTGTTTGCTAGCAGTGTAGTTATTGCGATTAGTAATGTATGGATGAGAAAGGTAAGGGAAGTATTAACACCTTTTGATATTTCATGTACAATAATTATTTATGGTGTAATATTCGCAAATCTAGTGTGTTTTATAGGAACAAAGTTTGAAGGTTATTTTACAGTTTTAAATAATGAGAATTTTGTTTTTTCTGTTGCATATTTAGGAATTGGAGCTATTTTATGTTCTTCTTTGTTAATGGCCTATTCTTTAGCAAAGTTATCGACAGTGGAGGGAACAATTTTCGGGAACCTGTCTACAGTAATAGCGATCATCTTAGGTGCAACTATCCTGTTGGAACCTTTTGGCTTTGCTCACCTAGTTGCAGTAGTAGTAGTAATTGTTTCAGTTATAGGCATAGGGATTTCAGGAAACAAAATGGAACTTAAAAATGAGGGAGCAAATGAGGATAGATGAGTTAAATAGTAAGGCTTACGATTCTGCAATTAGAAAGTTAGCTGTTCGAGATAGAACTAAATTAGAAGTGGAAAATGTTCTAAAAAAAGAAAATTTTGATGAAAATGATATAGATGATTTAATTTGTTACTTGGAAGAATTTAATTATATTAATCACAACAATTATATTAAGCAGTATGTAAGATATGGGTTGTCAAAAAAATGGGGACCATATAAAATTTTTAATAATTTAAAGGAAAAGGGTATAAATAAGGAAGAACTAGAACAGGCAATATTTGATTTTGAGGAAGAAGAGAATGTTGAACTGAACACAGTCTTTTACAATAATGCAAGAAGTATAGCAGAAGGACAATTTAAAGAATTTGATGAAGTAAATGAAAAACAAATTGGAAAAGTTGGGAGAAAATTAACAGGATCTGGATATAAATCAGAAATGATATATAAGGTTATTGGAGAGTTTTTATAAGTTTGGGAGGAATAATTGGATCAGTTTGAAAGGGTTACAGAATTAATTGGAGAGAGTAAGGTTGAAAAACTAAAAAACTCAAAGGTTATTGTTTTTGGAATTGGCGGAGTTGGTGGATTTGCAGTAGAAGCTTTAATTAGAAGTGGAATAGGCCAAATGACTTTAGTAGATAATGATAAGGTGGACATTACAAACTTAAATAGACAAATAATTGCTAATCATGATACTTTAGGAGTGGCGAAGGTTAAGGTCATGAAAGAACGGATTCAACAAATTAACCCTGAAACAAAAATTTTAGCCTTAGAAAAATACCTAACAACTACGAATATTAATGAATTTGAATTAGAAGAATACGACTATATAGTAGATGCAATTGATACAGTTTCTTCTAAATTATATTTGATTTGCAAGGCTAAAGAAAAAAATATTAAAATAATATCATCATTGGGGACAGGAAATAAACTAGAACCTGAAATGTTAGAAATAGGAGATATATACGATACTAAAATTTGCCCTTTGGCAAAAGTTGTTAGAAAAGAGTTAAGAAAAAAAGGTGTAAAAGAGCTTCAAGTGGTCTATTCACTTGAAGAACCAATGAAAACAAATGGAAGAACACCATCAAGCATGATGATGGTTCCTGCGACAGCAGGATTGCTCATAGCAAGCAGAATTATCAAAGAATTAATTAAGGAAGAGAATGGAGAAGAACTATGAAAAAAATTCTAATTACAGGAGGACCAACAAACGAGTATATTGATGAGGTAATGAAAATCACAAATATGTCAACAGGAAGCCTTTCGGTGTCTTTAGGGGAATATTTTGAGAAAGCAGGTTACCAAGTTGTTCTTGTATTAAATAAAAGCGTTCATGTTGGAGAAATAGAGAATAGCAAAAGTGTTGAAATAGTTAGAGTCGAAACTACTGAAGAAATGATGGCAGAATTATATGACCAAAGCAAGAAAAGTAAATTTGATTGCTTAATTCATGCAGCAGCAGTAGGAGATTATAAAGGAGATTTTTCATTCTTAATGGAAGATATGGCTAAAGAAATATTTCAGAAGCTAGATACTATAAAAACAGAAGAGGATATCTTGAAAATCCTCACTAATCCAGAATGTAAATTAAGAGACGATTCTAAAATTAGTAGCTACCAAGAAAATTTAACATCAAAGTTAACTTTAACACCAAAAATTATCGCAAGGTTAAAAGAATGGTTTCCATCAACTGTTTTAGTTGGTTGTAAGTTATTGGAAAATGTTGAAAAGAAAGAATTATTTCAAGTGGCTGAAAATTTAGCAAAGAAAAATGATATGGACTATATTTTGGCAAATGATCTTGCTGATTTAAGAAATGGAGATTCTACTAGATACTTAGTAAACAAGGAAGGCTTTACGGGCATAGGTTTAAAGGCTCCAAAGGATATTTTTGAATTCGTAGACAGTACAATTAAATAAAATAGTAGATGTAACTATAACTATTGGAGGAAGCAATGGGAGAATCAACAGAAATGCTAATATTAATTATTATAAGTCTGATCCTAATTTTAATATCATTATTACTATTAATAAAAATTCAGGGTATTAGTAAAATTCTTAGGGGAAATAATAATGATGAAGAAGTAGTATTGCAAGAAATTGAAAGGCAAAAAAAAGAACTTCAAGCAACAAGCGAAAGAGAAAAAAATGAAATAATTAGATTTATGGAAGGTCAATCTAAGCTTCTGTCTGATATTATTAATAACAATATTATGCAAATGTCAACTCAAGTAAATAATCTTAATGTGCAAAACGATAAAAAACTTGAAGATATTCGTATAACTATGGAAAGACAACTAAAAGCACTGCAATATGATAACAATTTACAATTAGAGAAAATGAGGGGAACGGTAGATGAGAAACTTCAAAAGACTTTAGAAGAGCAAATAGGGCATTCCTTTAAGTTGGTTAGTGACAGACTAGAAATGGTATACAAAGGTCTTGGGGAAATGCAAACTTTGGCAACTGGGGTAGGTGATTTGAAAAAAGTTCTTACCAATGTTAAAACAAGAGGCATTTTAGGCGAAATACAGCTTGGTTCAATTTTAACTGATATTTTACCAAAAGAACAATTCGAAGAAAATGTGAAGGTTTCTCCAGATAGAAATAATTTTGTGGAATTTGCGATAAAGCTACCAGGAGATGGAGAAGGTAGTATATTTTTGCCAATAGACGCTAAGTTTCCAGGTGATGCTTACGCTGCACTAAGAGATGCATATGACTCAGGAGATAATGGTAGAGTGCTAGCAACAAAGAAAATTTTGGAAAACTCTTTAAAAAAATCGGCTAAGGATATTTCTGAAAAGTATATTCAGCCGCCGTACACTACAGATTTTGCTATAATGTTTTTGCCTTTTGAAGGATTATACGCAGAGGCAATTAATATGGGATTAGTTGAAACTCTTCAAAGAGATTACAAAATTAATATTGCCGGCCCAACCACAATGGCGGCGTTGTTAAACAGCTTGCAAATGGGGTTTAAAACTTTGGCAATACAAAAAAGTTCTAGCAAAGTCTGGGATGTTTTAGGGGCAGTCAAAAACGAATTCGCAAAATTCGAAAAAGTAATTGTTGATACTCAAGCTAAGATAAATCAAGCAAATGATGGATTAGAAAAGCTTGTAGGAACTAGAACTAGAATGATTAACAATAAGTTAAAAGATGTAACAGTACTCACAGATGATCAGAGTGGAAATATATTAGAAATAACTCAAGCAGAGGCTGAGTTAGTCGAGGAATAATTAATGCAAATTTTCTGTATAGGTGATTTACACTTGTCTTTAAATAAAGCCGTTGATAAGCCAATGGATGAATTTGGAGAAGTGTGGGAGAATCATCATATAAAACTAGAAGAAAACTGGAAAGAAGTAGTAAACGAAGGGGACATTGTCGTTTTAGTTGGAGATATTTCATGGGGTCTTAAGCTTGAAGAAGCTAAGACAGATTTTGAATTTCTAGATTCTTTACCAGGGAAGAAAATATTAATAAAAGGAAATCACGATCTGTGGTGGAATGGCATAACAAAGCTTAATAAAATGTATGAAGACATGTTTTTTTTACAAAATACAGCAGTTGATTTAGATAAATTTGTTATATGTGGAACTAGAGGGTGGCTTTGCCCAGGTGATCCTGATTTTAAAGAAGCTGACTTGAAAATATATAAGAGAGAAGGCTTAAGGTTAGAGGCATCTTTAAAAGAAGGGCTAAAAACAGGAAAAGAAATATTAGCGTTTGTACACTATCCTCCCACAAATGATAAGTGGCAATCCTCAATATTTACTGACTTGTTTGAACAATATAATGTTAAAGAAGTATATTTTGGGCATTTACATACAAAGGCAGGCTTTAAAAAGGCTCTACAAGGCTATAGAAACGGTGTAAATTACAAGTTAATATCTTATGATTATTTGAAAGGGAATTTATATAAGGTGAAATAGGATGAACCGAAAAGTAATATTAATAATATTAGATAGCTTAGGTGTTGGAGGGGCCAAAGATGCAAAGAAATTTGGAGATGAAGGAGCCAATACGCTGTTGCATATAATAAGGAAATACCCTCAAATTAAAATAGAGAATTTAAGAAAAATGGGACTATGTAATATTGAAACTGTTGAAGAAGCTGGATTAGGGGTAAGCCATCCAAAAGGGCTATTTGGGCGCTTGGCTGAAGAATCTAATGGAAAGGATACAATAACAGGACATTGGGAGCTAATGGGAATTAAAACCACGGTACCTTTTAATACATATCCCAAAGGCTTTCCTAAAGAATTTATAGAGCAATTTCAAAACAAGATAAATAGAAAAGTTATTGGTAATTATCCTGCTTCAGGAACGCAAATAATTAATGACCTAGGAAAGGAACATGAAGAATCAGGTTCACCAATCATATATACATCTGCAGATAGCGTATTACAGATAGCAGTAAATGTTGATGTGATTCCTTTATCTGAACTTTATAGCATTTGTCAAACTGCAAGAGAAATGCTAGTGGGGGAATGGGCTTGTGGAAGAGTTATTGCGAGGCCATATAGAATAATAGATGGGGTGCGAAAAAGAACTTCTGATAGAAAAGACTATGCAGTATCTCCTCCGAAAAAAACATTGTTAGATTACCTTGCGGAAAAAGGGCTAGAAGTCCGAGCTGTTGGAAAAGTAGAGGATATTTTCAATGGGCAAGGTATTACAAAGGCAATTCATACTAAAAATAATATGGATGGTGTAGACGAAACAATTTTGTATATGAAAGATGAATTCGAAGGACTAATTTTTACAAATCTTGTAGATTTTGATTCGGAATTTGGGCATAGGAGAAACCCTGAAGGATATGGTAAAGCAATTGAGGAGTTTGATTGTAGAATTCCTGAAATTATAGGTGAAATGAACGAGAATGATTTATTAATACTAACAGCTGATCATGGAAATGACCCGACATTTCTAGGGACTGACCATACAAGAGAGAATGTGCCTGCTTTATTCATTACTAAAGAAATGTGGTTTGGGAATCAACCAGGAACAGCTTTAGGAGTAAGAAATTCTTTTGCCGATACGGGAGCTACAATTTCAGAAATATTTAAAACTAGTAAGTTAGAAGTAGGAACCCCTATAGAAGAAGTGATATTGAGACTAAAAGATAGCAAGTAAACTATTAATTTGATATAGGCAGATAATAAAAAAATGTGAAGATTAATTTTAAATTTTTTCGTAAGTAGAAGATAAGTATTACAAAAAGGAGTTTGTTTTGAGCATACTAGAAATAATAAATAAAAAACGAAACTGTATGAAACTTACTAAAGAGGAAATAGAGTTTGTAGTAAACGGATATACTAAAGGAGATATACCAGACTATCAAATGTCAGCACTGCTTATGGCAATCTGTATAAATAATATGGATGAAGAAGAAACATTTAACCTGACAACTGCCATGAAAGAATCAGGAAATATTGTAAATCTAAAAGAAATTGAAGGGATTAAAGTTGATAAACATAGCACTGGTGGTGTAGGAGATAAAACGACACTTATTGTAGGCCCTTTGGCGGCAGCGTTAGGAATAAAAGTTGCAAAAATGAGTGGTAGAGGACTTGGATTTACTGGTGGAACAATTGACAAAATGGAAGCTATTCCTGGGATGAAAACATCTTTATTAGAGAAAGAATTTTTTGAAAATGTCAATAATATTGGAATTTCAGTCATCGGACAAACAGGGGAAATAGCCGTTGCAGATAAAAAGATTTATGCTTTAAGAGATGTGACTGGAACGGTATCTAATCTTTCGCTAATAGCTTCTTCAATTATGTCAAAGAAGCTTGCGGCAGGCAGCGATAAAATTCTTCTAGATGTAAAATGCGGGAATGGTGCATTTATGAAAACACAAGAGGAAGCAGTAGAGCTTGCAAAAGAAATGGTGAAGCTTGGAAATAAAGACGAGAAAGAGACATGGGCGGTAATCACAGATATGAATCAGCCTCTAGGTTATGCAGTTGGAAATAGCCTTGAGGTAATTGAAGCAATTGAAACACTAAAAGGAAAGGGGCCAAAGGACATTACAGAATTATCTCTTGTAATCACAGGAATTATGGCATTTTTAGGAGGGAAAGCAAGCTCAATTGAAGAAGGAAAAAAAATTGCTGAAAAATCTTTGTATGAAGGTAAGGGCCTTGATAAATTAAAGGAAATGATTAAAGGGCAGGGCGGAAATGAAGGGGTGATTGACAATTACCAATTATTCCCAACGGCTACATATTCAAAAAAAATCATCTCTACCAAAGAGGGCTATGTGAATGAAATTATTACAGAAGAAATTGGAAGATGCGCACAATTATTAGGTGCAGGAAGAGAGAAAAAGGAAGATGTTATTGATTTGGGTGCAGGAATAGTGACTCGAATAAAAATTGGAGACTTAGTGAAACCTGGAGACCATATTGCTACTTTCTACACAAGTAAGGAGAGGGTAATTGATGAAATTGAGGAATTATTCTTTAAGTCGATTATTACTTCAAATGTTAAAACTTCAACACCTTTACTAATAAAAGAAGTGGTTTATTAATTTGTCTTAATAGCTAACTTTACGTCAAAAAAAATATTTATTTTAAAATGATTTATTTAATTAAAGTATTGACATTGAGAGATAAAAGTGTAGAATAAGAAAGTAACATTGAACTTGTGCATTAAAAAGATTATTATTTGCTAAATATAAGGAGGAGAATATGAACAAAATTGAATTAGCTGCTGTTGTTGCTGAAAAGACAGGATTAACAAAGAAGGCTGCGGAGGAAGCAGTAGTTGCAACTATACAAGGTATTGAGGAAGCTTTAGCAAAAGGCGAGAAAGTACAACTTATTGGATTCGGAACATTTGATGTTAGGGAAAGAAAAGCTAGAACTGGAAGAAACCCTAGAAAACCTGAGGAAGTAATTGAAATTGCTGCATCAAAAGCTCCTGCTTTCAAAGCTGGTAAAGCACTTAAAGATTTAGTAAATAAGTAAATCAAGAATATAAAAAACGGAGGCGCAAGTCTCCGTTTTGTTTTGAGAAAGGTAGCCAAAGTGAGACTAGATAAATATTTAAAAGTTTCAAGAATTATAAAAAGAAGAACAGTTGCAAAGGAAGCATGTGATCAAGGAAGAGTATTGGTAAATGATAAAACAGCTAAAGCAGGAACTATTGTTCAAGTTGGAGACATAATAACAATTATTTTTGGAACAAAAGAAATAAAGATTAAAGTTACAGAAATCAATGAAACTGTAAGAAAAGATCAAGCGTCTGAGATGTATGAAAGTCTATAAATAACCCGAAGGATTATTTATAGTGGTTATAATCAATTATTCCTAAAAAAATAAGGCGAGAGCCTTATTTTTTTGGTATAATAGCTATATGGATGATTTTAATTTAACTTATGACCAAAACTCAAACGATTCTAATGTCTCAAATCGAATAATATCGATTTGTGCTTATAATGCAGCGAGTAAAACAAAAGGTGTACAAAGACTAGTAAAGAATAAAACGGAAAATGTAACAAGCAAAATTTTTAGGAAGGAATCCTTAACAAAAGGTGTTAAAGTAACGCAAAATAAAGAGGGTATACATATTGATTTGTATATTGTAGTTGAGTATGGTTTGGAAATACTTATCGTTGCATGGGATGTACAAGCAAATGTAAAAAACAAGGTTGAAGAAATGACGGAAAAAACCGTTGCAAAGGTAAATGTTTATATTCAAGGGGTAGACTTACCTATATAAAGGAAAATTGGAGAGTAGATGAATAAAAAGAATATTAAAGAAAACATTCGTGTAAGAGAGATTTTGATGCAAGGAACCTTTCAGATGGAAGCTACAAAAAATGGAAGTAAAGAGCAGCTTGAAGTTTTCTTGCAAGGAGAAAGAATTAACGATGCACAAAAGGAATATATAACTAAAGTATTTTTGCTAATTGTGGAAAATTTAGATAGTATTGATAATTATATTAACAAATATTCGAAAGAATGGTCAGCTGATAGAATTCCCAAAACTGACTTAGCAATTATCAGGTTAGCTATAAGTGAGATGTTATATTTGAAAGAACATCCTGCGCCAATAATAATTAATGATGCAGTAAATATGGCGAAGAAGTTTTCTGATGACGATTCTTATAAATATATTAATGGGATATTAGGTAATTTTTATCGTAAGGAAGTTGAAAATGGCAACACTTAATATTCTTGGAGTAGACACTAGTAATTACACCACTTCAATTGCACTTATTGCTTTTGATTTTGAAAGTAATAAAGAAACAGTAGTTTTTGATTTAAGAAAAAAATTGGAGGTAAAGAAAGGCTCGTTAGGATTAAGACAATCTGAAGCACACTTTCAACATTGTAATAACTTCCCTATTCTTTTTGAAAAAATTAGAGGTCATAAAATAGATATCGTTGTTGCATCAACAACACCACGAAGCGTGGAAGGTTCATATATGCCAGTTTTCTTAGCAGGTGTTAGTTTTGCTAAGTCTATATCGACGGCACTTAATGTTCCTTTTAAACAATACTCACATCAAGAAGGTCATCTTGGTGGCTCCTTTAATAGAGAAAAACTATCTAAAGTAAATGAGTTGGCTTTTTTTCATCTTTCTGGAGGAACAAGCGAAATATTACATGTTTCTGATTACTTACAAAAAATTGAAGTGATTGGGGGAAGCCTTGATATTTCTATAGGACAACTTCTAGATAGAGTAGGAAATAAGCTTGGTTTTGATTTTCCTGGAGGAATAATGATAGATCAACTTGCTTGTAATTATCTAAATGAAGAAATTGGTTTAGAGACAGACAGGAAAAGCGTGAATAGCTTCGCTCCAATTAAGTTAAAAGATTATACTTTCAATTTATCAGGGATTGAAACTGAAGTAGTAAAAAAAATAAGTACCATAAAAAAAGATGAAATAGCCTATCATTTAATGCGGAGAGTTTCTGAAGTTTTATCACAATTAGTATTTAAAATAAATAAAGAATTAAAAATAAATTCAATTGTTATTGGTGGTGGAGTTGCAAATAGTAAATTTATACGTAATAGTTTAAATCAAACATTTGATGCGGAGAAAATAGATTTATCCTTTGCTGAATTTACAGATGATAATGCTGTGGGTTTAGCTAGAATAGGAGGGCTATCATTTGGCAAATAATCCAGTGAAAATATGGCAATTAAATAGTTATATTGGCAAGCTAGTTTCTTCAGATGCTGTTTTAAAGGAAGTCACAGTAATAGGAGAGGTTTCGAATCTGAACTATCATAGTACAGGTCATGTATATTTTACTTTAAAAGATGAGAAAAGTAAGATTAATTGTTTTCTAGCTGAAAGCAATAGTAAAAAAATCAAATATATTATGGAAAATGGCATGGAAATAGTTGCAACAGGATTTGTGAATGTTTTTCAAAAGGGTGGGTATTACTCACTGAATGTAGTTGATTTAAAACCAAGTGGTGAAGGTGATCTAACAATTGCATTTAACAAACTGAAAGAAAAATTGGAAAAAGAAGGGCTATTTTCTTTAGAATATAAGAAAATAATACCGAGCTTTCCTAAGAATATAATGATAATTACCTCACCAACTGGTGCAGCAGTAAGAGATATTCAAAAAATAATAACGGAAAAGAACAACTATGTAAATATATATATATTACCTGCAATTGTGCAAGGAGAAAATGCCGCTGGAGATATAGCAAAAGCTATAAATGAGGCAAATGAAAAATATCCTGAAATGGATACAATAATCCTCGGACGTGGAGGGGGCTCCTTGGAAGAACTGTGGGCATTTAACGAAGAAGCTGTTGTAAGAGCAATTTTTGATTCCAAAATACCAATTATTTCGGCAGTAGGTCATGAAACGGATGTTACATTGAGTGATTTTGTAGCTGACCTTAGAGCTGAAACTCCTACTGCAGCAGCAAGTTTAGCTGTACCTGATATTGAAGAAATAAGGAGTAGGTTAAACTATTTTAAAGAACTATCTAAAATCAATATAGAAAGAAAAATTAATAACAAAATCACACTTATTAAAACCTTTAATATTGATTCTTTATTGGGTAATATACTGAGAGATATAAAATTTCGACAAATTGAGGCGAAAAATCTTTTGCAAGAAATAAAAAGAGAATTGGAATTTATGATTAAAGAGTTGGAAGGGGATTTATTGGAAAAAAAGGCTTCTCTTGAAATATTAAATCCAAAAGAAGTTTTTAATAGAGGATATAGTATGGTTGTTAATGAAGATAATAAGAATATAAATTCAATTAACCAACTATGTGAAAACGAAGAGTTGAAAATAATTTTAAAAGATGGAAAAGTTAGGGTTAAGACATTAGGTATAGAAGTTGAATAGTAAAGGAACAGTTATGACAAAAGATAAAAAGGGGACTTTTGAAGAGTCATTTGAAATACTAGAGGAAATAGTAGGTAAGTTAAATGATGATGAGCCTACATTAGAAGAAGCACTTAAGCTATATGAAGAAGGAATAAAAAACTATAAAAAATGTGAAGAAGAGTTAAAACAAGCAAAACAAAAAATTGAACAATTAAGTAGGGATTAGTCTTAGGAGGTTCTCATGTTTAAAGAAAACTATTCGGAGTATAAAAATTTAGTTAACACCCATTTAATGGATTATTTTCCAGAAGTTGACTATAAGAGCAAGGTGGTTTACGATGCAATAACTGATGGAGTAATGCCAGGAGGGAAGAGAATACGCCCTATTCTATTATTGGCAGCCTGCGAGTTTTGTGGTGGAGATGTAAAGAAAGCTTTGCCGTATGCCTGCGCTGTAGAATATATACATTGTTACTCTTTAATGCATGATGATTTACCAGCTTTAGACGATGATGATTACAGGAGAGGGAAGCCTACTGTACACAAAACTTATGGAGAGGGAATCGCTTTATTGGCTGGTGATGGACTTCTAAATGCAGCATTTGAAATTATTTGTAAGGACATGTTCCATAATTTTGATAACCCAACAGGGATAAAAGCTAGAATAAAAGCTCTTAATGAAATTGCAAAAGGATCTGGATGTAGAGGCCTTGTAGCAGGTCAAATTGCTGATCTAGAAGCAGAAAATAAAACATGCTCAAAAGAAATGATGAGTTATATACATGCTAATAAAACAGGGGCTTTAATAGTTGCGGCTATAAGAGCAGGGGCATTTTTAGGTAAGGCTAGTGAAGAACAGATAGCGGACCTTACTGTGTTTGCTGAGGCGATCGGCCTAGGGTTTCAACTTAAAGATGACCTATTAGATATAGAAGGAGACCCTGAAAAAACTGGAAAAGATATTGGTTCTGATGTTAATAAGTGTACATATATAAAAGTATTCGGTTTAGAAGAAACAAAAAAAGAAATTAGATTACTAAACAAAAAAGCAAAAACCGCTTTGGAAAAATATGGAGCTAAGGCTGAATTTTTCAATGGAATAATAGATGAGCTAGCGAGGAGAGAAGATTAGTAAATGATGAATATCTTTGAAATAAAACCAAAAGATATAAAGAATATGAATATTGAAGAACTAGAAATACTAGCAGAAGAGATTAGAGAGTTTCTTGTAGATTCAATTAGTAAAACAGGAGGGCATTTAGCCTCTAATTTAGGAATCGTAGAATTAACCTTAGCAATGTTTAAGGTGTTTGACTTTGATGAAGATAAAGTTATTTGGGATGTTGGACATCAATCATATATACATAAAATTTTAACTGGAAGGGCTAAAGACTTTGGTACATTAAGGCAGCTTAATGGGATTAGTGGATTCCCTAAAGTAGAAGAAAGTAAATATGATTTTTTTGATACAGGACATTCAAGTAACTCTATTTCAGTTGTTACAGGAATGATAACGGGAAGAGACATTAAAGGTGAAAATCACAATGTTATTGGAGTTATTGGGGACGGATCTCTTACTGGAGGAATGGCATATGAAGGCCTTAATAACTTAGGAGCAATGAAAAAACATGGGATAATAATCCTTAATGATAATGGAATGTCAATCGGAGCTAATACAGGGAGTATCAATAACCATTTAACAAAGCTTAGAACATCAAAAGGATATACAAAGTTTAAGCATAATATGAGAGATGCTCTTATCAAAATTCCTAAAGTTGGAAATAGAATATACAAGAGTCTAGATAGACTAAAGGATACTATTAAAGCGGGACTTGTAAAAGGAATAATTTTTGAGGAGATGGGATTTACCTATTTAGGACCAATTGCAGGGCATGATTTGAAAAAATTGATCAAAACTCTAGAACTTGCAAAGGATTCTGACGAACCAGTATTAGTGCATGTTTCGACAATTAAAGGAAAAGGCTATTCTTTTGCTGAGATAAACCCAGATAAATTTCATGGAACGGGCCCTTTTGATGTTAAAACAGGCGAAGTATTGCAAAAAAGTGAAAAAATTAGCTATTCAAATGTTGCAGGAAATAAAATAACAGAATTAGCAAAAAAAGATAAGAACATTGTAGTTGTTTCAGCAGCAATGGTTGAAGGAACGGGTTTAACATCCTTTCAAAAGGAATTTCCCAAAAGGACTTTTGATGTTGGTATAGCAGAGCAACACGCAATTACCTTTGCAGCAGGAATAGCAAAAGAAGGCGCTAAACCTTTTGTTGCAATATATTCTTCTTTTCTGCAAAGAGCCTATGACCAAATAATTATGGACGTTGCCCTACAAAATGTACCTGTAGTAATTTGCATAGATAGAGCAGGATGTGTAGGGGCTGATGGAGAAACTCATCATGGGATTTATGATCTTTCTTTTTTAAGCCATATTCCAAATCTTACAGTTTTGACTCCTTCATCAAAAGAGGGGCTAGAAGAGGCCCTTGAAAAGGCTAGTAAAGCTAAAGGGCCTGTAGCAATTAGATATCCAAGGGGGAATGCAATTTCTGATGAAGTTTTAGAAACCTCCAAAAAGAAAAAAGATGTTTCCATTCTTGCAGTAGGAACAATGCTAGAAAAGGCAAAGGTTGCCAAAGAATTATTGAAAGAAGAAGGTGTGAATGCTTGTGTTTATAAGGTTGAACAAATTAAACCACTAGTTCAAGAAGAAATTTTCACTGCTGCCGCTGGCGCTAAGCTAATTGTAACTGTAGAAGACAATGTGATTATTGGAGGTTTTGGCCAACAAGTATGTCAGTTATTTAGAAAGGAAAATAATACTGCTAAAGTAATTAATTTAGGATGGGGTGATGAATTTGTATGTCACGGTACTCAAGAGGAACTAATGAGGTTACATGGACTTGATGGAGCGGGAATTAAAGACAAAATAATGAAGGAGATATAGAATAATTGGCTAAAGAACGTATAGATATAATATTGACGGAAAAAGGAATATTTGAATCTAGAGAAAAAGCAAAGGCTGCATTAATGGCAGGATCAGTATATATAGATGGGCAAAAAATTTTAAAGCCTGGAACACTGATTGATATAGAAAAAGAAATAGAAGTTAGAGAAAACACCTGTCCCTATGTTGGCAGAGGTGGACTAAAGCTTGAAAAAGCAATTAACGAGTTTAATTTAAATTTAGCGGGATCTTTTGCTATTGACATGGGTGCTTCGACTGGAGGCTTTACTGATTGTATGCTTCAAAAAGGAGCGAAGAAAGTTTACTCCATTGATGTAGGATATGGACAACTAGACTATAAACTAAGGATAGATGAAAGAGTTGTAAACTTAGAAAGAACAAATATAAGACATATGGATACATCATTAATTGAAGAGTCAATTGATTTCATCTCTATTGATGTTTCTTTTATTTCAGTTAAACTTATTTTGCCAGTTGCAAGTCAAGTACTAAAAGAGGGAGGGCAAGTAGTTGTACTTGCAAAACCTCAATTTGAAGCAGGGAGAGAGCAGGTTGGTAAAAAAGGAATAGTAAGAGATGAAAAAGTACATAAAGAAGTAGTTGAAAAAGTAATTCAGTACGGAAAAGAAGTAGGACTAAAGCACCTAGGTACAATAGACTCTCCTATTACAGGAGCAAAGGGAAATAAAGAGTTTTTATTATTATTTGAAAAATAAGAGGAGATTAGAATACTATGGCATTATCACCAATGATGCAGCAATATATGGAAATTAAGGAACTGCATAAAGACTGCATTCTTTTCTTTCGATTGGGAGATTTTTATGAAATGTTCTTTGAGGATGCAATTACCTGCACTAGAGAACTTGATTTAACCTTAACAGGAAAACAATGTGGACTAGAAGAAAGAGCTCCAATGTGTGGTGTTCCATATCATTCTGCAGAAGGGTATGTTGCAAAACTTATAGAAAAGGGATATAAAGTAGCAATATGTGAACAAACAGGAGAAATACCAGCTGGAAAAGGAATTGTGAAAAGAGAAGTTGTGCAAATAGTTACGCCTGGTACAATTTCTGGTAGTACGGTAATTGATGAGAAAGAAAATATTTATTTAGCCTCTATTTTTTACGAAAAAAACAATATTGGTTTTGCATATTGTGATGTATCAACAGGGGAACTGTACGGAACTGAAATATCTGGTGATGATAGTATAGAAACCCTTATAAATGAGATTGTCAGGCTAGGAGTCAAAGAAATAATATATAATCAAGAGTTGGCAGATATTTTTGAGGATGTAAAAATTGACACTGTTACAAAAGCATTTTTAAGTAGCCTGCCTAAAGGAAATTTCTCTCAAGATAATTGCAAAGAGATAATTTTAGAACAAACTGGAGAACCTTCATTGATTAAATTAGGGCTTGAGGGGAAAAATAAACTTATTTCGGCCTTAGGTAGTTTGCTCATATACATTAAAGAAACTCAAAAGAATACAATGGAGCATTTAAGACATCTTTCCATATATCAAATTGGAGCCTATATGACTTTGGATAAGGCTACAATTAGAAATTTAGAATTGGTAGAAACCATACATGAAAAGACTACCAAAGGATCTTTAATTTGGACCTTAGACAAGACCAAAACGGCTATGGGAGGAAGAAAACTAAAGAAGTGGATCAAAGAACCACTTAATAAAATTGAAGATATTAACCAAAGATTAGATGGTGTAAATGAATTAGTCTTAGATTTGTTTAAAAGAAATCATATTAAGGAAAGTTTAAAACAAATATATGACTTTGAAAGGCTAATAGGAAGAATTGTCAGCGGAAATGCCAATGGAAAGGATCTTATTGCTTTAAGGAACTCAATTTCTAATTTACCAGACATTAAATTTGAATTAGAAGACTGTCAAAGTACTATATTAAAGAACTTAGGGAATGATGTAGATACTTTAGAAGAAATATTTGAATTAATTAATGAAAGCATCACTGATGAACCTCCCTTTACAGTTAGAGAAGGTGGGTTGATAAAAGATGGGTTTTCTACTGAATTAGATGAAATCAAGTTTTCTATTAAAGATGCTAAAGATTGGATTGCTAACTTAGAAGGTAAAGAAAAAGAAGCTACTGGAATTAAAACTTTGAAGGTTGGATATAATAAAATTTTTGGATATTATATTGAGGTTACAAAATCAGCATATGATTTAGTTCCAGAACATTATATTAGAAAGCAAACCTTGGCAAATGCAGAAAGGTTTATTACAGCAGATCTAAAAGAAATGGAAGGAATAGTCTTAAACGCTGAAGGGAAGATAAATAGCCTTGAATATGAAATATTTACAGATATAAAAGAAAAAATTAAAGGCTTTATTGGGTTAATTCAAAAAACGTCAGGGGCAATTGCCTCTGTTGATGTACTTCTTTCATTTGCAGAGGTAAGCAGCGAAAACGGATATGTGAAACCTGAGATGACCAATAAAAAGGACATTATTTTAGCAAAAGGCAGACATCCTGTAATTGAAAAAAGTATTAAAGATGGCATTTTTGTTCCAAATGATTTTTATATTAATGGTACTAGCGCCTCTATGTTATTGATTACAGGGCCTAATATGGCAGGTAAATCAACCTATATGAGACAGACAGCAATTATAGTTCTAATGGCACAAATAGGTTGTTTTGTACCTTGTGAAAGCGCCAAAATAGGAGTGGTAGATAGAATTTTCACACGAATTGGTGCTTCAGATAATTTGGCCCAAAGTCAGAGTACCTTTTTTGTAGAAATGTCAGAACTTGCTTATATACTTAAACATGCTACAGATAGGAGCCTTGTTATTTTAGATGAAATTGGTAGGGGGACAAGTACACATGATGGTTTATCTATAGCTTGGGCAATAGCAGAGCATCTTTGTAAGGAAGAAGAGAATACTAGAACACTTTTTGCTACTCATTATCATGAATTGATTGTACTTGAAGAAGAATTAAAAGGGTTTAAAAACTTGACAGTAGATATAGCAGAAGAAAATGGGGAAATAGTCTTCTTGCATAAAATAAAAGAAGGTAGCGCAAGCAAAAGTTATGGTATTCATGTTGCAGAATTAGCAGGAGTGCCAAAAGAATTGTTAGCCATTGCTGAAGTTAAATTAGAGGAGTTAGAAAGAGATAGCAAAGTTAAGGAAAATCATCTTCAACTTAGTTTCTTTTCGTAAATAGGAGATCCAAATGGGGATAATTCGTTTATTAGACAAACATGTGGCGGAAAAAATTGCGGCCGGAGAAGTAGTTGAAAAGCCAATTTCTATAGTTAAAGAATTGGTTGAAAACTCAATTGATGCAAAGGCTACATCAATTGTAGTGGAAATAAAAAAAAGCGGTAAAACCTATATTAGAGTTACTGATAATGGTAGCGGAATTTCAAAAGAAGATATTCCCTTGGCCTATATAAGACATGCCACAAGTAAGGTATCAACAGCGGAAGATTTAGAAGGAATATCTACTTTAGGGTTTAGGGGAGAAGCCTTAGCCAGTATTTCAGCTGTTTCTTCTACAGAAATTTTTAGTAAAACCAAAGAAAGCCGAATGGGATATAGGGTAAGGGTTAAAGGTGGCGAGCTTATAGAGGAAACAGGTATTGGTTGCCCTGATGGGACTACAGTAATAGTAAAAGATTTGTTCTATAATACACCTGTTAGACTTAAATTCTTAAAATCAGATGCAACTGAAAGTGGAATGATAATTGACTTTATGACACAAATTGCTCTCGCATATCCAGATATTAAAGTTCAGCTTATTAATAATGAAAACACGGTTTTTTCTACTACAGGGAGAGGAGATAGATTAGAAACAATCATTAAATTATCGAATCATGACTTTGGAAAGAAGCTTGTATATATTGAAGACTCATTTAAGCTAGATCTAGATAAGGATGAAGTGCTTCAAATGACAGGATATATTTCAAATATTGGAGAAAGTAGAAGCTCCCGTAAGGGGCAAATGTTTTTTGTTAATGGAAGAGTAGTTTCAAGTAAAATTTTAGAGAGAGCCATTGATGAAGCATACAGAGAAAAGCTTCCAAAAGGAAGATACCCTGCAGTTTATTTATTTTTAACTATCCCTCCTAATCTTATTGATGTAAATATTCACCCGAATAAAAGAGAAATCAGATTCTTTGATGATGAGAAAATAGTTGAACTTTTGGGAAAAGGAATTAAGGATGCCCTTCAAGTTAAGGTTGCAATACCAAATGTGGATAATTCTAATGATGTTAATAATAAGGGAACAGTTCTTTTTGCTCATAGTTCTAAACTGAAAATTGATGAACCAAAACTTAGAGAGATAGAGGATTTAGTAAAAAAACCTAAAGAGCCACTAGAAAAGTCTCATGATATAGACGAGATAAATAACAAATTAGGCGAAAATAGTATACCAACTGAAAGCAAAGAAGCCCTAGATAGAGAAAGTTCTGAATTAAATAAAAATAAATATGTGAAGCCGAAAATTGAATTGGAAGAGGACATATATGATGAAAATAAAAGAGAACAGCTGGATTTAACTACGCTACTTAATGAAGCAGTAAAATCTTCCGCCCAGCAAGTAGGAGAAAATAATAGGTTTTCAGCCAACAGTGAAGAAAATCATAGTGAAATAAGGTTGACAGCCACTTCTGATAGTGGAGTTAGTTCTCAGAGAAAAGCTAATGAAACCAATTCCGAAAACCAAAAATTAAATAGTAACCAAATTATAAATAATCATTTAGAAGAAAATAATAATTATAGCCTAAGCAATAATCAGCCAGCCAATAACGATCAATATAATAAAGAAGGCATGGAAAGCTTTGACGTGAAGATGAACTTTGAGTCCTTAGAAATTGTAGGAAGAGTTTTTGGAACTTACTTAATTTTAGCAGAAGAAGAAACTATGTATATGGTAGATCAACATGCTGCTCATGAAAGAGTTAATTATGAAAAGATGTTGGCAGAGTTTAAAAAAGGCAATAAGAATTTACAACAAATCATGGTTCCAATTATAATAACAGTACTACCTTCCCAGTATGAAAATTCTTCTATTTGGGTAGAAATTTTAGAAAATTTTGGCTATGAAATAGGAGACTTCGGGCCAAATACATTTAAAATTTCAGGAATACCTTCTTTCCTTACTTTAGGAGAAGCAGAGTTGTTTGCTAGGGATTTTCTAGATAGCCAAGAAGATAATATTGATTTAAGCGATGAAGTGGTACTAGACAAGTTGGCTCAAAAGGCGTGTAAGGCTTCGATAAAAGCAAATGACAGCCTAAAGAATGAAGAAATAAAAAGCCTATTAAAGCAACTAACTTATTGTAATAATCCATTTACCTGCCCTCATGGTAGGCCAACATTTTTGAAATATACAAAAGCCCAAATAGAAAAAGGCTTTCGAAGAATCTAGGAATTGGTTAAATAACAAAGGCTTTCGAAGAACCTAGTAATTGATTAAATAATAAAGGCATTCATTTTGATAAGTAATTGAAAGGTAATTGATGAGAGAAATAGTAGTTATAGCAGGTCCTACTGCAGTTGGAAAAACAAAATATTCAATTGACTATGCCTTGAAAAATAATGGGGAAATAGTTTCCTGCGACTCTATGCAGCTATATAAGTATATGGCAATAGGAACAGCAAAGCCTACAGAAGAAGAACTATCACAGGTTAAGCATCATTTAGTAGACATAATTGATCCTAGGGAGGAATTTTCTGTAGCAATGTACTCTAAGCTTGCAAAGGCAGCAATAGAAGAGATTTTTTCGAGAGGGAAAACGCCTGTAATTTCTGGTGGAACTGGCTTATATTTAAACTCAATTATCTATGATATGGATTTTGGAGCAACAACTAGAGATATGGAATATCGTAAAAGTTTAGAAAAAATAGCAGAAGAAAAAGGAAATCTCTACGTCCATAATTTATTGAGAGAAAAGGATGCAGAAGCTGCGGATAGAATAGAAGTAAATAATCTAAGAAGAGTTATTAGGGCCTTAGAAGCAGTAGAACTATCTGGGGAAAAGTTAAAATCCTTTGATCAAGTTACTATGAAAACCAAAGATTATAGTGTTAAGCTAATAGGGCTAACTAGAGATAGAGCTATATTGTACGAGAGAATTAATCAAAGAGTAGATCAAATGTTGGAAGAGGGCTTGATAGATGAAGTAAGGTCACTTCTTGACCAAGGGTTTACAGGGGATAATATTGCAATGAAAGGTATTGGATATAAAGAAATAATAGCTTACCTTGAAGGCGAATATGAAATTGATAGGGCAATAGAGTTGGTAAAAAGAAATACTAGAAGATATGCAAAAAGACAGCTTACTTGGTTTAGACGATACGATGAAATGGAGTGGATAAGCTTAGATGAAAGAAGTGAAGTTACACAATAATAGTAATAAACCAGATAATATTGTGTTAAAAGAGTATGAGATTATAAAACAAAGTGAAGAAATTGAAGGGCAACTACCTAAATTTCTTAAAGGTTATTTTATTTATCTAAAAGGTAATGTTTTGCCTATGAGTAGATTGGCTTATCTTCATGATGTTAAAGCCTTTTTAAGTTATCTCATAAAAGAAACAGACATTACAAATGCAGAAAATCTTTCTGAAATAAAGTTAAATGAATTTCAAAAGATTAAGGGAATAGATGTGAATATGTATATTGATTATTGCAGGCAATATAAGGTAGAAGGGGAAGATGCTATTTATATATATGAAAATAATAATAAAACACTTTCTAGAAAAAAATCTGCAATTTCAGTAATGTTTAAACAGTTATATAGGGATGAGCTTATTGAGAAGAATATTACTGATGGATTTGACCCAATAAGAGTTCCAAAGCCTCAAGAGAGAGAGATAAAAGCCTTACAAGACGATGAAGTGATGGTTATGCTAGATGCTGTATCAACGGGAAATGGCCTTACAAAAAAAGAGTTACAGTTTTGGGAAAAAACAAAATATAGGGATAAGGCAATTTTAATACTGTTTTTAACCTATGGTCTTAGACTATCTGAGTTACAGCAATTAAACATATCGTCCTTTAATTTTAGTAGGGGAGAGTTCTTGATTTTTAGAAAAAGAGGAAAAGAATCAACAATGCCTATTAATAAGTCTGTAACTTTAGTTTTAAAAGAATACATTGAAATGGAAAGAAAAAAAGAGAAAGAACTAGCTGAGGGAGAAAAAGATGCACTTTTCTTATCTTTACAAGGCAAGCGAATGACTGAAAGGCAAATTAGAGAGTTGGTGAAAAAGTATACGGCTATATCACTTAAAACTTCTAAAAGTAATGGCTACAGCCCACATAAATTAAGAGCTACAGCAGCAACAAGCCTTATTGGTAGAGGAAATTCTATTTTTGATGTACAAAGCCTTCTTGATCATGAACAGGTAACTACCACACAGCTCTATGCTGCGCATCAAAAAAATGTAAAAAGAGATTTAGTTAAAGATATGGAATGGGAAATAGAAAGAAAAGAGAAATGATGAATACGAAAAAAACTTATGAATTACTAACAAAAGAGTTTGGTATAGACCCAAAGGTTATGGAGATTA
>CAYJGT010000010.1:0-34315 GCA_964370035.1 uncultured Oscillospiraceae bacterium
TACTTCTCTTAATGTTCTTATATGCATTTTTGAAAGTTTCACTTTTTTCTCCTTTATATTTTTTATATAATTATAGCTATTTTATTTAATTTTGCTCTCTGACATTAGTTAAAACTACTCTCAATGTTCCTTTAATCTTTATTTCCTTTTGATATTTTCAATTATTCTTTAGCTAGAAGACAAATAGCTTCTGCTGCTATTCCTTCCTCTCTTCCTGTAAAGCCTAACTTTTCCGTAGTCGTCCCTTTAATATTTAACCTCTCGATGTCAAGTTCTAAAATTTCACAAATGTTATTTTTCATTTCTATAACATAGTCGCTTATTTTAGGTTTTTCACAAACTACAGTAGCATCTATATTTCCAATTACATAACCTTTTTCTTTTATAATATTTTTAACTTGGCTTAATAGTGTTAGACTAGACACCCCTTTGTATTTCATATCACTCGGAGGAAAGTGCTTCCCTATATCCCCTAAAGCTGCAGCTCCTAAGATTGCATCCATAATTGCATGAACCAGTACATCCGCATCAGAGTGACCATCTAATCCTTTATTAAAAGGAACCTGCACTCCTCCTAATATAAGTTCTCGCCCTTCTACTAACTTATGCACATCATATCCGCTTCCTATTCTAGGGAAGTCTTTCAACAGCGCTCTTTTTTCTATTGCTTTATTTTCATTTTTATCACCATTAGGGGGGACATAATTCGAAGCCATCTTTTCATCAATTGATATATTCACTTGAACCTCTTTTGGCAAATCTTCTACTACAGTAATTTTTTTATTGTCTTGCTCTCCTTCAATTGTTTTCAATTCAAAGCCTGCCCATTGAACTACCTGTCCATCATCTGTGCCAAAATATTCTTCTTTCATGGCCTTTTCATAAGCATTTATTAAAATAGAGCCCTTAAACCCTTGCGGAGTTTGGGCTACCATTAGTTTATTTCTGTCAATTACTTTTATTTCGTCATCTTCTTTTATTCTAACTGTATCTGTCACTGGTAAAATTGGAATTACAGCGCCTTGTAGCTCTGCGCCTGTAATTGTTCTTTCCACCAAATCTTGAGTGAGGTATGGCCTTGCCCCATCATGAACCAAAATAAGTAGTTCTTCATTTTCTAGTTCATCTTCACTTATACATTTTATTGCTTCATAAATTGAATCTTGCCTCTCTTTTCCACCTTCAATAATGCAGAGAGATTTTTCATTTAAATCAATAAATTCGTTAGATATAATTTTCTTGCAATACTCAACATAACCCTCTGGAACTATAAGATAGATCTTATCTACTCTATCATTAAAATAAAATGGTTCAATACTTTTGCAAATTATTGCTTTCCCTTCTATTGTTAAGAATTGCTTCGGTTTTTTGCTACCTACTCTTTTGCCTGCTCCACCTGCTGCAATAATTACATTCACATTTTTTTTATTATCCATACTACTTGCTCGGCTTACCAAATATCATTCTACCCGCTGATGTTTGTAAAACACTTGTCACTGTAACATCAACAGTTTTTCCTATATGACTTTTTCCATTTTCTACAACTATCATTGTTCCATCGTCCAAATATGCTACTGCTTGCTTATCTTCTTTCCCTTCTTTTACTAAGAAAAGTTTCATTTCTTCTCCTGGTAGCACTGCTGGTTTCAAAGTATTTGCTAATTCATTAATATTTAAGATTTCAATTCCCTGTATTGTTCCAACTTTATTTAAATTGTAATCATTAGTAATAACTTTACCACCTATTTTTTTTGCAAGTTTTAACAGTTTGATATCAACATCAGGAATTTCATTAATTGCTTTTTCCTTACTTGTGTCTTTTATTTCTACATTGTAATCATCTTGTATTTTTTTTAATATATCTAACCCTCTTCGGCCTCTATTCCTTTTTAGGCTATCAGCAGAATCCGCAATATATTGAAGTTCTAAAAGTACAAACTCTGGTATTACAATAACACCTTCAATAAAGCCAGTTTTCATGATTTCTACAATTCTGCCATCAATAATGACACTTGTATCTAGTATTTTAGGCGCAGCCTCCCCCTTTTTTCTATCTTTCAAAAATCCTTGAGCAGATTTCTTCACTACTTCATTAGCAATTACGTCAGGCGCTTTTTGTCTTGCCACAAAAACACCTAAGTATCCAAATATTAAATATGTGCAGATTGACAAAATTGATGCTGCAAAACCGATATTAAACATGGTGTAAATCTGGCCTATTAAGAATGCAATAACCAATCCCGTAATTAATCCTAAAGTTCCTGCAACTAAATCTCCGCTTGAAACATCTTTTAACTCACTTTCAATATTTCTGGCCACTTTTTTTGAGCCTTTATTTATTAAAGGAGCTAAAAGGAAAAAAATAAATCCAAAAAAAATTACACAACCTGCTGTTATTAAAATTGTATTTGTTGCTCCTAAATTAGTAAAAAAATTAGGAGAATATAGACGAATTAATATGCTAGTCAAAAGAAAAAATCCATAACCTACTAACCCCCCTACTATTGAAAAAATTATCCTAAATAGTTTTTTTAACATTTAAAATCCTTTACCTCCTTAAGATAAAATAGTCTCTTTAAAAATAAATAGCTTTTACTATAGTTCAGAATTATTCCTAACTATTATAATAATCCTAACCTGTGATTATATTACGATTTCGTCCAGCACTTTTTCTTTAATCCACAATAAGGTTTCTTCTTCAGATTTTCCATTTACCAACGCGATTTCACTGGCCAAAATACTCTTTGCGTTATTGAGCATTCTTTTTTCTCCAGTAGCTAACGGCTTTTTATTGTCTAACCTACAGAGATCTCTCACAACCTTCGCCGCAAGCAGAGGATCACCAGTTTTTAACAGTTCCAAGTTTTCCCTATATCTCTTATTCCAGTTATTTTCTGAATTGGAATCCTTCAATACTAGTACTGCCTCAATTTCCAAGATTTTTTCAGCACTTACAATCGCTCTAAGCCCCAAATCTTGACAATTTTCAACTGGAATAAGAATTTCCAGTTTTCTAAATGGAATATAAAGTGAATAATATTCTTTTATATTTTTTGCAACTATTTTTTTTTCTATACTTTTGATAGTGCCTGCGCCATGAAGAGGATATACAACTTTATCGCTAATATTAAACATAATGCCTCCTATATAACCTTCAACTTCCCGTAGGTTACTTTAATGCCTACCTTGAATAGTTGGTTTTCAATTATTGGCTATGGATTCAGTATAATTCACTATTACCTTTATGTCAAATATAATTTAAATTTTAAATTTATCATATTTTTTAACACATGTCAATAAAAATATGGTAGAATATTACAAAGTGGAAGGTTTGGACATATGAGCCAAATTATGGTAATGTTTCTATGGAATAGGAGAGTAATATGTATAAGATTTTAATTGTAGATGATGAAGAAAACATCAGAAATGTGGTTACTGAATATGCGCAATTTGAAAATTACTCTGTAGATGAAGCCGCGGACGGATTGATCGCAATAGAATTATGTAAGGATAACAAGTATGACACAATAATATTAGATGTAATGATGCCAAAATTAGATGGGTTTTCTACTTGTAAAGAAATCCGAAAATTTTCTGACGCTCCAATATTAATGCTTTCCGCAAGGTCAGATGAATACAATAAACTCTTTGGTTTCGAAGTGGGCGCAGATGATTATATTGTAAAGCCTTTCAGCCCTAAAGAGCTGATGGCTAGAATTTCAGCAATTATTAAAAGAAATAATAAGTCGACAATAGAAATTTCCTCTCAGCCTTTAATCTTTGGCGGGCTAACAATTGATCTTTCTGGTAGAGTAGTTTCAGTTGATGGAGAAAAAATTTCTTTAACACCTAAAGAGTATGATTTACTATTTTATTTAGTACAAAACAAAAATATTGCTTTATCTAGAGAGAGTTTGCTTCAAGCTATATGGGGTTATAACTTCTATGGAGATGACCGAACTATTGATACACATATAAAAAACCTAAGAACGGAGCTAGGCCCTTATAGAGACTATATAGTAACTCTCAGGGGAATGGGGTACAAATTTGAATGCCAATAGAAATAAAAAATTTCTTAACCTAATTGACTTTAACAGTCTAAGAGTCCGTATATTAGGCAGTTTTATTTTTTTCGTAGTTATTTTATTTGTATTAATCTGGTTAATGCAAGTATTTTTTCTCAGTGCCTTTTACGAAAATATGAAAATCAATTACACAAAGAATATTGGGATAAAATTACAAAATTCCTATTCTTCTTGGTCTCAAAAGACTTTAATTGCGGAAGTAGAAAATATGGTAAAAAGAGATGATTTACAGATAATAATTGAATCTGAAGATCCGTCTCTTTCTTTTTCTTCTAAGCCTCTTATTGTATTTTCAAACGTAACCTCACAAATTAACTTTGGCCAAGATCAATTAATTAATGGCGATTCTTCTGTTTCTTTTATCGTATCTAATCCCAACAATGACGAAAGTGTTTTTATTTATGGAATTCCTCTTTCAAAGGATCCTTTTACAACTGCATATTTAGTTTCACCATTATACCCTAGATCTTCTACCATCTCAATTTTCGAAGACCAATTATTTATTATTTTCACTGCTTCAATTGCTTTTGCTGCATTATTTGCAGCTTTCTTAGCAAGAAGGCTATCTAAACCAGTAGATGAATTGAAGGCAGCTGCGTATTTACTAGCAAAGGGAGATTATGGTGTAGAAATAAACAGCACAGCGTCATATACTGAGTTAAAGGATTTAGCAAGTTCTCTCAAGTCAACTTCTGAACAATTACACAAAAGCATGAACGTACAAAAGGACTTAATGGCAAATGTATCCCATGACCTGAAAACCCCTTTAACAATGATAGTTTCTTATTCTGAAATGATTAGAGACATTTCAGGAGATAATCCACAAAAGCGTGATGCTCATCTGAAAATAATTATGGACGAAGCAAATCGACTTGATAAATTAGTAAGCGATATGTTAACATTAACTAATATTCAAGCTCATCCCCTAACTCTAAGTATGAGACATTTCAACCCTAGACGCCTAATTGACGGAATCCTTAGAACTTATGAAATTTTTGTATCCGAAATGGATTATAAATTAATTATAAATTGCAAAAATGATCTTAGTGTCCTAGGCGACATAGACAAAATCAAGCAAGTATTAAATAACTTATTAACTAATGCCTTTAAATTTTCAAAAGTCAACAAAGTAATAATCATTAATGTTAAAAGAAAAGAAGACAAGGTTAGGTTTGAAATAATTGACCACGGAATCGGAATAAAAGAAGAAGATATTCCTAAAGTTTGGGAGAGATATTATAGAGCAAGCTCAAACCACACTAGAACTCCAAGTGGCTCAGGGTTAGGCTTATCAATTACAAAAGAAATTCTAATTCTACATAAAGCAAATTACGGCATAGAAAGCACAGTTGGCAAAGGCTCAAAATTTTGGTTTGAATTAGAAAGTAGCAAAACAAATAGATAATTTAATCATTAAAAGAACAACATCTTTATACAGCAAGGAGGGAATAGAAGGATTTCATCACAAATGCTTCTAGATAAAGTAATGTCTAAATCTCAAAAAACAATTTTTTTCTGTCAAGAGTGTGGTTATGAAAGCCCTAAGTGGCAAGGACAATGTATCTGTGGTGCTTGGAATACCTTTGTAGAAGAACAGGCCAAAAAAACACGGAATATTAAAGCCGGAAGCAAAACTTCTATAAATTTGACAGAAGTCACTCCATTAAACAAAGTAAATCAAAATCAACAACTATCTCGTTTCCCTACTGGAATTTCTGAATTAGATAGGGTATTAGGAGGCGGCATTTTTCCAGGATCCTTAACATTAATTTCTGGTGAACCTGGCATAGGAAAATCCACTATAATAATGCAAGTAGCAAATCATATTGCTACTTTTGTAGGTACGGTTTTATATATTTCTGGAGAAGAATCTGAAGAGCAAATAAAATTGAGAGCTGACAGAATTTGTTCAAAGATAAGCGATAATCTCTTAGTCCTTTCTGAAACTAATCTGGATACAATTGAAGAGTTTGTAGAAAAAACAAAGGCCTCCTTTTTGATAATAGATTCAATACAAACAATGTTTACGGACGAAATAACCTCTTCCCCTGGAAGTGTTTCGCAGGTTAGAGCTTGTGGGGGGCAGATTATGAAAATCGGAAAAGAAAAAAATATACCAGTCTTCATTGTTGCCCATGTAACTAAAAATGGAGAGTTGGCCGGCCCGAAAATTGTAGAGCATCTTGTTGATTGTGTTTTATCTTTCAACGGAGAAAGAACCCAAGATTTAAGAATAATTCGCTCAAATAAAAATCGCTTTGGAACTACAAGTGAAATAGGTGCTTTTGCTATGGAAGAAGGTGGCCTTATTGAGATTCCAGATATTTCAAAAATCTTCTTGGAACAAGTGACGTCCAAACAAGAAGGGTCTGTTATTGGTGCTGCTTATGAAGGCACGCGGCCCCTATTCTTAGAGGTCCAAGGGTTATGCTCCCCTACATCCTTGAATTTTCCTAGGCGAACTGTAGTTGGAGTTGACCTTTCTCGACTTAATATGATACTCGCAATTTTAGAAAGAAAAGCTGGTTTGCCCCTTTCTAGCCAAGATGTTTATGTTAATATTGTAGGCGGTATAAAACCAGAGGGGACTTATACAGATTTATCAATTGCCCTTGCAATATATTCATCTTTTAGAAGCAAAACCCTAAATGAAGGCACTGTAGCTATTGGAGAGCTAGGCCTTACTGGCGAGCTTAGGAGCATTCAAAATGCCGAAAAAATTGTTAAAGAAGCTTCTAGAATGGGCCTCCAGAAAATAATTCTTCCCTACAAAAATTATATTTCATTACAAGGCAAGTCATATGGTAGCTTAACTCTAATAGGTGTAAAAAATATAAATGATGCTATTGCCCTTTTTAATTGATTTAAAATCCAGATTCTTTCTATTAGACGCAGTCTAATAGAAGTTCGCTATCTGCCATTGCGAAGTAGTTCTTTTCCAATACTGAACAATACTGGCAGAACATACAATCCTATAAATAATCAATTTAAACTTGCTAAAGATTATTAATAAATAAGCTGAAGGAACTAAACTCAAATTTTCGTTCCCTCAGCATTGTTTTTTTTGTAGGGGAGAATATTAAACATTAATAACTTCTTCATATAAAAGAATTACCCTCAATACTAAAAATATTATCTTATATAATTTTCATTGTTTCAAATATTCTTTCTACATCTTTCATGTTACTCATACTATTAATACTTACAAATATTCGTAGTGTCTTCTATACTTAAGCACACATATTGTAGAAACAATAATTGCTATGCCTTCCGCTACAGGAACTGCCAACCAAACTGCCTCTATCCCAAATAGCTCTGGAAGAAGTAATATTGCTCCCGATAGTAAGAAGAATGTCCTCAAGAAAGAAATCAGTGCTGAAATTTTTCCGTTTGATAAAGCTGTAAAAATTGCTGATGCAAATATGTTAAATCCCATCACCAAAAAAGCTAACGAGAAAAGCCATAGTCCATTTTTTGTGATTGCATATACAGGGTCATTCGAATCTACAAATATACCTATTAGTTGATCAGAAAACACATTAGCTATGATAAATATTAAAATTGCAGCAATAGCAATAAACCTTAAACTTAGTTTCATCAGTTTCTTTAAATTAACCTTATTTCCCGCGCCGTAATTATAACTAAATAGAGGGGCTACACCTATCTCGTAGCCGAAGAATACAGCATTTAACAAATAATCCACATATAACATAATGCTTATTGCCGCCACTCCTTCCTCTCCTAAATATTTAAGCATTACCAAGTTAAATAGTATTGTGGTTACAGATAGAGCTAAACTAGCTACCATCTCAGATGAGCCATTCTGCATTATTTTTCTTATATGATTCCACTCTAACTTTGCGAAAGTTAAATAAAGTATACCTTTTCTTTTAAACGAAAAATACAGAAGCCCTGTTACTGCTGGTATGGCAAATCCAATTCCTGTCGCCAAAGCCGCCCCACCAACACCCATTTCAAATACAGCGATAAATAAATAGTCTAGCACTATATTAGCAACTCCTCCCACGATAGTTGCAATTAATCCAAACACAGGCTTTCCTGCCACAACAAAAAAATATTGAAACAAGATTTGCAGAATTTCAATAGGCATAAAAAGCATAAGAAGTAATCCATAATCATAACAGTATTCATAGGTAATGGGCGAAGCCCCTAAAAAAGTAATAATTGGGTCAATAAATGTAATGGATAATATTGCTCCAACTACACCTATTCCGATTCCAAAATAGACTATCATAGAAAAATGTTTTCTTGCTATCTGGTCTCTTTTTTCTCCTAGTTCTTTTCCTACATATGCGCAGCCGCCTGCAGCTAACATTATTCCAATTCCATTCACTATGTTTAATATTGGATATACTATATTAATAGCTGCAAAAGCATCCGTATCTATTAATCTTGCCACAAATATTCCATCTACCATAGTGTAAAACGCCATTACTATCATCATAGCAATTGATGGTAATGTAAATTTGGCTAAATTAAGTACATTGATTTTTTTTGATAGCGAATTTTGATCCGTTATCTCTGTCGACATAAATTCCTTCTTTCTTTTCCAGTATTCTGCTTCTTTAAACTGTACGTATTCATAGGTGCAATTTCATTTTTACTCGCCTCTGTTATTATAACATACTCATGATTTAATTGTCAAAAAATTAACATATGAAAATAGGTACGTGTTTCACTTCAGCAAATTAGTCCTTTCCTCACTTTTTCTAACTACTTTCTTCACTTAAAAATTAACAATTTTACGCTGGCAGTACTTTTCAATACTCACATTATTACAAATACATCTCACTTCTCTCCTATTCCGTAATCCATTAAAACAAGGTGCAACTATTGTTACACCTTGTTTTAAGCTACTATTTAACTAACTAATAAATTAATGACTCTCTAAGTCAGCCTTATGTTCTGCAATTATTTTTTCAGCTAGGTTTCCTGGAACTTCATCATATCTTTCATGTTTCATTTTGAAGCTTCCCCTAGCCTGTGTCATAGCTCTAAGAGTTATTGCATAGTCAAACAGCTCGGCTTGAGGAGCTTCTGCAATTACAACTTGCCCTCCTCCTTTTGGAAGAGGTTCACCTCCCAAAATTCTGCCTCTACGTTTACTCATATCTCCCATTACATCTCCCATATATTCATCAGGGATTACTATTTCCACATGCATTATCGGCTCTAATAAGCAAGGTTTCGCCTCTACAATGCCCTTTTTAAATGCTAATGCTGCTGCTAATTTAAAGGCCATTTCATTAGAGTCAACATCATGATATGAACCATCATATAATTCCGCTTTTACATTTACTACTTTACAACCTGCAAGAGGTCCTTTTTCCATAGATTCTTTTATGCCCTTTTCAATTGCTGGAACATAGTTCTTTGGAATTGAACCACCAAACAATGATTCAGTAAATTCAAATTCTTCAGCTGATGGCGAAAACTTTACATGGACATCTCCATATTGGCCAGCTCCACCTGATTGTTTTTTGTGCTTTCCTTGTACATCAGATGTTCCCTTTATAGTTTCTCTATATCCTATTTTTTGTGGAATTATATTAATTTCAACTCCGAACTTATCTTTTAGCTTGGCAATGATTGTTCCAATTTGGATATCACCTTGACCTCCTAGTAAAGTCTGATGAGTTTCTACATTTCTTTCAACCAAAAAGCTTGGGTCTTCTTCTTTTAACTTATTAAGTCCAACCCCAACCTTTTCATCATCTCCCTTTGTTTTTGGTTCGACAGCCACGTAATAGGTAGGCTCTGGAAATTTAATCGGCGGGAATTTAATTATATCATTTTTCAGACAAAGAGTGTCTCCAGTTTTAGTGTGTTGAAGTTTAGCTATTGCAACAATATCTCCTTCTTCTACAAGATTTGTATCTTCTCTTTGCTTTCCTTTTAGGAAAAACATGGTTCCGATTTTTTCCGAATGTTCTGAAGTAGAGTTATAGACTTCTTGGCCTGATTTTATACTTCCTGCAATTACTTTAACCAGAGAAACTTTTCCTAATACAGAGTCTGCAACTGTTTTGAACACGAAAGCTGCTAAATCTCCCTCTGGGTCAACTTTTACTAATATGTCTTCGTCTTTTCCATTAACAGCTGGATACTCTGCATGATCACTTGCCTTTGGAATAAGTTCAATTAATCTATCTAGTAATTGTTCTACTCCCTCACCTTCTGTTGCAGAGCAAGTAAATACTGGAGAAATGTCCCCATTTGTTATTGCCATAGATAAACCTTTTTCATATTCTTCTTGCGTAAATTCCCCTGCTTCGAAGTACTTATCCATTAGTTCTTCATCTTCTTCTGCTATAAGTTCATTAACTTCTTCTTTATTATTAAAGTCAACAACCGTATGACCAAACTTTTCCTTTAAATCTGCAACAACTTGGTCTACATCAACTCCATCTTTATCTATTTTGTTAATCAAGAAAAATCTTGGAACGTCGAACTCTATACAAGTTTCCCATGCTTTCTCAGTTCCTACTTGAATTCCTGAAGATGCATCTACTACAATTACAGCAGTTTCAACTGCTCTAAGTGCAGAATCAACCTCTCCAATGAAATCAAAAAATCCCGGTGTATCTATAAAGTTAATTTTAACTCCATTGTACTTCACGGGAACAATTGAACTAGAAAGAGAATGTCCCTTTTCTATCTCCTTTTTATCATAGTCAGAAACAGTGTTACCGTCTTCGACTCTTCCTAATCTGCTTATTTCACCTGTAGCAAGCAGGGCAGCCTCAATTAAGGTAGTTTTGCCTACGCCGCCATGTCCTGCCAATGCGACGTTCCTAATAGTGTCGTTTTTAAAGCCTTTCATATCTAGACCTCCTAAACTCATTAATAACTATAAATTACTAAAAGTATACTCTTTTACCAGTAAAATAGCAAGTCAAAATTTCTATATTAAGTCTCACCAATTCACTCATTAAACAAAACACCCATCAATTTATCCATTCATTCATAATAAATTTTACCCTTTCAAAAAATTCATCAATTAATTCTTTATATCCACCAAAATTTCTACTAAACTATTTACTATAATTAACAAATTACTATATAATGCATATGTATTCATAATTATAATTATTTATAGCGAACTGATGCTCTGCCAGTATTGCTCAGTAAACCTTCGCAATGCCAGGTAGCTTATTATGCTTTTTAATTGAACCTTCTATAAAAAAGAAAAGCACTTCTATAAATTATATCTAGATTATGGGATAAACTTATTTCACATAAGCGTTAATGAGAAAGGCTATCTAATGAATAAAAAAATACTAATCTTAGTTCCTAAGGGATTTGAATTGTTAGAGTTATCATCTTTTACTGATGTCTTTGGTTGGGCCAAAGAACATGGTAAACTTAATGTTGATTTTACAACTATTGGTTTTTCAAATGAAATAAGCGGAGCCTTTGGGTATACTTTCCATCCTAATTTAATCATTGAAAGTACTTTTGATTTAACAGAAAAAAAGCTTAACGAATTTGTTGCTTTGGCAATTCCTGGCGGTTTTGAAAACTCTGGTTTTTTTGAAGAGGCATACCATAATCAAACTCTTGAATTAGTACGATATTTCCACAAAAAAAATAAACCTATTGCGACTGTGTGTCTAGCTTCTTTTATTCTAGGAAAAGCAGGAGTTTTAAATAACAAAAATGGCACAACTTATAATCTTCTAAATGGCCGAAAACAAAGACAACTTGCCTCTCTAGGAGTAAATGTGGTTGATTTCCCCATTGTAGTAGACGGTAATTTAATCACTTCATATGGCCCTTTTACTAGCCCCTATGTTGCCTTCACCTTACTTGAACTTTTAACTTCAAAAAATGAAACAGAGCGTGTTATGAAAATCATGGGATATCCAACAAGAAAAATTCCTTGCTTCACTTCAAAATAATCCAAAATATAGTTCATCTGGCATTTTCGCCTTTATTTATTGCCTGCTAACCCTATACAACTTATATATTTTTTAAACCTAGCAAAATAAAGAAAATATACAAAGCCTAAAATATTCAGTTTCTTTACTTTTACAAACCTGCTAGTTTATCATCTAACTTTCAATTACTCGTTTGGCGCGGGAGCCACAGTTGAAAGCTTTTTAATCCAATGAGTCCTGGATAAAATAATAGTAACAACCAAAGCAAGTAATACTCTCCCTATAGTAATTACCCACACATTGGCACCTATAATTGCAAAGAGAAAAGCAGTTTCAATCACACCATGACACATATACATAAAAATTCCAATTGTTGTAAAGTCTCGTTTAGATAAGGGATCCGTTTTATTCAGCTCAATCAATGTCCCGGCACCGTAAGTAACTCCCATTACTACCCCAACTAACAAGGGAAATACCGCTTTTTGACTTACACCTATCAACTTTCCTATAAAGGAAAGTTTCTTTGCAATCTTTGCCATAATATTAAGTTTAATTAATGTTTCAATAATTAAAAATAATGGAACCAATATAATCATTACATTAACAACCATTGAAATTGTACCATTTAGCATTTCATCAAAAATAAAATTCCAGCTTTCTGACATTAAAATACACCTCCAATCCAGCCTACTATAATCCCTGTAATAATTGCCATAGTAACCCTAAGCAATATTATTTTACCTGCAGGATATCCAATCTTTTGTGCAAGGGCAGACTCTACCGGAAGGGAGTGAGCCATTAGAGAAATCATTGCAATTGTGGTAATTGCTGAAGCAGAAAAATCAAAGGAGTTAATTCCTGCTACTACTCCATATTCATCAGTAAAAATTCCTGTAATAATTGGAACTGAAGCTTCTGCTGGAAGGTTAAATATTTTCATAACAGGCTCAAAAATATTGCTTAACCATCCCATAATAGGTGAGTACTTAAGAATAACTACCAATATATAAATTGGTATCATAATTTTAAACAGCATCAATCCTGTTTTTATTGCCTTTAACATTCCATCTTTAACTATGGATATTAGAACTTTCATTCTACCTCCTACTTCTGTAGTTAATCTTTACTCTATTTTTCTACAATTCCTATACCTTCTTATTAATAAAGAGCTTTTAAAAAAGGGAAAAGCACAAGCCTTTCCCTTTAATTTTTACTCTCTATGTTTGCGATTCAATAATATGCAAAGCCCTCCTTGTAAAAGGCTATTCCTGCTTATCTGCACAAATTAATGTTTATCCATAGGTTTCATAGTCGGGAATAGTATTATATCCCTAATACTAGCTGCATTTGTTATTAACATTATAACTCTGTCTATTCCAATACCAAGCCCCCCTGTTGGTGGAAGCCCTACTTCTAAAGCATTTACGAAATCTTCATCCATTGGATGCGCTTCATCGTCCTCACCAGTGTCCAGTTGAGATTGTTGCTCTTTAAATCTCTCGTACTGATCAATAGGATCATTTAGCTCTGAGAAAGCATTTGCTATTTCCCAACAATTTACATATGCTTCGAATCTTCTTGTTATCCTAGGATCTTCTGGGTCTCTCTTTGATAACGGTGAAATCTCAACTGGATGTCCCGTTACAAATATTGGACCATCTAAATATCCAGGCTCCTCTTCACAGTATTCTTCAAACATTTCCGCAAGTATCTTTCCACGAGATAAGCCTTTTACATCGGCTTTATTCATCCCTGCTTTTATTGCGGCTTTTTGAGCCTCTTCATCAGTAACAATTGTCTTAAAATCAACTCCAGTAATCTCTTTAACGGCTTCTCCCATATCAATTTTTCTCCATGGAGGTGTTAAGTCAAACTTCTTTCCTTGATACTCAATTACCATTGATCCCGTTGCCTTAAGGGCAGCCTTTGACACAACTTGTTCTGTAACTTCTATCATATCATCCATGTCTCCATAGGCCATATAACACTCCATAGAAGTAAACTCTGGGTTGTGGTTTCTATCCATTCCTTCATTTCTAAACATTTTACCCATTTCATAGACTCTATCTAGGCCCCCAACAGTTAGCCTTTTTAGGTAGAGTTCATTTGAAATTCTAAGTTTCATATCAATATCTAGTGTATTGTGATGAGTTGCAAAAGGTCTCGCATTTGCTCCTCCTGCTATGGTTGTAAGTATTGGGGTATCTACTTCTAAATATCCAAAGTCATCTTCAAGCACTTTCTTTATTTCTTTTATGATTTGAGATCTCTTTACAAAAGTGTCTTTTACATCCGGGTTCATTATTAGGTCAGTGTATCTTTGTCTATACCTTATATCCGTATCTTTTAACCCCTGCCATTTATTCGGAAGCACTTGTAACGACTTAGACAATAAAACAACTTTTGAAGCTTTTATTGAAACTTCTCCATGTTTTGTTTTAAATACGGTTCCTTCTACGCCTACAATGTCTCCAATATCATACGAAACAAACCACTTATAATCATCTTCTCCAATTACATCTTGTCTAACATAAGACTGAATTCTTCCTTCTTTATCTTGAATATCTATAAAAGAAGCTTTCCCCATATGTCTGTTTGCCATTATTCTTCCCGCTATTGAAACTTCTTCGCCTTCAATTTTCTCGAAGTTGTCTTTTATAGTTTTGCTGAAGTCTGTTACATTCCAATTTTCAATCAAAAAAGGATTTCTTCCGTTTTCTTGTAGATCCTTAAGTTTTTCTCTTCTAATTCTTCTTTGTTCACTTATATCTTCTTGAGTCAATTCTTCTTGCTCAATCTCATTGTTCTTATTGTCTTCCATGTTATTCTCCAATATTTTTTTATTAAAATTCCTCTAAAAGAATTTCTGTCAGTTTAGTTTTTTAATGTAGTTCAGTAAACAAAAGTTTTTTGAACTTATTATTTTAGTTTATTTTTAAAATTTCATAGTTTCTTTTTTGTCCAGCAGAGACATCAATTGTTACAACTTCTCCTTGGCTTTTCCCCAATAAAGCTTTCCCAACTTCACATTCATTTGAAATGATTCCTTTTAATGGATCCGCCTCTGTTGTTCCAAGTATCGTATACGTAGTAACTATTTCTTTTTCTCCACCAGTAACTTTAACTTCAATTTGACTACCTTCACTAACTTTCCCTTCCACATGTTTTTTATCTTCAATGAACTCTGCTTTACGCAAAATTTCTTCATGCTTTTTAATTTTTTCTTCTAATTCTGCCTGCTCATTTTTTGCTGCATCGTACTCAGCATTCTCTGAAATATCACCATGCTCTCTGGCTTCTTTAATTCTTTGCGCAACCTCTGGTCTTTTTATGGCAATCATTTCCTCATATTCTGCTTTTATTTCCTCATAACCTTTTTTCGTTAATAATATCTGCTCTGACATTTTCTTCTCCTTCATTCTATTTCTAAATAAAATCAATCTTTACATTTGAATTATTTGTTATAAAAACTACACTTGCATAATTCACTTCGAAGCTTACTATATCCCCTACCTTTAGTTCTTCGCTTACGTCTTCTATATCTAGTATTGTATGATCGCTTGATGCTCCTAATACTTTAATATTATCATTTTGTGGAAAAATACTATCAATATAAGCATAATCCACTTTTCCGACTGCAATCAATGCCCTCTTTCTAACTCCACTATCAATATATTCTTGTTTTTTACCAAAAGCGTCATATCCAATTTCTCCTACTGGATAGCTTGGTTTGTTTTTTATTTCTACTATTTCTGCTTCAAGAACAAATGTGTCTTTATGCATATAATCCATATTATACCCATAAAGTTCCGGAAGGTCTTTAGCAATTATTATTCCTTCACCTATTCTAAGATGGTTAATGCGCTCCGGCATATTATCTTCAAGTAACCTTGGGATCGAATTTGTTGCCCCGCCTGAAATTATTTCTACTTTTCTCCCAATAATCTCTTCGATTTTTTCAGTATCTGTAATTAATTCTTTTAACTTTTCGGGAGTACCAAGAACTGCTCCATAACAACCAAGATTAGTTCCTGTACCTGCAAGGTGTAAATTATCAAGCTCATTCTCAACCATTAGTGCTGCATTTATTAGTTCGCTCTTGTCCCAAAATCCTTCCCTCAAATCCCCTAAATCAATCATCAGAATTACATTATGGATTTTTCCAGATTCTTTAGCTGCTTGGTTCAAAGCCTTTAGCACTTCAATCTCACTATTCAAACTATAATCTGCAATTTCCACTACTTCTTTTACTTCTGAAAGCATAGGAATTCTAATTGCCATAAGAGGAATTTTTACTCCAGCATTTTTGGCAGCCACCAATTGTTCTAATCTTGAGGAGCCTAAAAAAGCTGCGCCACCTAGCTCAAACTCTTTGCTACATTTAGAAATACCCGTATATCCTTTGATTACCCCAGTAACCTTAATTTTCTTTTCTTCGCACCTCTTAATAATCTGTTCAACATTATTTCTAAACTTCTTTAAGTCTACTACAACTCTTGGATAATTTGCCATCTATGCCTCCACATGTTCCTATTTCTTTCAATTTTACTTTTCTTTGTTGCTTTGGGCATGCCTTTTAATTTTCTTTGTTGTATTCTTTTCAAAATCATTTTCTTTTATAATTATTTTTCTGATTTTTTTAAACATTGCTTCTTTTTCATTTATTGCGTCTATTTCTTTCCACACTTCTTTTTCAAGTTCTATCATTGATAATCCAGGGAATTTTTCTGCAACCTCTTCATCATCTAAACGAATCGAGGCTACAATCATTGTATCTTGTCCAGCTCCCGTATCTTCATCAAATACCATAGATTCTAGCACTAAAGGAATTTGGTTAATATTATATTCTAATTCTTCAGGATATACATTCTTTCCATTTTTAGTAATAATAACATTCTTTGCTCTTCCTGTAATAAATACATAGCCCTCACTATCCATAATTCCAAGATCTCCTGTATGTAACCAACCGTCTCTTAAAACTGCCGCAGTTTCTTCTTCCATAAGATAGTAGCCCATCATAACATTTTCGCCTTTAACACAGATTTCTCCTATGCCTTCCTCATTAGGCTCAAATATTTTTAGATCGAATCCTGGTAGTTTTCTTCCTATTGATGCATTTTTGGGTGCTGTGTCTGGGTTTAATGCTCCTAGTGGTGCACACTCTGTCAAGCCATATCCCTGTAATGCCATTATTCCAAAGTCCCTAATTCCTTGTAATACTTCTGGATTGATTGCAGCTCCACCACAAACCATGATTCTCATTCTTCCACCAAAAACAGCTCTTATGTCTTTGAAGGCTTTTTTTCCAAGGTCTATTCCTATTTTCTTAGTAAACTTATTTATTTTAATAACTTTCTTTAATGTATCTTCCTTACCCTTTTTCCTAACTCCCTGCCAGATTTTTTTATGTAAAGTTTCTAGGAGGATTGGAACGCCAAGGAAAACAGTCGGTTTAATTTCTTCTAAATTCTTTGTAATATGTTTTAATCCTTCACAGAAAGCAATAGAAGCCCCCTTATATAAAGGCATCAAAAATCCACAAGTACACTCGTATGTATGGTGAATAGGTAAAACCGAAAAAAATATATCAGTTGGATATACTCTAAAAACTGTTGGTGCAACCATTAAGTCAGACACAATATTCTTCTGAGATAACATTACCCCTTTTGACATTCCTGTAGTTCCTGATGTGAAAAGTATAATACTTAAGTCTGTATTAATTATTTGAGCGTCTAAAAAATCTCTGTTCCCTTCTTCTAAAAGCTCTTCTCCTTTTTTCATCAATGAAGAGAAAGGAATTTCAATATTGCCCTTTTCTTCTTGCATGTCCATGTTTATTAAGTATTTTAAAGTGCTGTCTTTTGCATTTTTAAATATATCTGCAAATTTTTCAGTATATATTACAGCTTCCATTTCTGATCGATTAACTAAATTTACTAAATCTTCTCCATTTAACTCTTTATCTAAAGGAACAATAATTCCAATTCCTCCAGTTACAGCAAGATATGATATTGCCCATTTATATGAGTTTTCTCCAATAACACCAATTTTTTTGCCTTTAAGATTCAAACTCATTAATGCTGTTCCTAGTCGATCAACATCTTGGCCTGTTTGCTTATATGTAATAGGTGCATAAGGTTCGTTTTTATTTGGTTTTTCATAAAATGCAACATTATCACCATATAATTCAATGCTTGTTTTAAGCATATGTTTAATATCAGTAATTACCCTAACATTTTTGTCTAATACCGTAGGGTGATTGTCATTCTTTACTCTTGTTGCAATTTCTTCTGCTATACTTAGCTCTTCAGCTTTTATTTTTTCATATTCCCTAATATCCAAGCCCTTTTCCTCCTAAAATATATAACCATAATCATATCTACCTATAATAACATATAAATCTTGTATTTTCAAGCAAGCTCCATTTATCTTTCTTTATTATACAGGCATTTTTCTGCAATAATACAAGCGTCTTTTATATATTCGTTACAACTTTTAAATGGTATTCCTAAATCTCCACCTAATAGCTCATAACAATTGATTGACTTATTTTTTTCTTTAAACTCATCTATCATCGTTTTTGCTATTTTATAAGTTTGCTTTTTTGTTCTTGGGTTTTCAATATTTCCATCACTATTTGCTAACCCAGCTAAAAAACATACACCAGCTACAGCTCCACAAACCTCTTGGCTCCCCATCCCAAAGCCAAAGGCTTCAGATATTCTAAATAAATCTTTTTCTTCCATGTTATTTTTTTCTGTAAATGCGCAAAGAACAGACTGTGCGCAGTTATATCCTTTTTCATGAAGTTCTATCGCTTTCTCTTCTACTTTCACTAGTAATCTTCCTCCTATATTTAATCTTAATTTACCTCTGGCAAAACCTAAATGTTTATTCAAATACTCCTTTGCATCTATCCACATATGTTTTCGCGCTATCATCAATTATACAACATCCGTCAAAAGCATCTTTTAAACTTGAACTATAATTTATAGTACCATGATTCTTTAGAAGAACCCCCTTTACTCCGTACTTCTTCATAACCTTCGAAGTGGCTTTTGCTAATTCCATACTCCCAGAGCTATGATAAGGAACGGTCATTAATGGGCCATTTATTGCGTCTTTCATCTCTTTGTTCATCACTGGTAGATTTTTTCCTAGGCCAGCAAAAATGCTCGCATAAATTCCATGGGAATGCACTATTGCTTTTGCATTTTCATCTAACTTATAAATCTCAATATGAAGATCCACTTCGCTTGTCGGCTTTAATCTTCCTATGATTTCTTTAGTGTTAATATTCACTTTTACAAGATCCATAACCTTCAAGTCCGAATAGGGTATCCCACTTGGAGTAACAAGGATCCACTCTTTATCTAACCTAGTTGACAAATTCCCCCAAGATCCTATTGTCAAATTATTCTTGGCTAAACTTTTTCCAACTTTAATCATCTCTTTTGCATCAGCTCGTTCTTCAATATTAAGCCTATCAATAAAGTCTTCATCCATTTCTTTTCTGTTTTTTAATTTCGAGTAGCTTTCCATGTAATTTTTTTTATGAGTTTCTGCAACCTCGTCTTTAAATGGCTTTGGACTTCCTACATATTTCCCTTCAGAATGCAGTAAAGCGGCTTTTTCCATTATTTTTCCTACAGTTGCCATCTCTTCTAAATTATTTCCGGCAAGCAACAACCCACCTTCTTCTAAATATACACCTTTCACTCTAATTAACTCACTTATTAATTCTTCTGTGCTTTCTATAGAAATTGGACTTGCTCCTTTCCCTATAATTTGAGAAATGTCATCCATAGCTGCAATCATTTTCTCGCCAGTTTTGGAAAATTCTGTGGCATATTTAGGCACTATCCACATTATATAATCTATAGATTTCTCTTTATCAAAGATTTCAAAGAAAACACTTATTTTTGCACCAAGAAAACTTGCTTTTCCGTCTTCTCCTCGAACAGCCATAATAATATCATCTCCAAGAAAAAATTCTTTTTCTAGTAATCCGATCATTGATTCTATTGTATGTTTCTTCGCCATTATTTGCTCCTTCTATTTTTTATTATTGCCTTCTCAATAGGTTACAAAACTACTATCTTTAAAATATAATTGTGAAATTTTGTTGTATTATTTTAATTTTCTTAAACATATCCCTTACTTCTCATCTTTTGAGTCTGATTTCTTTAAATCGGATTCATTTGTTTTCTTCTTCTCCTCTTCAATAGAATCAATCATTCCTATTATCTCTAATGTTGTAGTCGCTGGAATTGAAAAATTAGACTCTCTTTCTTCTACACCTTTTCGTTTCGGATCAACAACTGTTAACTTAGATTTTTTTTCTTTTTTCGCTTTGGGTTCGTCTGGTTTTCCCTTTTCTTTTTTTATTTCGCTTTTTCTTTCTTTAGGTTTTTTTTCTACTCTTTTCTCTTTTTCATCTTGCGTTATATCACTTTTATTGATTCTTTTTAAAACTTTCTCAAATTCTTTTACTGCCTCATTGATAAGTTCTATTGTCATATCTGCATTTATATACATCTTGGTTCCATCTGATAAAACCAAGCCTGCACATAAATATGTTGCATTTAACCTTTCTAGAATAATTTTTTTCTTTAAAAATTCTTTTTTTATTTTCTTTAATTTAATTAGGGTTCCTACTTTACTTCTTGAACTTACATCAAACTTTAACGCTCCCACAATTTCTAAATGAACAATAGAACCTTGATTATATACGACAAAAGGAAGATTTTCTCTGTATATAATTGAATTTAGTTCATCTGCTAACTTGTCTGCTAAATCTGAAGTTCTTTGACAAACATCTTTGCTTATTATTTCGTTAATTGCGGTATAACCAGCTTTAGCTATTACTGGATTCCCATATTGATTACTACAGACATATGTATTCCGCCCTTTATGAGAAAGTTCTTTGGAAAAATGATTAAGTATTTTTTTCTTTCCACCTAATGCAGAAGACGGTAATCCTCCACCTACAACATCACCTAAAATAGTAAGGTCTGGCGAAACATTTAAATATTCTTGGACTCCACCATTACCTAATCTAAATGCAGTAACACTTTCATCAAAAATAAGTAATACACCTTTTTTTAAACATAATTCCTTTAGTTGCTTACAATAAAAGTAATCTATAGGTAGTCCGCCATCGGCTCCCCCTATTGGTTCTACAATTACAGCAGCCACTTTTTTACTAATGGCTTTTTTTGCACTTTTCAAATCATTGGCTTTTATTTCTTTCGTAAATTTTACGGCAGCTCTATTCACACCAAAAGTATCGAGAAACATACCACTACCTTGAATTCTATTGCCCACTAGTAAATCATCGTACCATCCATGATTAGCCCCTCCGACTTTAATTATTTTCTTTCGCTTCGTAAAGGTTCTAGCTAGTTTTACTGCCGCCATTGCCGCCTCAGTTCTAGTAGAAAAAAATTTGATCATTTCTATACTTGGCATATTTTCTTGAATTTTTTCAGCTAATAACCTTTCTTCATTTGTAGGCAGGTTCATACCTATTCCGTATTCCTCAATTCCTTCTTTTACAGCCTTAGCAACTTTTTTATTATTCGCACCTAAAATGGTTTCTCCATTAGATTTATGGAAATTAATATACTTATTTCCATCGATGTCATCTATTGTTCCTTCAACAGTTTTCTTGAAAATCAATGGAAAAGGCGAGTTAATGTAGCCTTCTCTTTCATGCCCACCTGGCAATATTTTGTTAGCACTTTCTGCTTCTAGTTTTGAAGCAGTACAATTAATGTCAAAATAGCTACAAACCTTTGTCTCATAAAACTCTTTTTCTACTTCCCACGGCAACCCTTCTGATAATTTTTTAATTTTTTTTGCTAAATCATTTGGGTCTTCCCATCTGTTAATACTCATGAAGTAATCTCCTTGTTTCTTCTTTTAATAATATATACGTGAGCACAAATTTCAAGTTACAATATTTATTCACTAACTAAATATTGTAACACTTTATTTGCTACAACCGTTGCCTCAGCTCCACCAGAACCTCCTTCTTCAATCCCTACAATGAACGCATATGGATGGCCTTCATTCCTTATATATCCAGTGAACCATGCATTGCTTTCTTTTCCTTCTCCAGTTTCCGCTGTGCCTGTTTTGCCGTAGATGTCTAATCCAGGGAATAACCAACTTCCCCCATAGTATTCGGTATTATTTTTAAGCATTTCATTTAATTTTATCGCCGTACTACTTTCAACTAAAGTAGCAGTCTTAACTCCTTTTAACATATCTTTGGAAAGATCATCTCCTATCAAGAGCTTAGGTTCTGCAGCTTTTCCTCCACCACCAATAGCTCCCATATAAACCATCATTGATAATGGATTCACAAGGTCTTTATGCTGTCCTATTCCTGCCCAAGCAAGATTAATTCCTGAATCAGGGAATTCGAAACTGCCTTCTTTAGTTTTTATTCCATCAATGTTGTATGACTTAGTCAATCCTGCTTTATCAACATAGTCTTCTAGGGTTTCTGCACCAATATTCTCTGAAATAATTGCAAATGCACCATTACATGAAGTTTTTAGCGCTTCTTCAAAATTCAAATGCCCGTGGACATAGGGGCAAGTGACCTTATCTGACCCTTCGTATTTCAAAGTCCCTGTACATTGATATTCAAATTCATCCAGATTATCTAAAGTATCAATTGCTGCAGTAGCGGTGACAACCTTCATAATTGAGCCTGGGACAAGCTTTGAAGATAAGCCTTTATCAATATATGCACCCTCTTGTATGTCCTCTGGATTTTCTGGGTCAAAGGTTGGCGAACTTGCATTCACTAATATTTCTCCAGTTTCATAGTTATAGACCATTACTGAGCCCTTTCTGCCTTGTAGTGCCTCATGTGCAACTAAATTTCCTTTAGCATCAATAGTCAAATATAACTCTTCTCCAACATCATCCATAGTGTAAACTCCATTAATAAGGTCATAGCCAACGAGTTGACCTGCAAAGGCCGCGTTTCCACCTGTTCTTATATTGTTATCCGAATCACCAGAAACATGTAAATTAGCTTCTCTTAATGAAGAATCCTCATTATATTCTGGTACTCCACTTTCAGAATTTCTGATAAGTAGCTCCCCGTTCCTGTCGTAAATTGTCCCTTTAGTCATTTTTCCATCATGATAAATATGCTCATTAGCAGGATAACTTACCCATGCGGAGCCATCATTTACCAATTTAAATACAAAGTAAGCCATCCCTACAACTAGCACCACAACAAACAGAATACAAATAAAGGCTCTTTTTTCTAGTTTATTCAAAGGTTACCTCCCCCTATTTTTTCGTGATTTAATCTTCTTACTGCAAGGCTTGCACTTTCTCTATTATCTGTAGCTTTAATGAACGCTAGCAAACCCCAGCAAGCTACCATACTGGTCCCTCCATTAGAGACAAACGGAAATGTAACCCCTGTTAACGGTAGTATGTCTAAGGCTCCAAACACATTTAGTGTGGTTTGAAACATCAGCAATGTTGTTGCTCCACAGGCTGCAATTGTGTAAAAAGTTGATCTCCCCAACTGTATAGATCTGTAGGCAAAAATACCTAAGGTAATTATACATATAATAGCTAAGAAAGCTACTATAAGCCCCCATTCTTCTGCAACAATTCCAATAACTAAATCTGTATCTGCTGCTGCGACATTATGTAACCATCCATCGCCACCACCCATTCCTGTCAATCCACCACTTGCTGTTGCTGTCATAGTTCTAGTTTGTTGGTATCCTCCAGCATCAGCTACTGACCAAGCATTCCCCCAAGTCAAAAATCTTTCTGCAACATATGGCCTAAACATGATAACCAAGTATCCTGCAATTCCTGCCGTTCCAATTAACAGAATAAGTTTTGAGAACTCTCCACTTCTTAAAAAAGATATTACCAAGAAAGTTACAAAGAAAATTAACGCAGTTCCAAAATCTCCCATAAGGCCTAGTATAGCAAAACAAAAACCCGAAAATCCGATAAAGAGAGTTAAGTTTTTCTTTTGGTAAAGTTCATCTAAAGTAGCCGAACCAATAAAAATAAATGCTATCTTCACTAGTTCTGAAGGTTGTATTGATACTCCAGCAATACTTATCCAATTAGTCGCTCCAAATTGAGAAGTTCCAAAAACTAAATTTATTAGTAATAATATCATGCTAATAATTACCAAGTAAACTCTAATCTTTAGCGCTCTTCTAATATCTCTTAAAAACCAACAAAGAGAAGTGTATAACACCAATCCCATCACTATAGCAATAAACTGCTTTCCCATCTGGCTAGGATCTGAAGTGGCAACAACTGCCATATTCAAAGTACATAAAAAGAAAGCTATTATTTCCATTTCAAAAGCCGAGTTATTTAGAGCTTTGAGGAAAACACAATAACTCCACATTAACACTGTGAATGCGCCAAAGAAAAATGGTATCGCTCCTGAACACTCTTCGCCTTCAATAATAATAAACTGAATACACATAATTATTTGAATAAAAGTAAGTGCAATTAACGATGTCCAAGGCGAAAGTATATTTTTTTTATTTTCTCTTTGTTTTATGTTTTGTAATTTTTCGTTTAGGCTAGCGGGTATAAGTTGGCAGTTCAATCCACCAATATTTATAGTATCTCCTAATTTTATTTCAGTGGGTCGTTTTACTTCTCTTCCATTAATATATGTTCCACTTTTCGACCCCAGATCATAATATTCCCACCTTCCATCCGCTTTTCTAGCTAAAACACCGTGGTTTCTTGAAATTGATGGAACTGTCAAAACTACATCCGAACTTTTTGCTCTTCCTATTACATTCTCCCAATGAGTAAGCGGTACATATGAGCCTCCTTCTACAGAAAGATATGCCCAGATTTCTGAAGGACTTTTGTTTGAGAGTAAGGATTTTACAGACTTTATTATGATAATCACAACAAGTATTACAATCAGCCATCTGCTAATTGTAATAAATCCTCTTCCTACCAAGGGGAAACTCTCGAAAAAAACGCCTATAATATCTACTATTGGTTGACCTATTCCATTAATTAGCTCTATCAAATACTCTCCTCTATTGCTTTATTTAATTACAAATATAAAACTTCATCTGTATAAATATCATTTATTACTTGAACCCATGTTTTTCCTACATTAAGCATAATTTCCTCATTGTAGGTTTCTCCTTCTTCGTTTTTCTTTTCTCTATAAAAAACAGTGGGATCATCTAGGCTTGCTCTAGACCAATTTCCTATAAAAACTTTCCCTTTTGTAAAAATCAAACACTGGCCTCCACTAGTTAAGTCAATGTCCAACCTTTTTTCATCAAGCATTCCTACACTTACGAACTGTACAATTACATTGGCTGTAGTAATTGGGGTTTCATCCTCAAAATCAACAGCTACTTCTCCATCTACCCATCTTGTATATAGCTCATTTTCACTATTATATATATACTCAATTTCTTCACTTATATACGATAAGTTTATTGTGCTACTAGAAGTTTCAGTAGATAACAATTCTGCTTCTTTTTTCTTTTCTTCTTCCGAAAGGTTTGTTTTATACCTAGGGTAAGACCGTATAATTTGTGGGGACTTCCATTCAACATTTTTATCCATAGCATAAATATTATTTAAGTTTGTATACACATTATGGACCCCTGATGGTCTTGCCTCATCTCTCCAAAACATATCATCATCATTTGGGTCTTGATATGTGTTTGGATTTACAAAAGGAACAACTCCAGATTTTAAATAGTCATTTGCTTGAGGGCTAACTCCAAACCCAACATGGATTGCCTTAAACTCTCGGGCAAGATCTACAAAACTATTTCTTACACTTCTAATAGGCGCTACTCTTTCTGGGAATTCACTATAGAATACTCCTTGTAGCCTAGGAATGTTTCCTTCTGCAGGAAATTCATATACTATATCAGCCTTCGAAATACCTGACTGTGGCCTAGCACCTTCTGCATTATCAATAGAAACTACTATTGGTCTTGCTGGAAGTGAACTTGTAATAACTTCTCCAGTTAATGGATTAGTCGGTTCACTTGCTACAGAGGTTTCTACTGGTTTCAGTATATCAGAAAGCATTACTATTCCAACACCCGTACCAATTAATACTAAGAAAATAGTTATTGAGAGAGTAATTATCACCTTTTTTTTACTTTTACTTTTTTTATTTGCAGTACTACTATGAGAAAAGTCTTCAGCTTCTATTTCAACAGAATCCTCTACTATACTTGTTGGTTGATCATCTCCCGAAGTAGGAATTGTTGGTTCACTTTCTATTTCACAGTCATTCAAATTTGCATCTAAAATAATGCTTTCAACACCATTACTATTAACAGAACTTTTTGCAGAATGGTCATTACTCATACCCTCAGCAAAAGTAGCCTTTTGTGTTACTTTATCAGCGACTTCTATATTACTCTTTTTTTTCTTTTTTATCTCATTAAGCAAGCCTTTAGTCATATCAACTTTTTCAATTGTCTGTAGGCTACTTTCTTCAATTTGTGGTTCGGTTTTTTTACTTAAGTTATGATTCTCAAGTTCAACTATATCTTTATCCTGATTGGAAGTAGATTGTGAATTAGTTTTATTTGTCATTCATTCTCTCCTTAAATATATTCCATCTCCAAATTATTATACTATATTGATAATAATAGTACAAGTTGAACGTATTTTGATTTAACAAATTTATTTCTATATTTTTGTTTATTTTTCACAAATATATGAACTACTTTCTATGCAACTCAATTTAAACTAGTTCATTTCTTCTTTTCCCTTTCTTTTCTTGTCTATTGTCGTAAAATTGCGTTTATGCTCACATTATTATTTCTATTAAAGGTTAGTTTCCATACTATATTACCCTTATTCAAAAAAGCCTTTTAACCCGCAAGAATAGAAAACTTTCATTTAATCTAATTATTATGTTAAAATAGAACTTAATTAATTTCCAAAAGTAGCGAGGTGAAAATGACAAAATTATTATTAAGAATATTTGTTGGAAAAAAAGAAGACTATTCCAACCCAATAATAAGAAGTAGATGCGGTAAGCTGGCCGGAATAATAGGTATAGTAACTAATCTGTTCCTAGCAACATTTAAGATAGCAATCGGAATTTTCGCAAATAGCATAGCCATAATTGCCGATGGAATAAATAACATTTCTGATGCTTCTTCTTCAATAATCACATTAGTAGGCTTTAAACTATCTGAAGCTCCAGAAGACGAAGGGCACCCCTTTGGACATGCAAGAATTGAGTACATAACCGGTTTAATAGTTTCCTTTCTAGTCCTTTTGGTAGGCGTATTGTTATTAAACACTTCAATCGATAAAATACTCAACCCTACTAGCCTAGTTTTTTCTTTTACGGCTATTATAATATTATCACTATCAATAGCTCTTAAATTTTGGCAAATGACATTTTATAAAACCATAGGAAAAACAATCGATTCAAAAGCATTAATAGCTACTGCTACTGACAGCAGAAATGATGCAATATCCACAATTGCTGTCCTTTTAAGTTTATTAATCTGGAAATTTGCAGAAGTAAATGTAGACGGTTTTTTGGGTGCTTTAGTTGCTTTATTTATTATTTTTTCAGGAATAAATCTAATCAAAGAAACTTCTAGCCCTATTTTAGGAGAAGCTCCTCCAAAGGAATTAGTCAAATCAATTCTGGATTTAGCTAAAAGCTATCCTGAAGTACTGGGCGTACATGATATAATAATTCACAACTACGGGCATACAAAAGCCTTTGCAACTTTACACGTTGAAGTCGATGGCGAAAAAGATGTTTTTATTACTCATGATGTTGTAGATACAATTGAAAATAGAGTTAAATCTGAACTTGGAGTTGAGTGTACAATTCATTTAGATCCAATCAAGTTGAATGATCCCTTGATTTATGAACTTCGTGAATTAATTTCGCAACAACTTCTTTTAATAGACGGGGTGTCTGATTTGCACGACTTAAGAATAGTCCCTGGCCCCACCCATACAAAGGTAATCTTTGATTTAGTCAGATCTTTTAATTGCAAAGTATCAAAAGAAGATATCTATAAAGTTGTAGAGATGGGAATTCAAGATAAATACCCACATTTTTCTGTAGTTATTACTTTTGACAACAAGTATATTTAAGAACTCTTTGTTTTTTAAATATTCTCAAATCAATAATACATTCAAAAAGAAAAACTGCACTTGCTTTCCAAATATATGTTTTTAAATTGTAAAGATAGCGATAAATTAAATAAAAATATCATTGTTATGCAAAAGATTAATTTTCATCATTTATTATAATTATAATCACGAACTAAATTCTTAAATTTGTATCATCTACAGAATTATATTGAAAAAGAAAAAAGCGTAGCAACCTTTTCTACTACGCTATTGAACCAATTTTATATGTTTCTTGTTTCTCTTTTTCTACTAATTTAGATTAAGTTAAATTCTTTTCAAAAACTAAAGAATATATTATTGAAAATAAAAATGAGTTTTATTTTTGTTTTTAATAATTATCTATTAAGATCCCCTGCAGTTCCTACTGGAACAGCACCATTTATTTCCTCAATAATTTCCGTTGTTTTCTCTAAGTCAAAATAATCGCAAAGCTCAATGAAATCAATTCCATTTTCTACTAAATCCTTGGCCGCTTCTTTTGCAGCTTCTTGATCTCTTACAAAGCAAATCATTGCATCACAGGCTGGACAGTTTAATTCCTCTATTACAGTATCCTTAGTATTTTCTTCTAATAGGATAATTCCATAATTTGAAAGGCTTTCTGCAGCTTCTAATTTTTCCTCTTCTTCTGGTAGATACTTTGCAGCCTTAAATGAATATTCTTCTCCAAAAGCAGATTGTAATTCCGAAATATGTTCATCAGTAAAAGATCCACATAGGTTATACTCTTTTATCCCATATTGAGAAAGTATTTCTACTGCCTTTTTCCCCATTTCAGGAGATTCAATCCCTATTATTTTTTCCAAAGAATTCTCTGATTCAAATGTCACTATAAAATCTTCCCCTACATTCCACTCAGTTTCAAATATAAATCCAAATTTCATAACTCCTCCTTATATCTTTATCTCATTAAAAATTGTACTCGTTCATCTCATAGCTTTTCCATAATTATATTATAAAGCCGCAAATAAATAATGCAATATCAATTTGAAATAAAACTATTCTAAATACAACTCATTTCAAAAAATCTTCGCATACATTTAGAAAACCTATTGAGCAAACACACAAGTTACTTAAGTAATAGTCTTATATATCTAGCTTTTGGTATAGCTGAGTATTTCAATGCTACTTCCAAGTTCATACTAAAAGGGTCTATACTTTCGTATAAACCCTTAGTTTTATGTTATTCTATTTTATTTTTTAAGTTAAATCTTAATTAGTTTTTCTTTGGGAAAGCTTCTTCAAATGTCTTTTCTCCACCCGTTAAAACAACCACTTCCCTTGCTTTTCCTGACTTCTTAGCGATAACTCTAACTATCATAGGAACTACAAAAGCGGCTACAGCTAAAGAAAATAAGAGCACACCATTTCCAATGAAGAATATTAAAGCTGCAATTTGAATAATTGCACCGTACCAAACTACCCATATCATAGGTTTTTTAATTCTTGCTTTTAATGTTGTATCAGGATCATATCCATTAGCTTTAAGTTTACTTCTAAATCTAATTTGGCTAATTAAGATACCAATCCAAGCAAGTGCTCCTGTAAATCCTGACATTGATAGTAGCACTGAATAAAGGATATCTTCTGCAATAAAACCAACCATAAGTACCATCCACATTGGAATAAGTGTAAATATGATAGCATTTTTAGGAACTGCTCTTTTGTCTAACTTAGCCAAGAATTTAGGTGCTAGACCCTCTGTAGCTAGTCCGAATAAACATCTTACTGTTCCATAGAATCCAGTGTTTGCACAACTGAAAGCCGCGATAAGTACTATACCTGCCAATAATCCAGCTAACAGATCAAGATTATACATTTGCAAAGTATCTACAAATATGGAGTTATCCCAGCTTGCTTTTGATGCAGGGAAAATCATAATTAATAAGAATATAGGAACTAAATATAATCCTACAAGACGGTATGTTACGCTTCTGCAAGCCTTAGGTACTGAGGTCTCAGGATCTTGTGCTTCAGCTGCAGCAAGTCCAACAATTTCTGTCCCTTGAAAAGTTACAAGAACAGTGGTCATACCAATCATAACAACTCCCCATCCATAAGGTGTCAAGTTTTCAAATAAATCGCCAGTTCCTCCAAAGTTAACTGTTGTACCTAGGAAACCATCGCTTCCCCATAGCCCAATCCAAATTCCGAAAGCTGCAACGATAAATATCAAAATAGTAATAACCTTAATAATTGCTAATGTACTCTCAACTTTCGCGAATATGTCTACTGTAAATAAGTTGATGACAGTAAGTAGAGCTAAAGCTCCTATTGAGTATGCCATAAGATTTCCTGGGAAGAATGCATTTATTACAATTCCAGCAGCGATTGCTTCTGATGGTACATAACAAACCCAGTTAAACCAAAAAGCCCAACCGAATCCGGTGGAGAGGACATCTCCAGTAAATTCATTGGTATATGATACAAAAGACCCCTTACGAGGTAGATTAACTAATAATTCCGCATATGCTACCATTACAGAATACACAACAACTCCAACTAAAATAAACGCAATAATCATCGCAGGACCCATATCCGCCATCATTCCTCCTACTCCTAGGAAGTAGCAAGAGCCGATTACTCCGCCAAGCCCAATAAATGTAACTTGCCAACCTTTAATACCACGTTTCAGTTCCGTTGGTTCGCCTTGCGAACTTACGTTTACATTTTTTTCATCCATAAGTTTCTCCTTTTTCTCTTTATAAAATAAAATAACAAAGCTAAAAATTTAATGATATATCCAATTTTATCACAAGTGAAAATCAAGTCAATAAAACCCAGCAATGTCAAAAAACACTTATTTGCTTTGGCATACTGAAAAACAAACAAATTTGCTTATTGTTAATTGTTTCACGTTTACAGTTTTTATTAATTTCACTTCGTTTTTTCATGTCTTATATTTTTTTGTGTTTTTTTACGTTTTTTTTATTTATTTTTTGTAAATTTACAGTATTAACTCTAATTTTTGCACAATGACTATGTGCTAACGTATCAACATGCTTTGATATATATCATTTTAGAGTTTTTTAATTTTTTGCCATTTCTTTAATTTCGCCTTAATATTTTTATCAATTTTGAGAAAAAACTAATTTTGCCTTTTGTTGTTACCATTATCACCATCTTGTAGCTGCAACTCTTAGCCTTCGTGCAAAGCGTTACTTACACTTATTTCCAAAAAATTATTGTCCAAAATATAACCAAAAAAAATAGTAGTTAAGACTTTCTCTTATCTACTATTTTAATATTTCTGCTTATATTCTTCATTAAGAATATGTAACAAAGGTTTTTACCCCTGTTATTTTTATTCATATATATTTGTTTCTATTAACCCAAAGTAATAGGTAATTCTACAAAGTTCTTCTACCCTCTACAGCTTTAAGAAGAGTGATTTCATCTACATATTCTAGGTCTCCTCCAACTGGTATTCCATGAGCTATTCTTGTAACTTGTATTCCAGAAGGTTTAATCAACTTTGAAATGTACATTGCAGTAGCCTCCCCTTCAATATTAGGATTGGTTGCCACAATTACTTCTTCCACTTTGCTATTTTGAAGTCTAACAATAAGGCTTCTAAGGTTGATATCATCTGGTCCAACCCCATCCATAGGGGAAATAACACCATGAAGAACATGATATGTTCCCTTAAATTCTTTAATTTTTTCCATAGCAAAAACATCCTTAGGATATTCTACAACACATATCATGGTTTTATCTCTTTTATCATCTTCACATATTTTACAAGGATCCTCGTCTGTTAAATTTCCGCAATGAGAGCAATATTTCATTGTTGCTTTCGCCTGTGTAATTGAATTAGATAGCATTTCTGCCTCTTCTTGTTCTAATGATAAAATATAAAAGGCTAATCTCTCAGCACTTTTCATTCCTATCCCTGGTAACTTTGATAATTCATTTATCAATTTTGCTAATGGACGACTATAATTTTTCATAAATCCCTCTATTATAATAAACCTGGAGGTAATCCTAGTCCTGCTGTTACTTTGCTCATTTCTTCTTGTGACTTTTCTTCCATTTCTCTCAAAGCTTCATTTGTTGCACTAATTATTAGGTCTTGAAGCATTTCAATATCATCCGGATCAACTATTTCAGGTTTTAACTCAATACTCTTTAGTTCCTTATCCCCAGTAACTGTTACCGTTACTGCACCACCACCTGCTGACGCAGAGGTTTCCATTTTAGACACTTCATTTTGTGCCTCTTCCATTTTTCTTTGCATTGCTTGCATTTGCTGCATTTGGTCTTTCATATTTGGTGCTGCTGCCTTTGGTTTTTTTCCTGCTCTCATTCCTTTTCCCATTTTAATTCTCCTTTTTCTAACCTATTAATGCTCATTATACGTCTTCTTCAATCTCTATATCAAGTCCTAATTTTTTCCCCATTGTCTTTAAATCATCATTAACTTCTATATCTTTTATACCTTTCTTAGAATTACAAATAGACATTGCTTTTTTCTCCTGCGTATGTTTGAAAAATAATCTCTCCAACAATTCCTTGTACTTTTTTATTAATGGCTCTGCTACCTGCCTTTTTTCATCCGAAACTTTTAATATAAATTCATTTCTTGTAATTTCCGATATGGTCACACCCATAGAAACTATCATTTGAAAGCTAGGTTCCTCGCTAGCTGCATCATGTGAAATTTGCTTCCAAATATCTTTAATCCTGTTAGAAGAAGTCTCCATATTATGGTCGAGTGAATCATTACCATATACTTCAGAAATTTCATCGTTCTCCCCACTCTCTTCCGATAGTGTTTTTAGTAATCTTTCGACTGTCTCATCTTCAGAACCACTTTGCATTTCGCCTTTATTATCTACTTCAACAAATTCATGCCGAATATTTTTCTTTTCATAATTAAATTTTTTATTATCTTCTATATCGCTTTCCCTTTGTTTAACCCTAGAATTTCCTATCATATCTTTCTCTGATGCTGAGTTATCAAAGTCATTTTCAAATTTAAAATTCTCTGCCTTTTTGCTACATAATTTAACAAAAGCCATTTCCAATAAAATTCTAGGTTGGCTTGAACTTTTTGACATTTGAATAGTTTCAGATAATATTTCTATTCCAGCTCCAATATCTTCCATACCAATAGTTTTTGATTGTTCCCTTAATCTTGAAATATTTTCAACAGACATATTCAGCGTTTCTTCTGGCGAAGAAATGTATTTTATCAACATAAGATTTCTAAAATGTTGTAACCAACTTGATAGAATTTGCTTTGGATCTTTACCCTCTGAAAGTATTTCATCGATTTGCATAATTCCATCTGGAATGCTATTATTTAAACTAGCTTCTGTTAATCTAATAAATTCTTCACTATCTACCGTGCCAATTGCTTCTAAAACATTGCTCCTATTTATATTTTTTTCTCCAGTCGAAATACATTGGTCTAACAAAGTTAACCCATCTCTAACCGAACCATCCGCATTAGCAACAATTAGCCTTAATGCATTTTCTTCAACAATTACTCCTTGGTCTTTGCAAATTTTCTCCATGCTATTAAATAATTCTTTTTCCGGCACCCTTCTAAAATCCAGCCTTAAACATCTAGATAGAACTGTAGCCGGGAGTCTATGTGGTTCAGTTGTTGCTAAAATGAATACAACATATGCTGGGGGTTCTTCTAGGGTTTTCAAAAAAGCATTAAACGCCGAATTGGATAGCATATGAACCTCATCAATAATGTATATTTTTTTTCTTCCTACTGCTGGTGGGTATTTAATACTCTCCCTTATTTCTCGTATGTCATTTACACCAGTGTGCGAAGCAGCATCTATTTCCACAATATCTAGAAAAGTTCCTTCTTTTATTGAATTACAATTAATACAAGCCCCACATGGTTTTTCTTCATCATCTAAACAATTTATACCCTTTGCAAGAAGTCTTGCAGTGCTTGTTTTTCCTGTGCCCCTAGTTCCACAAAACAAATAGGCATGATGCACTTTATCCTTTAGTATTTGATTTTTTAATATTTTAACTACATGTTTTTGGCCTAGCATCTCGTTAAAAGTTTCTGGCCTGTACGCACGGTATAATACTTTGTACATTTACCCTCCTAATTCACAAAAAAGTAGATTGTCTCTGATAGCTCCATTGATTAAAAAAGGCTTATCTGCGGCA
>CAYJGT010000011.1:0-34224 GCA_964370035.1 uncultured Oscillospiraceae bacterium
TTTTTATATATTAACACTATTATTTATCTCTGTCAACACTTTTTTGAATCTTTTTAAGTTCTTTTACAATTAAATCACAATGTTAACTTGTTACATCTTAACTTCTACACATTCTAACAGTTTTTATAATTTATTTGAAACAATGGCAAGTATTTATCTGCCATTATTTTAATCATTTTAATAATCCAAATATATCAAAAAATGATATCTTTTCACTTTTCCCAAACAACCTCAACATGCAATTATTTTTCCTCTGTTCTTACATTGTATCATTATTTCTTATTTATATTAGCTTGCTAATATAAATTCGCTACCTGCCTTTATACAGAAGTTTCAAAGCACAATTTGCAACCCTTTAAAATTTTCTTCAAAACCCTCTTGCCAAACACTAAAAAATTCTTTATAATCTATTTTGTTAGTTAAATATTGGCTAGGGGAGCAACGGCTGAGATACCTATTTTATATAGGTAGACCCTCACACCTGATTCGGATAATACCGACGTAGGGAAGCATCAATTAAGTTATTATTAGCTTAATATTACACACCTGTTGTTTCCTCCAAATTATTAGGAGGTTTTTTTATGTTCGATAACATGCAATCATTTTTTGAATCTATTCTGGGGCAAGCAGTAACCGTAGCAATAATAGTTTTATTATTTGCAATAGTATTTTTTATTGAAAGAAAGAAAGGTATAGGCGCTAAAGCATTAGTGACCTGCGCCATACTAACTACTTTAGCTGTCGTTTGTGGCATGTTTACTTTATTTAGCATGCCTTTTGGTGGTTCCGTAACTTTATTTTCAATGCTACCAATAGTTCTCGCAGCTTACTTAATGGGACTTAGAGCGGGTTTGATAGTTGGCTTTGCTGTTGGCCTAATAAGCCTAATTTTTGGTCCATATATTATCCACCCCCTACAGTTGTTGGTGGACTATCCATTTGCATATGGAGCTTTAGCTATAGGCTATGGGTTTAGAAAGTTTAAATATGGCCTATTCCCTGCCTACCTAATAGGTGTTCTTGGTAGATATACTATGGCAGTTCTTTCTGGAACAATTTACTTTGGAGAATATGCACCTGAAGGATTTAACGGTTTAACTTGGGCACTATACTATAACATTACATATTTAGGTGTTGAAGCAGCAATTACTTTACCCTTGATTTTCGTCCTTTACAAGACAAATCTAATAAAACGCTTCGAATCTCAATTTAAGTTGATGTCCTAATTAACTTCACTCTAATTTATAGTTTGTAAAATATTTCTGCTAATGGTATTATTATTTTAGCATATATAAAATTAACAGTCTTAATACTAATAGAAGTGAACAGGAGGAAATTATGTATAAAACAATTTTAGTTAAAAAGATCAACTCTATTTGCTACATTACAGTAAATCGCCCTGAAGCATTAAATTCTTTAAATTCTGAAGTTTTAAAAGAACTTTATAATGCTTTTTCTGATTTTGAGAAAGACCTAGACTCTAGAGTGGCTATTATAAGCGGTAATGGAAAAGCATTTGTAGCTGGAGCAGATATTGCTGCCATGAGTTCTCTTAATGTAGAAAATGGTACAAAGATTGGGCAATTAGGTCACGATTTAATGAATTATATTGAAAATATTAATAAACCTGTAATTGCAGCCATTAACGGCTTCGCCTTAGGTGGGGGATGCGAACTCGCTCTAGCCTGCGACATAAGAATAGCTTCAGAAAAAGCAAAGTTTGGACAGCCAGAAGTAAATCTAGGTATTACTCCAGGCTTTGGCGGTACGCAAAGGTTAGGAAGATTAGTTGGTACCGGAATGGCAAGATACTTGGTAATGACTGCAGAAATAATTGGAAGCGAAGAAGCTTACAGAATTGGCCTTGTGGAAAAAGTTGTTTCACCAGACTCTCTAATTCAAGAAGCAGAAAAGGTAGCTGAAACAATACTGAAAAAAGCCCCTATTGCTGTTGGTTTATCAAAAGAAATTATCTTAAAAGGTTACGACCTTCCAATTAAAGAGGCTTCTGCCTTAGAAGTCACAGCCTTTGGAAAATGCTTTGGAACCCAAGATCAAAAAGAAGGTATGTCTGCTTTCTTAGAAAAGAGAACTGCGATTTTTAAGAATAAGTAAGTCTCGCATATGCCGTTTTTAGGCTTCTCTTATTATTAAAAGAGAGACCCATGTTACAGTCACATGGGTCTTTTTTCTCAGTTTATTCCTTGCCAAAATATATACACTTAGTCCTCTTTAAGTTCTTTCGCTTCTTGAGCTGCATTTCTTTCAGCTTGGGTCTCTAGATTCTCTTCTTCTTTAAGTCTCTTTATCTTTTTTCTTCTCCTAATACTTATGATTGTTAATGTAACGCTTAGCAATACTACAAGAATTATTAATCCTACAACATATACACTTTCTGGTGATGAAAAGAAACTACTAGATGCAACTTTAACAGCATTATCAGACTCTCCTTTATCATTGTTATTCCCGCTATTATTGTTATCACTTGTAGACGATTGTCCACTTGTTCCATCTGAATTAATAACTGTAACAACGATTTCAGTTGTAGGCGCCCCTAAACTTTCTCCATCTAAATTGTATATTTCAGAAGTAGTAACTTTTAAATTACTCTCTCCTGGCTCTAGACCCTTAAACTTTATATTAAAAATTGCTTTGGAGTTTCCATATCCATTTCCATTCAATAAAACTAGGCCTGTATTTCCTTCACTGCTTCCACCTGATAGATATTCTATTTTTGCAGAATCATATTCGATTTGCGCTTTTATTTCTCCGATGTTATTATCTACAAAAGTTACATTTACTGTGTGCGTTTCCCCTTTTTTTATTTCATCTGGCACTTCAATATCTATAATTGCTGCCGCATTTACAGATGCTCCTGTAAATAAAAACATTAGGCAAGTTATAGCTCCTATGCGTACTAATTTTTTCATTTCAAAAACTTTAATCACTAATTACTCCTTTATTTTTTTGTAACTGTAATAGAATAGGTTCTAGTTACCCCGCTTGTGGACTTTACACTTACTTCAAATACATTTTTCCCGGCTTTCAAGTTAAAATTTCCCGTTCCAGTAACCTTTGCTCCATTTTCATTTGCCATCGCTCCTATTGTAATGCTTGATGCCGTAGTTGAAGTAGAGTAGCTTTGGTCATATCTATCAAAAGAACTGCCTAAAGAAATATTACTACTTCCCGCTTTTATTGTTAGAGAATCTAACAGGTTGTTAGCATTTCCCGTAGAGCTTGGTTTTGCCACAGCATTCGCAGGCATATTCTCATATACTGGGATATAAAAAGTTATAGGCAAATTCATATTGTGTGAATAAGCTTCCTGAAGAATAATCCCTTCAGTTGTGGCTCCAGAAATGTTTGTCATATACTGATGTGTTCCTGCAGAGCCTGTACCATTTGCAACATTAAACCTCTTTAAATATAAGGAATCTTGATTGTTGTCAAGGTAGTCATCTGCATAAAACTCTGCCCCACCGACTATAGATCTGTACTCTCCACTTTCAGCACCTACAGACTTCCAAGGTCTATCATGTGAAGTTTTCCCCTTGCCTTCTCCTGAGGCATACCAAAGCCCTCTATGAACTGCCGATGAAAATCCCGATGCATTATAAGCGCCAATATTAAAGAAATTATAATATCCTTTATACTTTCCACCTGCACCAGTATAGTTTCCAGAAATCAATCCGCTACTTCCTTTTGTTCCCTGCTCTTGTAGTATCATAGCAGCTAGTACATTAGGATTTACCCCTGAGTCTTTTCCTGCTGTGTATATAACATTATATAGCCATTCTCCTTTGGATGTTTTTCTCGTTTCAATAAAACTTCCACTTCCAACAGCCTTTACAGTGCCTGGTGTCTGTGAGTCGGCATCAAATGAATGTCCCATAAATTGAAAAATTCTAGATTCCGTTAACCCATTTCTTGGATCTAAATAATATGCTATCGCCTCATCAGAAGCATAGTACCAGCCACCATCTGCTGTTCCATATTCTTCATTTATAAAATCATAAGTTCCTTTATCATACGATCTATATGATTCTGGCAAAGAGCCATGAACTAAGCTTCTTCCTACTCTACCTGTGCTGCTATCATTTGCTTGCTTGCCTACAGCTGTAGACCAATTGATTCCTGTTTCAATAGGTACAAAACTCCATTCAGGATACTTTGCACTAAGCTCCTCTAAATAAGGTTGATAACTTTCAGGAAAGTTTTCTATTCCCGCCTCTCCTGGTTTTACAGGTGTTATATTAGTATCAATATATTCAGCAAACCCATACAAAGTTTTCCCTTTATATTCTAGCTCATACCATTTTTCTCCAGAAGTAACCACTTCATCTGTAATAGTAAGCAATGTTCCTTTGTTTACAGTTGTATAAATTGAATTTGCAGTACTTGGCCCAGTTCTTAAGTTAAGAGCATAAGTCGTTTTACCTTCTCTTACTGCCGGTTCTGGGGCTGGAGTTTCAACTTTTTCCGGCACAAACTCTATATACTTACCACTCGCATATAAACTTTTTCCTTTATAGGATAGCATATACCATTTGTCCCCATTAGTCGTCTTTGATCCGACAATAGTTAATTTTGTACCTTTTGCAACCGAGGTATATATTGAATTTCCTGTGCTAGGTCCAGTACGCAAGTTGAGCCCAGTTGTTGTGGTCCCAACACCTTTAACAGTGTCAGTTACTATGGTATCTGGTGTAAATTTAACATATGGTGCGCTTACATATAAGGTTCTTCCTGAATATGAAATTTTATACCATTTGTCCTTTCCTGTCATCTTAGACCCTGTAATGTTTAATTTTGTGCCCTTTGTAACTGTTTTGTAAATTGAATACTTCGTGCTTGGCCCTGTTCTAATATTAAGAGCCTCCGTCGTAACTCCTTTTCCAGTTTCAAGAACTGTTGTTGTAGGAGGTTTCGAGTCCGAATTTTCTTCTTCCTCTGGATCAGGTGTTGGTTCTGGGTCAGGTTCTGGATTAACCACAGGCGCATTTGTTAGTTCCACATAGCCTGCGCTGCAATAGTAAATTCCAGATCCAATAGTCACTCTATACCATTTTTGATTATTATAAACAGTTTCTCCTGTTACAGTTAATTTATCCCCTTTTGAAACTGTTTTATAGATTTTATACTTGGTGCTTGGCCCAGTTCTAATATTCAAATCATCATTCGTTGTTCCAATTTTATTTGGCGAGTAAAACTTAATTGCTGTATTTGCAGGACTTACTGTAGTTGTTGAAGTAATATCAACATAAGCTGCCGCTATATACCTGGTTTTTCCCCCATAGTTTATTGCGTACCATTTTTTCTTATCTGTTCCTGTCATTGAACTGGTAATTGTTACTTTTGCATTATCATTTAATATACCTGCCCTAGAGTAATTAGTTCCTGCACCTGTTCTTACATTTAATCCAGTTTTCGAGTCTACAACTCCATATGAAATTGTTTTATCTGCATAAACCTTTAAATCAGCAAAAAAAGGTAACGCACCAAATAGGCTCCCTACCATTACACTAATAAGTACCACACTAACAATCTTCCTCTTAATTGTAAGCTTTGAAGATTCCCATTGGTATACCATATTTATTTCTCCTTCCAAGTTTAATTAAAAACCTAGATGTCTCCTCCCTAATATACTAACTGCACTTTTTACGCTTGTCAACAAAAAAAACAAAAAGGAGCTCAATATTTAGAACTCCCATTAATTATATATTACTAATTTAGTTTATTAAATCTTTTTTCTTTTCTCTTTTCTTTACTCTCACAATCATTTTTTTTGAATTCATCGACTTTTGTTTTTTCTTCTATTTTTTTAGAAGAAACCAGTAATTTTTCTTTTTTCTTTTCTCGTACTATATTTCCACTTTCTTCCCTTGTTAGTAAATCTTTTTTTACTATTTCTATTTTTTTTCTATATTTCTCTGCCTTTTCCCTATTCCCTAAACTATTATAAATCTCTTCTAATTCTTCCATAGTTTCGATATGAGCTGGGTTTTTTGTCAAAACTGTTTCAAAGGCAATAATAGCGTCTTTTTCCCTTCCTTCATGACAATATATTACCCCTAAATAGTAATGGAGTGGCCACCAAGTTTTAAACTGGCTATCTAAATATTTTTCCAGTATTTCTTTTCCTTGCGAATAACTTCCTCTTAACACTAAATTACAGCCTTCTTCAATGGCGATAGGATCTTTTATTTGTTTAATTCTTTCTTTTATTTCCTTTACATCTTTAGAGTTTCTACTTTTTTTCAAAAACAGTTTCCAAGTTGCATCTGCTTTTCCATAAAGCCCCATATTTAAGTATGCATACCCCAAATAATAATAAGATTGTGCAAATCTAGGGTGAACTTCCGTTATTATTTCAAAAAAATCTAAGGATTCTGCTTTGAATCTACCTACATATTCTGGGTCACTATTTTCCATATACATGGCTCTACATACTCTAGCATAACTGTACATCCCATGAAGATAATCCGGCTTCATAACTAAGCTAGCTCTAAACTGAATACAAGCATATATGTAATCTTCTTTTTCTGCTGCATCTCTGCCTTTTTTTAGCATGCCTTCATATATTTTATAGTTGAATATTTTTAGCAAAAATTCTCTATATTCTGTAGCATATTTAAACTTAGGATCACATCCCATAACAAAGGCCATATTCTCTGCAATTATATTGCCAGAAACTCCTGATCCTCCAGCAAATGTCTGTAAATCTTCTTTCCTAAGTGGTATTGGCACTCCTTTAATGGATTCTGGAGCTTTAATCTTTTTTATGTACTCTTCTGAAAACTCAGCAAATACATAAGGTTTTAGTTTATCTATTAGGTACATCCCTATTCGGTCTTCTCTTTTTGTAATATCATTCATAATATTCACCCACACCTTCTAACAAACATAAATAACTTTAAATCAAATTCAAATAAATATCAAGCCAATCTAAGTCTCTAACATTTGAAAATTGTATCTTTTGTATTTATAGCCTTCTAAATCGTTCATCTTTAAGCATATCTAGATCTTGCATAACTTCTTCAAGTTCTTTTTTCATTTGTCCAATATCCTCTGGTAAAGTACCTTTTAACGATACATAGTTTGAAGCATGATTACTCCTAAATACACAGGCTTTTTTCAAATTAATATTGTCTAGCATTAATGCAGTTTCAACAACAATCTCTTCTGCTGATAACAACTTAAATTCTCCGTTATTGATTTGCTTGTATATTTCAGTTATTGGATCTAGCATTAATGTTAAAAGACTAACATAACTAGCCTCCATTCTCGATATCATTTTTCCAGTTTCAATGGCATGCTCTTTCCAAAGCTCTTTTCCTCCCATCCCAGAAATAAATGTAACTGAAGCTGGAATTCCTGCACTTTCAATTTTTCTAACCCCTTCAATTAATTGCTCTCCAGTAACTCCTTTTTTTATCCGCTTGAGAACTTCTTCCGAACCTGATTCAGCACCTATATATATAATTCCTAACCCCGCTTCTTTAAGTTCTACAAGCTCTTCCTTACTTTTTCTAAGCGCATCATGTGGACTTCCATAAATCCCAACCCTTCTACATTCAGGAAAGACTTTTCTTATGTGGTTAAGAATTAGTAAAAGCTTATCGTTTGATAGACATAGAGCATCACCATCCGCAAGAAAAATCTTATCGATGTTTCTATATCTGCCTCTTGCATCATTTATGTCTTCCAAAACTTCCTTAGGGTCTCTAATTCTAAAAGTTTTGTCCTTGAACATGCTACAAAAAGTACATGCGTTATGAGCACACCCAATGGTTATTTGTACAATTAAACTTCGCGCCTCACTTGGGGGTCTATATATGCTTCCTTCATATCTCATTTAAGTCATTTCCTCCATTTATCTAAATTATTTGTATTCTGTGTTTTTTATTTTTTGATTATTTTTCATACTGATATTTAATTTAGAACCATCTTTATCCTTTACAATAAATATTTGGCCTACATTTTATCTGGAGCTTTAATTCCTAATAGGTCTAGCCCATTTTTTATCGTATGCTTAGCCGCTAATACTAATGCAAGTTTTGCAACTCTCTCTTCTTTATTTTCCACTAAAATATGTTCATCATGATAAAAGCGGTTAAAACCTTGTGCCACATTCACTATATGTCTTGTAACTATCGATGGCTCGCATCTTTCTCCTGCTTCAACAACCACTTCCGGGAATTTATATATTAGCTTAGCAAGTTCAAAAGCTCTATCTGTTGCAATATATTTTAGGTCTATTTTCCCTGACTTTGCTATTTCCACTTCCTCAGTTTCCGCTTTTCTTAGTACACTTGCTGCCCTTGCATGAGTATACTGAACATATGGGCCAGTCTCACCTTCGAAATTTAGGACCTTATCCCAACTAAAAACATAATCTTTAATCCTATTATTTGAAAGTTCTTGGAATATAACAGCTCCTATACCAACTTCTTCTGCAGTCTTATCAATATTATCAGTAAGAACATTTTTTTCAATAATTACTTCTCTGGTCTTCTCTACTGCTTTGTTTAACACATCTTCTAAAAACACCACCCTACCTTCTCTGGTAGACATTGTACCATCTTCTAAACTCACTAATCCAAAAGGAATGTGCCTACAATCTTTCCCTAAGTCATAACCAAGAAGATTTACAATTTCAATCAACTGTTGAAAATGCAGATTTTGCTGAGAGGCCACTACATATATGTTCTTATAAAAATTATAGTTTTCTTTTCTATAAATAGCCGCAGCTATATCTCTAGTAATATAAAGTGTTGATCCATCTTTCTTTTTTACTAGAGCAGGTGGCAATCCGGCAGTTTCTAGGTCTACTATCTGCGCCCCTTCAGATTCTACTAGCAAATTTTTCTCTTCTAGTTCATTTAAAATTCTTTCCATTTTATCAGAATAGAAACTCTCGCCAGCATAGGAATCAAATGAAATTCCAAGCATATCATATACTTTTCCAAACTCTTTTAAACTCTCATCCCTAAACCACTGCCACAATTCCACTTCTTCTTGTGAACCATTTTCTAGGTTTTTGAAAATTTCTCTTGCTTCATCATTTAATGTATCATCATTTTCTGCTTCAACATGGAACTTCGTGTAGTATGAGAGTAATGTTTTTATAGGAGCATTAATAACATCTTCCTTCTTCCCCCACCTTCTGTAAGCACAAATCATTTTTCCAAATTGAGTTCCATAATCGCCTAAATGATTAATTCTAACAGTATCATACCCTAGTGCATCATATATTTTATAGATTGAGTTGCCTATTACGGTGCTCCTAATGTGTCCAATATGGAAAGGCTTTGCAATATTGGGAGACGAAAACTCTACTATCACTTTTCTTCCCTGCCCTAATTCGCTTTTCCCATAATCATCTTCAAGTTGATTTACTTCTGAAACAACCATTTCAACTAAGTTCTTTTTATCGATGTACATGTTTACATATGCATTTACATTTTCTGCTTTTTCAAAGACCTTACTTCCTTTAATTTTATTCGCTATTTCTTCCGCTATCATAGGAGGAGCTTTTCTAAAAATTTTAGCTAACTTAAAACATGGAAATGCATAATCTCCCATAGTTTCATCGGTTGGAACTTCAACCAATTCCTTAATTTCCTCTTTGCTAAGCTCAGACACTTCCTCTGAAATAACTTCAGCTATTATTTCTTTATAATCTTTCACGTCTACCTCCTATAGTTTTACTATTGTAACTCCATCTCCACCTTCGTTAAATTCTCCAGGCCTAAATGATTTTATTTCTCTTTTATTTTTAAGCATTTGATGTATTCCTTTTTTTAGTATTCCTTCCCCTCTGCCATGAATAATCGTAACCTCTTCTAAACCAGCAATTGAAGCATCATCTAAGTGCTTGCTCACATTTTCTACAGCCTCTTCTAATCTTTGCCCTCTTACATTTACAGTTGGCATGATATTTTGTGCCTTACTTTTGTAAATACCTCCATAAGTAGATTTGGAAGATGTTTTTTTCTTCTTAGGCTTTCCTTGGTTGATTAATTTAAGATCTTGGAAGTTCACTTTAATTTTCATTACTCCGATTTGAACCATTATTTCGCCTTTACTATTTGGAAGACTTATCACTTCTCCATTTTGATTAAGAGTTAGAACCTTTACTCTATCTCCAACCTTAACTTGATCTAAGGTTACAGGGTTATCATTTACCTCTTTAATTATTTTTTCTCTATATCTACCAGCCGCATCTTTAATTCTTTTTTTACTGTCATCTAATCTTTTATTTCTCTCTCCTAAGCTTTCAATTTTATTTAATTCTCTAAGTTCTTCTTGAACCTGCTTCGAAAGTTCCTTTGCATCTTCAATTAAAATTCTAGCTTCTTCCTTAGCCTTATTAATAATACTGTCTCTATCTCTATTGGCTTGGTCTAATTGCTTTCTCGCCTCTTCTTCCTGTTTCTTCATCTCAATATTAATTATTATGGCTTGATCTCGCTCTTCTTCTGCCTTTTTCTTATCTTCTTCAATAGCCGAAACCACTTCCTCAAACTTTAATGCATCTGAACTTAACAGTTCTCTAGCCTCCTCTATAATTGAGGCTTCTAATCCAAGCTTTTCAGAAATATCAAAAGCATTAGATTTTCCTGGGATTCCTATTACAAGCTTATATGTAGGGCTTAAGGTTTCTACATTAAATTCCATTGAAGCATTTTCAATCCCCTTTGTAGATAAAGCATATTTTTTTAGCTCTGTATAGTGAGTAGTAGCTAAAATTAATGCGCCTTTTTCATACATATTCTCTAATATTGAAATTGCAAGGGCTGCCCCTTCCATCGGATCTGTTCCCGCTCCCAGTTCATCTAATAATATTAAAGATTTCGAATCGCAATTTTTAACTATGTCAATAATATTAGTCATGTGAGATGAAAAGGTACTAAGACTTTGCTCTATGCTCTGTTCATCTCCAATGTCTGCATAAATATTCGTAAATATTGGAAGTTTACTCCCTTGATTCGCCGTAATATGAAGGCCGGTTTGGGCCATCATAGATAGTAATCCTACTGTTTTTAAACTTACAGTTTTTCCACCCGTATTAGGGCCTGTAATAATTAATGTACTATAATCATCTCCTAATTTAACATTTGTAGGAACTACTATTTCATTAGGAATAAATGGATGTCTAGCATTTTTTAAGTCTATGTAACCATCTTCTTCTACAGTTGGTTCTTCGCATTTTAAACTTTGGGCTAGTTTTGATTTTGCCATCAAAAAGTCAAGTTTTCCCAATATATTTAAATTGCCTTTTAATTCTCTTGAAATTTCAGAAACCCTTTCACTAAGTTCTTTTAATATCCTTGCAATCTCCTTTTTTTCAGCAATTTCAAGTTCTCTGAGCTGATTGTTTAAATTAACTACAGCTTGTGGCTCAATAAAAACGGTAGATCCTTTTGCGGATTGATCATGAACGATTCCAGGAAATCTACTTGTATGCTCTGTCTTTACTGGTATTACGTATCTGCCATCTCTCATAGTCACTATTGAGTCTTGTAGCATAGTTTTATTATCTGTAGAACTTACTAGTTGATTAAGTTTCACCCTTATTTCTTCGTTTTTCCTTGTTATGGAGCGTCTAATATTTCTTAACTCTGTACTAGCATTATCAGAAACTTCATCTTCTGATAATATACATTTATCTATTTCTTCTTCTGTATCTTTATGAACAGAAAGAGCAGAAATCAAGCCCTCAATAATTGGTATTTCAGGGACATCTTCCTTAATAAACTTTACTGTCTGTCTAGTTACCATCAAATTATAATAAATATGGAGTAACTGCCTAGGAGAAAGCGTTCCTCCTTTGTTCGCCAAATCTACGGCAGGTGAAATATCATAAAAATTACCAAGAGGTAAGGCTCCTTTATGTACTAAAAGCCTTACCCCTTCTGTTGTTTCTTTAAGCCCCTCTTTTATTTTTAACCCGCTGGTGAATGGCATTAACTCTGAAATCATTGCCCTAGTAAGTTCTGACCCAGCCTGGTTCTTAAGGAGATCAATTATTTTTTTATATTCTAATATCCTTAATGTTCTTTCGGTCATTTATTACATCTTTCTATTTTTCTTCTACTTTTGACTTATCTAATTCACTTTTAAGTTTTATATTCTCCATTTGCAAATCAAAAAAACTACTTTCTAAGTCCTTATATTTTTCTTTAATTGCATTTACTTCATCATAAACTTCTTCACTAAGTTCTGACTTAATATTCTCTGCTAATGCTTGTTCTGCAATTTGCCTTGCTTCTTTTAATTGAGTAACGAGAGCTTGATTTTGATCCATCATCTTAGTGTTTTCGTCTTTATATGAATCGTAATTATTCTTAGCTTCTTCCCAAAGCTGTTTAAATCTTTGAGCGCGTTGTTCTACATTAGCTATCTCAAACTTCGCCTTTACAACTTCATTCTTACACTCAAATAATTCTTGCGTAATATTAACGGCTGACAAAATAGCTACTGAAGAAGTAGTTCCTTTTTTGCATTGTGAATGAACATTCCCAATAACCTCATCTACATATGAGGCTACTTGCAGCATTGTATCTTTAGAAGTATCTCCAACAATTGTATACTCTTGTCCCATAATCCTAACAGTAACTTTGTTATTATCCATTCTTGACCTCCTAAATTTCTCTTAATATTGCTTTAAACTTAGATTCTAAAGCTTTCAAAGTTTCATTATACACTTTACCCACTTCTTCGTCAGTCAATGTTTTTTCTTTGTCTCTATAGGCCATAGCAAATGCTACGCTTTTCTTCCCTTCATCAATTTGTTTTCCTTTGTATACATCAAAAAGCTCGACCTTTTCTAGGAGCTTCCCTCCATTTTCCTTTATTACCTTCTTTATATCACCAACTTGAACATCTGCTTCTACAATCAGTGCAATATCCCTTGTAATTGCAGGATACTTAGGTAGGGGACTATAAAAAATTTCTTTCTTTGCATTTCTAAATATTCCATCAAAGAAAAACTCGCAGACATAGCATTTAGTATCAATTCCATATCCTTTTCTAACTGATGGATGAATCTCTCCCATAATCCCAATTTCTTCTTCTCCCACCTGTATTCTTGCACACCTTCCAGGATGATAGGCGGGATATTCACTTTCAGCTTCAAAGTTTAGTTCTTTAATACCTAATTTCTCCAACAGTTCTTCAACTACTCCTTTGAGAGTAAAAAAATCTTCTTCCTTTCCATAAAGGCCTATTACCATTCCTATTTCTTCCAACGGAAGAATATCCTCTTCTGAAAGGCTTTTACTAAAAGTAGTATTTATTTCAAATGCTCTAAGGTCTGTAATATTTCTAGAGAAATTTCTACCCATTACTTCAAGAAGACTCGGTGTTAAAATCGTTCTCATTACTGAGTTTTCTTCTCCGAGAGGGTTTCTTAGTTCAACAAAATTCCTTTCCCAAACATCATCATCTAACCCTATTCTATCTATATCTTTCGGGCTTACAAATGAGTAGGTCTGAATTTCATTTGCCCCTAAGGCGCACATTACTTCCTTCGCTAAGTCGATGAAAGCTCTTTCTGGCTTCTTTCCAGAAGCACTGCTACCAGCAGGAATTGTCATTGGTAGGTTATCATAGCCGTAAATTCTAGCAACTTCTTCTACATAATCTATTTCTTTTACAAGGTCTAATCTAACTGTAGGAGGTGTTGCTAATATATCATCCCCATCTTTTTCACATTTTATCTCAAGGGTTTCCAAAATTCTAATCATATCCTCTTGTGACAAATCTGTTCCTAATAAATTATTTACTCTATCAGTTCTAACTTTTGTAGTAACACTTTTGAATTTTTTCGGATAGTTGTCAACTGTCCCTTCAACTATTATTCCTGCCTTTGTTTCCTTAATTAATTGGCAAACTCTCTCTCCTGCTAATTCACAAATATTCGGATCTATTCCTTTTTCAAAACGAGAAGAAGCTTCTGTTCTGAGGCTAAGCGTCTTAGAAGTTTTCCTTATACTATCGCCATTAAAGTTAGCAACCTCTAATAAAATTGTTTTAGTTTCTTCTTTTATTTCAGAATTCAAACCACCCATAATACCTGCAATTGCAACATTCTTGCGGGCATCTTTAATCATTAGCATTGAATCATCTAATTTTCTATCTTTTTCATCTAATGTTGTGAATATTTCGCCCTCATTAGCTCTACCAATTACTATCTTTCCTCCTTCAACATCACTAATGTCAAAGGCATGCAAAGGCTGTCCATACTCTAGCATTACAAAGTTTGTTATATCTACAATATTATTAATAGGTCTCATGCCTGCCGCTATAAGTCTTTTCTGTAGCCACCAAGGTGATGGTTCCACTTTTACATCTGTAATTATCTTTGCCATATACCTACTACATAACTCTTCATCCTCAATTTGAATTTTTATATATTCCTTTGCTGTCCCCTCATCTGTAGGAACTTCTGTAACTGGATAATTAACTCTTCCTCCAAATGTAGCTGCTGTTTCCCTTGCCATTCCAATCATTGAAAGACAGTCTGCTCTATTTGGTGTAATTTCAAATTCAACAACCTGATCAAAAAGATCACTGGCTGTTCTAATATCTTCTCCAACCTTCATACTCTCATCAAGAATCCAAACGCCTTCTCTTTGTGAAATCGGCATGACCTTTTCTTCAAATCCAAGTTCGCTAAGAGAGCAGAGCATTCCCTCCGATTCAACTCCCCTTAGTTTTCCTTTTTTTATTTTAACTCCACCAGATTCTTTTGGTTTGCCGTGAAGTGGTCCTGGAACTGTCCCTCCATCTGTTGCAACTGCAACCAAAGCTCCCTCAAAAACATTTGAAGCCCCTGTTACAATTGTTAAAAGTTGCTCTTTTCCAATATCAATCTTGCAAACTACTAGCTTATCTGCATCAGGGTGTTTCTCTACACTTTGAATCTTTCCAACTAAAACACCTTCAACATTTTCCATAAGGGTTTCTGTTGTTTCCACATTAGATCCTGACATTATCATCTTTTCGCAAAATGTTGCTGTTTCTACATCAACACTAATATACTCTTTTAGCCACTTAATAGGCACTAACATAATTATTTCCCCCTATGATTACTTAAACTGCTCAATAAATCTCATATCATTTTCGTAGAACAACCTAATATCCTCTACTCCATATTTTAGCATTGCTATTCTTTCAACACCCATTCCAAAAGCAAATCCAGAATATTCTTCAGTATCAATTCCACCAACGCCTAAAACATTAGGGTGAACCATACCACAGCCTAATATTTCAATCCATCCGCTTCCTTTACATATGCGGCAACCTTCTCCATTACATTTAAAACACGATACATCCATTTCAGCACTTGGTTCAGTAAATGGAAAATGGTGCGGTCTAAAGTTAGTTTTAGTTTCTTCACCAAAAAGCTTTTTCGCTAAAGTATCTAAAGTTCCTTTAAGGTCTGCCATTGTAATCCCCTTATCAACCAGTAACCCTTCTACTTGATGAAACATCGGTGAGTGAGTTGCATCAGGGGTATCGCATCTAAAGCACCTACCAGGCGCTATTATTTTTATTGGAGGTTTTTCACTTAACAAAGTTCTAATTTGCACAGATGATGTATGTGTTCTTAATACTATGTCCTCCGAAATATAGAACGTATCTGTCAAAGATCTTGAAGGGTGGTTAGGAGGGGAATTTAATGCGTCAAAAACATTAAATACCGTTTCTACTTGAGGCCCTTCTGCTACTGCAAATCCCATTGACATTAATATCTTGTTTATTTCATCTATTGTAACTGTAATAGGATGCTTTGACCCTAATTTTTTTCTTTTACCTGGCTCTGTAACATCAATTTTCTCTTTGATAAAAGCCAATTTTTCTTCTTTTTCTTTTACTTTGAGAATAGTCTCATCAAGTAAAGAAACTACCTCCTCTCTTGCACTGTTAGCAAGCTGTCCTAATTCTTTCTTTTCTTCTTTAGATAAGGCGCTCATACCTTTTAATATTGATGTGATTTCCCCCTTTTTTCCTAAAAAAGAAATTCTTAATTCTTCTAGTCTTCCTAAAGAGTCTGCCTCTTTTATATTTTCTTTTGCTCTTAATATTATTTCGTTTAGTTGATTTTGCATAATTCCCTCGCCTTTATACTTATTTTAATCAATTTTTATTTACTATATGACTCATACATCATTAGCCCTGCTGCTACTGCTACATTTAACGATTCAATGCCTTCTTCCATTGGTATTGATACTTTTTTATCTAGTGATGCTATTAGTTCCTCAGAAATACCATTAGCTTCATTTCCCAATACAATTGCAACATTCTCATGATTTCTAATATCCTTGTAAGAAACATTCCCATTAGCATCTCCTCCAACAAGTGTAATATTTTTTTTCTTAAGTAATTCTACCAATTTTTTGGAGTTTTCAAAAAAAAGTATTGGTATATCTGAAATAGCACTCATTGTTGATCTTACAACTTTCGGGCTATATGGGTCTGCTGTGCCCTTTAAAATAATTATACTATGCTTCGTAGCTTTCGCTGTCCTAATTATAGTTCCTACATTACCAGGATCTTGAACCTTATCTAGTACTACTATTTTATTAATATTACAAAAAAAATCTTCAATAGTATATACCTTTTTTCGAGAAATTCCAAGAACACCTTGTGGAGTTTCTGTTTCAGATACACTATCAAACAGTTTTTCATCTAAAATTAAATAGTTCACTCTAGCTTCCAATATTTTTTTAAATCTATCTAATCCCTTTGTTTCATAATATTTTTTTGAAAAAACAATTAACTCAACAGTCCCTTTTTTGGCGCTATCTAATACTAGATTTTCTCCTTCAACTAGATATGCACTTTCTTTGTCACGTTGTTTTTTCTGATGTAATTTTATCAGTCTTTTATAAATCTTATTTTCTTTAGAACTTATTATTTCTTTCATTTTTTTATCTATCTATACTGTAAAAAGCCGGAGTTTCCGGCTTTTTGTTTTTTGCTATTACTCCAATGGATTTTTTGTCCCTGAATTTCCTTGTAAGAAGTCTGGCATGAAAAATTTATTTTCTTTTGGCTGCTCTGGCTGTTCCTCCTCTACCACCACCTCTTGAGGTTGAGGCGCTGTTTGTTGTTGGACATTTGAATTGTACTGAGTATCATTCGGTTTAAGTCCAAACATTGAAGCCTTTTCCTTATGTAAAGCTTCTGCTGCTTCATACACTTCTTCTTCATCAAACCCCGTAGCAATTACCGTAAGTAATAATTCATCATTTAATTCTGGTTTTATTGAGGCCCCTAAAATAATAATTGCATCTTCGTTTGCTGCCATTTGAATTTGCTCACCTATATCGCTAACTTCCTTCATTTTAATCTCTTTTCCGCCAACAATATTTATTAATATTGCTTTTGCTCCTGCTACAGAAGTTTCTAAAAGAGGGCTTTCCAACGCATTTTTAATTGCATCAGTCACTTTTCGATCGCCTTTTCCACTACCAACTCCCATATGAGCTATGCCTCTATTTCTCATAACAGTTTCAACATCAGCAAAATCTAGATTTATCAGTCCATCTTCTGTTATTAAGCTTGTAATGCCAAGCACACCTTGCTTTAAAACTTCATCAGCTTTTTGGAATGCATCCAACAATCCTGTGTCGTTATCAGAAACATCTAATATTCTATCATTCATCACAACTACTAATGAGTCTACGAATTTACCTAAATATTCTTCTCCTTTGGCCGCATGCTTAGCTCTTCTCCCTCCTTCGAAAGAAAATGGCTTTGTAACAACACCTACCGTTAATATTCCCATTTCTTTTGCAACTCTAGCTATTATTGGTGCAGCACCTGTACCAGTCCCGCCTCCTAATCCAGCAGTGATAAATACCATTTCATATCCACGCATAAACTTTGTTATATCTTCTACATTTTCTTCCGCAGATTTTTGTCCTACTTCTGGGTTCCCTCCAGAGCCTTGTCCCTTAGTTAATTTTTCTCCAATTTGAAGTTTGTTTTCTGCCGAGCAGTTTGCAAGTGCTTGTTTATCTGTATTGATAACCATAAAATCAACTGCATTTGTTCCACTTTCAATCATTCTATTTACTGCATTACTTCCTGCTCCACCTACTCCTATTACTAAAATATTTGCAGTTCTTTCCTCGCTTAATTCAAATTGTAACATTTCTATCCTCCTAAACTATCTTTCGATATAAATATACATTGCACATGTACAATTATATCACATTTTTTCGCAGTTTTGCACAATTTTTTCGATTAGTTTGAACTATTTTCATTATCAATAATATAGTTCATTATTATTCAATTTGCGTTCTAAAATTAATATAAAGATATTTTATAAAATCACTTAATTTCTGGCGAAAACACACATTTATCATCTCCATATACCGTAATTGTTCCCCGCGTTATATTTCTCTGCTCTAGCGTAGCTAGCATTTCTTCAAAGTAACCGCCTTTAATAACGGCTAGCACTTCTTCCACCTTTCCTCTGCATATAAGAGTAGGTGTAATATAAAGAACACTTGAAGCAGCTTCTACATTTTCATCATTTTTAGCATTAATCCCTACACTATAAAAATTAATGTTAGCACTCTTTCCTTCCACTATTATCTCTAGATTTTTTTCTAATAGCTTTGAGTTCTCAATATTGAGTTCCTGCCCTTCTTCACTCTTTTTCACCTTGATATTTTCAATAATTGGGATAGTTTCTACAGAATCAAATGTATCTACAACTACTTTTTCTTCATCAACAACGTAGTACTCTTTTTCAAAAAATACAGCTGCTTGAGGTTGCCTTTCTTCTACTTGGAATATTATCTCATCGGGTAGTTGTCTTTTCACACTTGTGCTTTTCACATAAGGTAATTCTTCGACTTTTTTAGTTCCTTTGCTGTTTTCAATTGCAAAGATATTATCTCCCATTTTCATTTTACTTAATTCAACAATATCTTCTGGCTGATATTTTGTTACTCCTTCTACAGTAATTTTTTTGACATTAAAAAAATCAGAAGAAAGAAATACCACCACTGCTGCAATAATAATTAGAATCAAAAAAATCCAAAGAAGGTAATTCCTATTTCTTCTTCTCTTCCCTTTTTTCTTATTCCTTTTCTTTCTAATTTTTATTTCTTTACGGCTTTTCTTTTTTGGCTCAGTTACTATTTCCTGATCAACGTCTTCTGTATTTATTTTTGGGCGGTACTCTTCAGTTTTTTTCCCTAACATAAAATCTTTCATTTCGCTATTATCGCGTTCCTTATTTATTGTTTTTTAAATTATTTTTAATAATCTCAACTATTATTTCAGCCCCATTAATTCCTTTTTGAAGGTCTCCTTTTTTCAACAATTCTCTGTACATCTCTTCATTTTCAATTAACCCTTTAACTACATCTAACAACCCTTCAATGTCTTTCTCTTCAATCACTATAGCAGGTCCTTTTTCCGCAGCTTCTTCCGCATTAAAAAATTGATGATTTTTCGTCACATTTGGAGAAGGAATAAATATTGAGGGTTTTCCTAAAAATAATAATTCCGATACTGTTAATGCTCCACTTCTTCCTATTACAAGATCTGCACTTTCCATATAGTTTTCCATATCATATACATAGTCAAAGATATGGATATTGTCATTGTTCCCTCCGCTTTTTTCGATAATTCTCTCCACTTCCGCTTTAGTTTTCTCTAAATAATTAAGCCCCGTAATAAGCACAATTTCAATTTCTGCTTTCGCATGATACTCTTCAATTAGTTTAAGCGCATACTCATTAATCCTTCCTGCGCCTAAACTCCCCCCAAAAATTGTAATTACAAATGTATCCTTTTTTAATCCAATTTTTTTCCTACATTCGGCCTTGTCTAAGTTTTCAAATTTTGTTGTAATTGGGTTTCCTGAAACAACCACTTTTTTCTTAGGATTAAAGTGCTCAGTTGCCCCTTTAAATCCTAGAAATATTTTTTTTGCCTTTCTGGAAAGAACTTTATTGGCTAAACCAGGAAATACATTTTGTTCTTGAATATATACAGGAATCTTCAGCTTAGTAGCAGCATCTATCACGGCTCCAGACACATATCCTCCTGTCCCTATAACAACATCAGGTGCAAATGATTTTAATATTTCAAGAGCTCTCTTTTTCCCTTCAAAATATTCTTTTAAAAATTTCTTGTTATTAATCAAGTTACGCCTATCTATTCCCCTCGCTTTTATGAACTCAATTTCATATCCATGTTGAGGTACAATTTTGCTTTCTAAACCATCATCAGTTCCGACAAAAAGTATTTCATTTTTTTCTCCGTCCCCCAGAAAATTTTCAGCAATAGCTATCCCCGGGTAAACATGTCCGCCAGTGCCTCCTCCAGTTATCAGTATCCTCATAATAGCTCCCCTTCTTTTTCCATTTCTTTTCTTTTTTCGTTTTGCCTTGAAACATTCAAAACTATTCCAATCCCTGCTGCACATACTAACAACGCATTTCCACCATAGCTTACGAACGGTAAAGCAACTCCAGTCGGCGGCATTGTTGCGGTCACAACAGCAACATTAAAGATTACTTGAACCCCTATCATTCCAATTACTCCGCCAACCAATAATTTTTGATATAGATCATTAGCCTCCATAGCTATCTTTAAGCATCGCCAAACAATTAACACATAAACGATCATTAATAGTGAAGTCCCAGCAAACCCTAATTCTTCTCCAATTATTGCTAATATAAAGTCGTTTTGCGATTCTGGTAGATATAAGGCCTTTTGAACACTTTTCCCTGGTCCAACTCCAAAGAGTCCTCCAGCTCCTAACGCTTTTAATCCGTTGGCTACTTGATATCCAGTTTCTGAAGCATCTGCAAAAGGATCCATGAAGTTACTAAACCTTGCTAATCTATACTGTAAAGAATCCGAGAAAATCAAGAAAATTCCTCCAATTACTGCAATCAAAGCCGCAATAAGTAAATGACTTTTTTTAACCCCTGCTATTATTTCCATTATTATTATTATACACCCAATTGTTAGGGCCGTTGATAAATTCTCTATACCTACTAGCACCAGTATCACTCCACTAGAGATTACTAGTGTAAGCAATCCATATGTAGAGGCTCCAGCAAATTTTCCATTTTTTGATAGCAGCCATGCAAAAAAAACGATCATAGCTATCTTCGCAATCTCTCCTGGCATTATAGAAATTGGACCAATATATATCCATCTGACAGAACCATTAACTTCTGTTCCAACACCAGGGATAAATAGCAATAGCAATAATATTACAGCTACTCCATATATGGGTTTTGCTATGTTTTTATAACGATTGCAATCATAGACTGATAGAGCACGTAATACGACAAATACTACTGCGACCCACATCAATTGCCTAAACAGAGTAGAAAACGGATTTCCTCCATTGGCAATCAGGTTATGGTAACTGGCACTGAAAATCATTAAAGTTCCAAAAACTATTAGTATTACAACAAGCATTATCAATAGTATATCAGCTGGATACTTAGCGAGTCCTATTGCCCTAATTTTTTTCTTTTTCTTGTTTTTCTCAACTTTCATTAGCGCGTCTCTTTACGTTTTCTATTACAAGCTCTTTAAACTCTCTACCCCTAACTTCATAGTTAGGATACATATCCCAACTTGCACAAGCAGGGGAAAGTAAGACAGAATCTCCTTCTTTTGCATTTTTAATTGCCTTCTCCACACATTCATTTAGCGATTCAAATAAATGTACTTCTTCATATCCCAACAATTTTGCTTGCGAAAATATTTTGTTTTTTGTTTCCCCAATTAGGTAAATTCCTTTTATTCTATTTTTTCCATAAGTCAGCATTTCTTCATAGTCTCCACCTTTATCATAGCCACCAGCTAGGAGATGAATATTGTTTCCCAGTGCTTCTAGCGCCTTTATTGTAGCATCTGAATTTGTTCCTTTAGAGTCATTAACATATTTAACACCTTTTTCCTCAAGGAAAATTTCTACTCTATGCTCAACTCCTTGAAATGACAATATTCCTTTTTTAATCACATCTATGCTTATTCCGCTAAAATAGCAAATTGCAACAGCGGCTAAAGTATTTTCTAAATTATGAGTGCCTGGTAGTGGGAGTTTTTCAACTTCTATAACCTTTCGTTCTTTTCCCTTTTCATCCATTAAATAAATACTATTATCTTTAATGAATGTGCCTAGAGATACCTTGTTATTCTTTGTAAAGTAAACTTTTTTCGTCTTGCTGTTGTAATTAATTTTTTTAAGTTCGTTATCGTCCAAGTTCAATATTAAAAAATCAGCTTCATCTTGCATTTTTGCAATTCTTGCTTTAATCAATCCATAGTTTTCCATTGTATTATGCCTATCTAAGTGATCTGGCGTCAAATTAAGTATTGCTGCAACCTTTGGTTTAAAGCTTTCAACGGTTTCAAGTTGAAAGCTAGAAACTTCTGTAACAAACCAAGTCTCTTCATTGCTTCTTAGAGCCTCCTCTACAACAGGCTTTCCAATATTCCCTACTATTCGAGTATCTCTTTTACTTTTTTTGAAAATTTCCCCAACTAAAGAAGTAGTAGTAGTCTTTCCATTAGTCCCTGTGATTCCAATAAAGCTTCCTTTTCCTATTTTATAGGCCAACTCTAGTTCTCCAATAACCTTGCTTCCTTTTGCATTCTGATTAAAAACAGTAGGGTTATCCAATGCTACTCCAGGGCTAACGACAACTATATCATAAGCTTCAGCAACTACACCTTCTCTCCCTAGGAAGGTAGTTGGTTTTTCATCTTCAATGAATTTTCTTCCTTCTTTCCCTAACTCTTCAAATGTTCTATCGTCTTTAATAGAGATTTCACATCCCATACTAGTTAGCACTTTTGATGCTGAAAGCCCTGATTTCCCTAGCCCAACAATAATAATCTTTTTGTTTCTAATATCCATGTTTAATATACTCCTAACACACCTACTCCACAGGCAATTAACGTGATTATCCAAAACATTATCACAACTTTAGTTTCTTTAAGCCCAGACAGTTCAAAATGATGGTGTAATGGAGCCATTTTAAATATTCTTTTACCTCCAGAGATTTTAAAATATCCTACTTGTAAGCAAACAGAGAGAGCTTCCAAAAGATACACTATTCCAATTATCGGTAATACTAATGGCATCTTCATCAAAAGTGCAGCAATTACAATACCTCCACCTAAAGCTAGTGAACCTGTGTCTCCCATAAATATTTTCGCAGGATTTTTATTATACATCAAGAATCCTATTAATGCCCCTGTAAGCGCAATAGTGAATACTCCAACTGAATCTGCTTTTAAGTAAATTGCCAAAATAGACAAGAACAATCCGACTAAAACAGTAACTCCTGAGGCAAGCCCATCTAAGCCATCTGTTAAATTAACCGCATTAACTATTGCCAAAATAGTAAATACTGCAAACGGAACATAGAAAATACCAATATCAAAATATAATTTAACAAACGGAATATAAATTTCTGTGCCTATATCACTAAAATAAGCAATATAAATCGAAAGTAAGATAGCCAGCATCAACTGCAATCCTGATTTTTGATAAGCCCTTAGACCTAAATTGACTTTCTTTATTACCTTTAGGTAATCATCAATAAATCCAATAACCCCAAACCCAATGAATGAAACCCCTATAATCACAGTATCTATCGAAACAAAACCTCCAATTCCTGCCGCTAATATTGTGGATATTATAATTGAAACTCCACCCATTGAAGGCGTTCCTGCTTTTTTTTGATGAGCTTTCGGCCCTTCAACCCTAATGTTTTGTCCCATTTGTTTATGTATTAATACAGGAATTAATACAGAGGTCAAAACTAAAGCCGCTAAAAACCCTAGCAAGGCTATAATAACTAAATTCGCATAACTCATTCTACACTCCTATAAACTCTCAATTATTTCTTCTAATTTCATACCTCTAGACCCTTTAATTAAAACTGCATCTCCTTTTTTTACCAGTTCACTTAAATCGTCTATGGCATCATGCCTATCTTTATAGTGTATAATCATTACATTACTTTCGTCAATATCTTTTTCATTTTTTTTTGCCCCTATTAAAATATTCTTAGCTTCTTTTCCTATGGCAACAATTACATCAACATTTTTTGTTCTTACATACTTACCAATTTCTAAGTGAGACGCCTCAGATAAATCCCCTAGTTCTAACATATCTCCAAGAAAAGCGACTCTTCTATTTGCATCCATGGAACACAACACATCTATCGCAGCTTTCATCGAATCGGGGCTTGCATTATATGAGTCATCAATAATTTTAATTTGATTTTTTTCTTTAATCGTCAACCTTCCTTCAGTTATCTTAATTTCATTTAGGGCAATTTTTCCTTCTTTTAAAGTTACCCCACATTTTAGCGCTGCACCCATAGCTAAGCTACAATTAATAACATTGTGTTCTCCCGGAATACCCAATCTAAATGTTTCAACTTCATCTAAATACTCTAGATCGAATTCACTTCCAAGTTCGCCAAGACATTTGATATTTTTAATTATTAAATCTCCCCTATTACCCTTCTCTTTTTTTAATATAATTTGACAAAAATTACCATATTGTTCTTCTTTTAAAAATTCTCTATCCGGGAAAAATACCAAAGTATTATTTTCTCCAAAAAAATTACTAATGCTAAGCTTTTCTTTTGCTATTTCTTTCTTTGTTCCAATCGTTTCACTATGTGATATTCCGACATTAGTAACAATTGCAATATCTGGCTTAGTTAAATTTGAAAGAAAAGCGATATCACCTTTTTTTCCAGCACCTAATTCTAATATAGCAACCTCTGTATCTTCCTCCATGTTTAATATTGTTAAGGGGGCCCCTATCTCATTGTTATAGTTTCCTTGAGTTTTTTCCGTTTTATATTTCGTTTTCAATAATTGATAAGCAATATCTTTAGTTGTGGTTTTCCCAACGCTACCTGTCACCCCTATTACTTTCGGCTTTACTATTGAAAGATACATTTTTGAAAGTTGTTGTAATCCGACAGTAGTATTTTCAACTAAAACCACATTTAGCCCACCTTCTTTTAACACTTCTTTATCTATATTCTGCAAAGCTTTTAAGTCAGAAATCACCAGGTTTTTCACACCTTTCTCTGTAACATCTTTTATAAATTTATGCCCATCTAGCTTCTCTCCAATAAGAAAGAAAAATAAAGTGTTTGCGTTCACTTCTCTAGAATCTCTTGAAACATTAGAAAAGGAGTTTTCCCCATTTCCGAGCACTAACTTCCCGTCAATGCTCTCTAAAATATTCTTTACTAATAGTTCCTTCATGTAATTACTCCTTATATATATATACTACACTTCCCTTTGGTGCCTTTTCGTTTCCGACAGGGAATTGTGCTTTAACTTCAAAGTCTGTGCCTTCAATTGATTTCGGCGAAATATTAGAAATAAAACCTGCATTTGATAAAGTTTCCTTTGCTTCTTTCTCATTCATTCCAACAACATTCGGTACTGTCTTTTCTTCTTTTTTTTCACTTTCAGAAGCTACCAAGTTACCTGAAGAAGGAATTTTCAAGTAGTTTAATGTATTCTCCATTATTTCTTTCACCCAAGGTATCGATGCTATTGACGAGTAAGCATCTGAGGCTCTCGGTTTTTCATTCACAATTAAAACAGCAATTTTAGGGTCCTCCATGGGAGCCATTCCAACAAAAGATAAATCATATTCTGATGTATACCCAGTGCCTCCTACTACTTCTGAAGTCCCTGTTTTGCCTCCTACTGTATATCCTGCTATCTTAGCCCCAGTTGCTGTCCCATCTTGAACAACAGTAGTCATGATTGACTTCACTTGTTCTGCAGTCTCCGCAGAAACCGTACTTCTCACAACATTAGGTTCAATTATTTCCTCTTCCCCATCAGGAGAAATGATTTTTTCCACCAGGTGCGGTTCCATTAGTTTCCCCTCATTCCCTAGTGAAGATATTGCAGTTATCATATGAAGGGGAGTTACCGCGATTCCTTGTCCAAATCCAATAGTTGCAATTCCTACAGGCCCTGCTTCAGATTCAGACTGAAGTATAGGCCCTGCTTCACTAGAATAATCTACTCCAGAAATCTCTGTCATTCCAAATAAGTCTAAATAGTCATAAAACTTTTCTATCCCTAAGTTGGTAGCTAATTCAACCTGTGGGGGATTACAAGAATTAGATACCGCCTCAGCAAGGGTCTGCGTGCCATGAGACCCAGGGTGAACCCAGCAATTAATTTTTCTATCCGCAACTGTTACAGTGCCTGAGCAAAAAAAAGTATCCTCTAAGCTAGTTTGTCCTTCCTCTAAAGACATTGCTGTTGTTAAAAGTTTCATTGTAGATCCAGGCTCATAAACATCGTTTATTATTGGGTTTCTCCAAAGCTGATCCAAATATTCATTCTGTTCTTTATCAGTCAACGCGTTAAAGAGCTCTTTTTCTTTTTCATCTACTGGCGTTTTAGGATTGTTTAAGTCATATGAAGGCGCTGTAGCTGATGCAAGAATTGCTCCAGTCTCGACTTCCATAACTATGGCAGACACCCTTTCCGAACCATTTTCCTCATACGCTTTATGTACTGCATCTTCCGCATAAAATTGTATAGCTTGGTCAATTGTAAGAACCACATCAGAACCCGGCACTGCCGGATAGTACTCTTGCTCTTTACCTGCTAATTCATTTCCTGCAGCATCCTCACTAATTATCCACCGCCCATCTTCTCCTGAGAGTTCTTCATTATAATATGCTTCAATTCCAGTAAATCCTTCTCCACCATTAACAAAGCCGATAACATGTGATGCAAACGCATCATTCGGATAGTATCTTTCAAACTTCTCTCTAACTTCAACACCAGGTATTTCAGCTGAAATTATTTTATCTGCTAAGTCTTGTGAAATTTTTTCTTTTATAACCACAGGGTTCGTGTAAGGATCAAAATTAAAGCTTATCACTTCATTTATTCCTATAAAGTTTCCATCACTTTCCCCTTCTTCTTTCTCACCACCTGATGAATCATTTATTTCATTTTCCGAAAAAAAACCACTTTTCTTTGCTTCTTCCAGTTCTTCTAAAGGGCTTTCTATTTTCTTTTTAATTATCGAATACTCTTCTCCAACTAAAGCACTTATCTCTTCAATATTTTCCTCATAAGTATTTTCATTATATAACTCGTCGCTTCCAGCAATATCTTTATATTGAATAGTTACATCGTAACCTATCCCACTTTGAGTTAAAGCATTTCCATTAGAATCAAAGATTTCTCCTCGCCTAGCTTCTACAGAAGTGCTTATTAAATGATTTTCTAAAGCTTTTTTTTCGTACTCTTCCCCTCTAACAATTTGTTGCCAGCCTAGTCTAAAAACTAAAGTCCCCATAGCTAACAAGAATATAAAGAAGAGAATTGTTAATCTTCCATTTACTTTTGTCATCACTTCTATGTTTCTACCTTTTTCTAGTTTCATATTCACCCCTATTACCAATGCGAACTATGGCATAAAATATATTCTTTCAACAATTTATATTATAGCATTTTCTTTGTCTAAAAACCAAAAAATTAGACATAGACTGCCTAATTTTCATAATATATTCTTTTTCTTTTCTATTGTATTGAAGATATAGTTTCACCTATTTCTTTTTTATCATTTCCACCTAAAACAACTTCATTACTCTCCTCTACAAAAACCATTCCTAATTTACTTAAAGCGAATTCCTCTACTTTTTTAGCATTTGTTTCTGCCTTTAATTGTACATTGTGATAATCAATTTGGCTTTGGATTTCTGAGTTCATACTTTTAATTTCTCCTGCCGAAAATTTTACCGAAGCAGTAATCGCTGTAAGCACCAACAATCCAAACATCAAAACCCCAACCAAAGAAACACTTACAAAAAACTTACTCTTCGTCTTTATGCTTGAAGATTTTCTGTTAACATAAGTATTATTTATTGATTTTTCTCGAACTTTTTTATTTTGATATATTGGTCCCGTTTCTATGTTATGAGAGCGGTTACCTGGTACTTCTACAGCATTTCTTTGTTTTTTCGTATTTCTACTAAAACTAGGTTCACTTGAACTAGGTTTTCTAACTCTTTCAGAATAAGGAATGTACTCCCTGTATTCATAAGTTTGACTGTATTCTGCTCTTGCAAAGTTATCTTTCATAAAGTACCCCCTCTCCTTTTATATTTATTATTTGACAATCTAATCGCTTGCCTCAAATTATATTTTTTCAATTACCCTCAACTTAGCACTTCTCGCTCTATGATTATTCTCAAGTTCTTCTATAGTAGAGACTATTGGTTTTTTTGTAATTTTAATTATGTCTGCTTTTTTTCCACAAACGCAGCTTACCAGCCCTTTAGGACAAGTACATGGATTTGCCCTGCGATTAAATATTTCTTTTACGATTCTATCTTCCAAAGAATGAAAGGTTATAATAGCTAGCCTTCCTCCAACATATAATGAATCACAAAACTCCTCTACAGCCTTTTCTAGTTGACCTAATTCATCATTCACTTCAATTCTTATCGCCTGAAATGTTCTCTTTGCAGGATGCGGACCATCTCTTCTTGCTCCAGCGGGAATAGCTTGTTTTATGACTCTAACTAAAGTTTCCGTGTCTTTTATCGGTGCCTTTTCCCTCTCCTTTACAATGAATTGTCCAATTCTAGAAGCCCACCGCTCTTCTCCATAAGCTTTAATTATCCGCACTAACTCTTTTTGGCTATAATTATTAACAACATCCTCAGCAGTTAACGAGTCTGTTTGGTTCATTCTCATGTCTAAAGGTGCATTCTGCATATATGAAAAACCTCTATTATTACTATCTAGTTGAAATGAGGAGACACCTAGATCCAGTAATCCACCGTCTATGCCTTTTGCACCTTTTATAGACAATATATTTTTTATATCAGAATAATTACTCTGAACAAAACTAACTTCACAAGTAGCGCCATTTAACACTTCCTTTGCAGCATTTAAAGCATCTGAATCTCTATCAATTGCTATTAACCAACCTTTTTCGTTTAAGTTATTGCAAATTTCTAAGCTATGACCACCACCTCCTAGTGTGCCATCTACATACACACCAGTCTTTTTTATTTTTAATAATTCAATGCACTCTTTTAAAAGTACTGATGTATGGTTAAATTTCATATTTTTCCATACCTTCTTCTATATCCTTAATATCTAAGGCTTCACTTTCCTCTGTGCTGTCCCAAAGTTCCTTACTCCAGATTTCTACTCTAGTATTGCATCCAATAGTAACAAGTTCTTTGGTAATTCCTGCATTCAATCTAAGTTCTTGAGGAATTGTTACCCTCCCTTGTCTATCTATCTCTTGTTCTAAAGCACTTGAAAAAAAATGCCTTGAAAACTTTCTGGCTTTTGGATCTGACATAGGGAGTTTTGATAATTTTTCCACAAAAATATTCCATTCATCCATAGGGTAAATATACAAACATCCATCCAAACCTGTTGTAATTACACATTTCAAACCAAGTTGCTCCCTAAACTTAGCAGGAACCACCATTCTGGACTTGGCATCTATGGAATTTTGATATTTCCCCATCAACATTATACTTCTCCTTATGTACACTTCCACTTTACTCCATTTTATACCACTATTCAAGTATTTTTGCCATTATTTTGGGATAATGCACCACAATTATCCCCTTTAACCCACTTTGGGTTGGTTTTTTTTAAATAATATTTCAATCATCCCAATATATAGTAGTTTTGTTTTTTTTCTATACCATATATAGATATGTGTACTATTTGCGCCATTATCATTAAAATAAAAAACTCTGAGGATAAAGATTTCCCTGTGCATGATTAGAAAACCCTCTCCCCCTTTCAGGCCCCTCTCTGCCCCCTCTTGGGGTTGGGGTGGAATTTACTTTGTCAATTTTCGCTGCCCTCTCTGCAGGATAAAGATTTTTCTTCCTATTGTTTATACCTGTAGTTTTGTAGTATAATATTTAGCATGTATATTTTTAATTTGCATTTTATATCTTAATTATGTAAATTTTATAGCTACTAGGAGTAACACATGAAAACCAAAACATTAATAACACTACTTTCTTGCATTTTATTAGCTTTAATTCTTGTCTTTGTTTTACTAATATCAACAGACCGAATAAGTATAGGGAGTGACCAAGAGAACACAATGCAAGAAGCCGAAATTACACCAGATTATTTAATGAAAGATTTCCCGCAACAACTAGTTGATGAAGGTGCAGCCCTAACACTTTCTGAAATAGGTGAAATAAAACCTAGTGGTGAACAAGGTTTCTACGAAACAGTTTTACAAGGGAAAGAAGCTTTTCCGAGCAGCGAAACCTCCTCAGGTTACACAATTACAGATAGTAACACATTGCTTCCTGTAGTTTTAGGACCTGAAACAAGGATCGTATATAGTGACAATAATAGTTTTGTTATTCTATCTACAGAGGAATTTGTTACCCTACACAACGAAAATGTAGCTGCTATAGCTAATGCAGAAGAAATTGCAAATATAGACAAGTCCGAGTTAAATGAAGACGAAATAATGGAACTTGAAAGTCAAAAACTTGCTGCCGTAGAAAGATATTACAACGTTTATACTACGGGTACACAAACTTTATTAATCATACCTTTTGTATTCACCCCAACAGAGGAGTAATCATGTTTAACACAACGCCTGACCCTATCGCAATTAGTTTTGGTTCTTTTGATATTAGGTGGTATGGAGTTTTTATCACCTTAGGAATTTTAACTTCAACCATATTAATATATCTACGCGCACCAAAATATAGTATTAATAAAGAACATACTTTAGATATGTACTTATGGGCTATTCCTTGCGGTATAGTTGGCGCACGCATCTATTACGTAATCTTTGAATGGGATTTTTATTCAAACAATTTGTCATCTATCGTCAGAATAGACCAAGGCGGACTAGCTATACATGGCGGTCTTATTTTTGGAATACTAGCATTATTCTTAGTATGTAAGCACCACAAAATAAAGATATTAAACTGCCTAGATTTATTTGCTCCTGGAGTTGTAATTGGGCAGGCTATTGGTAGGTGGGGAAATTATTTTAACATGGAAGCACATGGGGGCCCTACTGATTTGCCTTGGGCAATACCTGTAAACGGCCAAATGGTTCACCCTACTTTTTTATATGAATCTATATGGTGCTTCATATTATTTGGATTTTTGATAATTTATGAAAAACGAAGAAAGTTTGAAGGCCAAATCTTTCTCTTATATATTTTCTTATACTCACTAGAAAGATTCTTTGTCGAAGGGTTGCGTACAGATAGTTTAATGTTTGGCCCCCTTAGACAGGCACAATTAATAAGCCTATTATCTATGGCAGCTTGCCTAGTAATATATATTGTTTTAATAAAAAAATACAAAGATAAAGTAAGGAGCTAAATTATAATGAAACTTGGAATCGTAGGCCTACCAAATGTAGGAAAAAGCACACTATTTAACGCAATCACACAAGCAGGAGCAGAATCCGCAAATTATCCCTTCTGTACAATTGAGCCAAATGTGGGAGTTGTTGCAGTCCCAGATGAAAGGTTAGATGTTCTGCATAAAATGTATAACTCAAAGAAAACTGTACCAACTAGCATAGAATTTTATGACATTGCAGGTTTAGTTAAAGGTGCTTCTAAGGGAGAAGGCCTCGGAAACAAGTTTTTAGGACACATAAGAGAAGTATCTGCTATTGTCCATGTAGTTCGTTGTTTTGAAGATGACAATGTAGTCCATGTGGATGGAAAGGTATCACCTGTTTCTGATATAGAAACTATTAATCTAGAACTAATACTTTCAGACATGGAAATGATCGAAAAAAGAATAGAAAAAACAAAGAAAAACCTTAAAGGAGACAAATCACTTCAAAAGGAAATTGATGTACTGCAAATCGTCCTTGATTGTCTCGCCGAAGGAAAGTCTGCGAGAACCTTAGATCTTACGGATGAAGATTTTGATTTTGTAAAATCATTAGATTTACTTTCATTTAAACCTGTCATATATGCAGCCAATGTTAGCGAAGATGAAGCTTCTAGTGATTCTCCAAATGAGCTTGTAAAAGAAGTCCAATCCATAGCAAAGGAAGAAAATTCTCAAGTAGTTGTTTTATGTTGTAAAATTGAAGAAGAACTTTCAACTCTTGACGATGAGGAGAAAGAAATGTTCTTAGAAGAACTTGGGATTAATGATTCAGGGTTAAACAAGTTAATTAAAGCTTCTTACACTTTACTTGATTTAATATCTTACTTAACTGCTGGAGTACAGGAAGTAAGAGCTTGGACTATTAAGCAAGGAACTAAAGCTCCTGGAGCAGCAGGAAAAATACATACAGACTTTGAAAAAGGATTTATTAGGGCAGAAACTATCGCTTACGATAAATTAGTAGAATGCGGTGGTAACCTAGCTACTGCTAAAGAACAAGGCTTAGTACGCTCTGAGGGAAAAGAGTATATAGTTAAAGACGGAGATGTAATACACTTCTTATTTAATGTATAAAAACAACGGAAAGGAGATAATAAAATGTCTAAAAGTCATTCATGTCTGCAAGATATTTTATTGAAATTCAAATATGAATAACTTAAACAAATACATTGACCACACACTATTAAAAGCTGATGCCATAACTTCAGAAATACAAGATCTTTGCTTCCAAGCAGTTGAGCATGAATTTTATTCAGTTTGCGTAAACACTTCATTTGTTGGCCTTGCAAAAGCAATGATTAAGGATAACCCTGTGAAAATAGCAGCAACCGTCGGCTTCCCTTTAGGCGCTTGTAGTACAGATAGCAAAGCCTTTGAAGCAAATAAAGCCTTGGAAGACGGAGCTGATGAAATTGATGTAGTTATGAACATTGGTGCTTTCAAAGAAAATGATTTCGAATATGTGGCACAAGATATTGCAACAGTAGTTGCTATTTGTAAAAATCATAACGCGGTTGTAAAAGTAATTATTGAAACCTGCCTTTTGACAAAAGATCAAATTATCAAAGCAAGTGATTTGGTAGTTTCTTGTGGAGCAGACTATGTTAAGACATCAACAGGATTTAGCACAGGTGGCGCTACTGTAGAGGATGTAAAGTTAATGGCTGAAACTGTTGGAACTCGTGGTAAGGTTAAAGCTTCTGGGGGTATAAAAACAAGAGAAGATGCTATTAAGATGATTGAAGCTGGAGCTTCTAGGCTTGGTTGTAGTAGTAGTATAGAAATTGTAACTGGTAACTAAAGGAGTCTAAAAATGAAGTTAACTGACTTAACAAAAAGTGGTGGTTGAGCTGCAAAAATAGGGCCTGGCGCCTTGTCACAAGTTTTGTGTCACCTACCAAAATTCAATGATCCCAATCTATTAATCGGCTTTGATACTAGCGATGATGCTGCAGTATATAAAATTAACGAAACAACTGCAATGATTCAAACAGTGGACCTATTTCCACCAGTAGTAGATGACCCTTACATTTACGGTCAAATTGCTGCTGCTAATTCTTTGAGTGATGTTTATGCAACTGGTGGAGAACCAACAATTTGTATGAACATATTTGCTTTTCCAGAAGATATGCCTACCTCCCACATCCAAGGAATACTCGAAGGTGGATATGATAAAGTAAAGGAAGCTGGAGCTATAATAGCCGGAGGGCATACTCTAAAAGACGAAGAACCAAAATACGGCCTTTGTGTTACAGGCTTTGCCCATCCAGACAAAATCTGGGCCAACAGCACTGCAAAAGAAGGCGATATTCTAATCCTCACTAAACCTTTAGGAAGCGGAATACTTAATTCAGCAAATAAAGGTGGCTTATTAGATGTAAATATTGCAACTAATTTGGAAGATCACATGAAGTCATTAAATAAAACGGCTTTTGATGTAATAAGAAATTATAATATAAGTAGTTGCACTGACGTAACTGGCTTTGGCCTATTAGGACATGCCTTTGAGATGGCATCTGGGTGCAATCTCACATTTAATATAGATTTAAATTCTATCCCTTTGATGGAAGGAGTAGCAGAAATGGCTAAATTAGGAATAATCCCTGGAGGAGCATATAACAACAGAGATTATTTAAACAATTCTGTTTCAATCTCCTCTGCTATCCCTACCTACCTTTCAGATATTTTATTTGACCCCCAAACTTCAGGCGGCTTACTTTTTTCTGTATCAGAAAAAGACGCGCCAATGATATTAGAGTCGCTGAAATC
>CAYJGT010000012.1:0-33848 GCA_964370035.1 uncultured Oscillospiraceae bacterium
TATCTAGACCGTATAGGGCTACTCTTCTATAGTCTCCTATATGTCTTCCTCTTCCATAATTATCTGGCAGGCCTGTAATTAATCCTGCCTTTAATGTTCTTTTTATATCTGGAGAGTATACTGAATAAACCCCTTCATTATGAGTTTTTCTATGCTCTGTATATATTTTTTCTAAGTCTTTATCCATTTCATATCCGTAATATGATAAAGCTTCTTTTAGGGGTCTTAATCCTCCTTTAGGGTAAATCGCTCTTTTTAGTGGCTCATCTGTTTGAAGTCCAACGATTAATTCTAAATCTTTATCTATATATCCTGCTTCATGAGAAGTTAAGCTTGATGCTTTACTCGTATCTACATCATATACTCCGCCTCTTTCTCTTTCTTTATCAAAATATACATTTAATTTTTCATTAAGTTTTTTTGTTCTTTCTGTTGCTCCCACCAAAAAAGATTCATCTCCTTCGTATGGGGTGTAGTTCTCCTGAATAAAATCTCTTACGTTTATTTCTTCTTTCCATAAGTTCCCTTTAAATCCTGTCCAATTCTTCATTATTTGTCCTCCTTCTTTTAGAACATTTATTTTTAACTGCAAGAAATCTATCCTTGCAATGTATTTTTACCACATTACACCATATAGCAAACATTGTGCCAATTTTTTAACTGTAAAAATACCCATTTATAATATTTTTTAAATGAAAAACGAAACAATCGTGTCATTTTTGACTCAACCGTTTCATTTTTAACTCACCGTTTTTGAGTCACTTTTATTTACTCATTATTTGTTTAAGTCTCGCAATATTGTCGGATGAGTCTAGCGGCTTTAGACTGAGTAATGTTTAATTGCTTAGCCACTTTTCTAGTGCTCTTATATTTTTCATAGGCTTCTATTATAATTTTTTTCTTAAACTCTTCTACGGCATCATCAAATGACTCCACTTCTTCATACACATAATTTTCATTATTATTTCCCTTATGTTTCTTATCATTAGCCATGCAATTTTCAAACAAGTGACTTGGCAAGTGATAATTCTTAATTTCATAACTATTTAAAGTTACAACTAGCCGTTCAATAATATGAATAAGTTCTCTGATGTTTCCTTTCCATGGATAATTTTTAAATGTATCTATCGCATCCTTTGATAATATATGTGTTTTTTCATATTTTTCATTATATCTATTCAAATAATATTGAGCCAGCATCTCTATATCTTCTTTCCTTTCCCTTAAAGGAGGTAAGCTAATTTCAAAAACACTAAGCCTATAATATAAATCTTCCCTATATTTTCCCTCTTCAACCATTTCCTTTAAATCTTTATTTGTAGCTGCTATTATTCTCGCATCCGTCTTTTTCATTTTGGTACTTCCAACTGGAGTATACTCTTTCTCTTGAACAACTTGCAACAGCTTAGATTGTAGGTGGTAGGGGATTTCAGATATTTCATCTAAAAGTATTGTGCCTCCAGCAGCTGCTTCAAAAAATCCTATCTTCCCTTCTTTCTTTGCACCAGTAAAAGCTCCTTCTTCATACCCAAAAAACTCAGATTCAATTAATTCGTTTGGAATTGCAGCGCAGTTTACTGTAATGAAAGGCCCATTTTTTTTACTACAATTATCATGAATTGCTCTAGCTAGTTGTGTTTTTCCAACACCGGATTCACCTAAAATTATTACAGGGGCATCTACTTCAGATAGTTTTATTGCTAAATCTATTGTTTCCTGCATAATTTGACTCTTGTACACTATTTTTGATGATGCAATAAAAGCTTCTTCCTCTTCTTTATTACTTTTACTAATTAATTCCGCAGTTTTAGACATACTTGCTAAAGATTTCTTGTCCCTAACACTGGAGATAACATATTCTAATTCCCCTTCATCACTTAATATTGGAATTGTTATGCTAGTTATTTCTCCTCCCATTTGTGTTTGTTGATTTTTCATTAATGGAACCTTTGCCTCTGCAACATATGGAAGCAAAGCTGGGTACCAATACTGCTTCCCCATTAGGTCAAAGTAGTTTTTACCCATCATTTCTTCTTTTGAAAGTCCATAGTGTCTTTCACATGCCTTGTTAATGTAAAGAAGGGTTAAGTCTTTTCCCCAAATATTAACCTCATCATGCAGCTCGTCAATTAGCTTAATAAAGTCTTCATATTTTAAATTCAAAACAAGTGTTCTCCTTTTATTTGTCTTTCATTTTATACGACAATTAATAGTTGTCCCATTTCATTCTATAAGTTGTTCTGCTTACTTTTATTTATATTCATAAGAATAGATATAATGTATCCTATTGCTATCGTTATTTCTATTTTAACATATCATTTATTCGCTATAAGCAACTTTTTAAAATTTACACAAAAAACACATATACTTTACAACAGTATTTACATATATAACATTTTTCATCTTAATAATTTCAAAAATATGTTGAAAGCAATGCCTATTCTTCAATACAAAACGACACCTCTTCTGACATGCTTAACTTAATAATAACATTCTTCAGGAGGTGTCGATTAATTTGACAATTAGTTGATTTTCAAATTGAAATTAACTTATTTTCTGTGGCATTGGAATTCTTTCTTTCATAATTTTTGCTAACACGTCAGTAGTTCCTAATGGTTCTACAAACTTATCCCCTTCAACAACTACAAAGTTTGGTTCCTCTGGGGATAACACACCTCCAAGAACTTCTCCAATCTCTGCGTATTTATATCTTACTAGAACATCGTCCATCTCTAAAGAAATGTCTTCCTCATCTACAAACGGAAAGTCTACCTCATATACGTGGGCAATTTCTGAAGCTATTTCCCAGTTATATAATTCCACATCCTCATCTATAGCAGCCTCTACGCTCTGAAGTCTTCTTTCAGTATTTGTAAAGGTACCTTCTGAACTAGCAAAACCAGTTCCTGGAATTACAATATCTGCTTCTGCAGCAGTATCAGTCATATAAACATCTGATACCATTAAGAATTCTAATCCCTCTAAATATTTAGGATCAATCTCTTCTCCAAAGACTAATAGTCCTTTAACGCCATCCATAGCTTCAGCGCCAGATCTAATTCCCATATCAACTAATCCTTGTGAATTATTCTTTGCCTTAACCATAAGTATTCCATCTCTTGGAGATCCAATATGACCTGATAGCAGTGCAATATTTCCTATCATCGTTGCTGTATCAACAGATGCAAGATTTTGGCTAAATACAATCATTGCCTTTTTTGCTTTACCATAAGTATCAGCCACCATTTTTGCTTCTTCTGAAACTTTTTCACCTTTAAGAGAATTAGCAAATTCATCAAACCCTGAAATGGTAGATGTGCTTCCCATCTCTATTAAGCCCTTCGCAACTTCTTTAAGGAAAGATAAATTGTTTTCAGTGTAAATACAAGTAGCAAAATCCATTTGCTGCTCATACCCAACTGGGTTAATCAATATAACTTTAGCTCCATTTTTTGCCGCTTCTCTCATTTTCAATCTAATTACTGGACTAGTGGCAACGTTAAAGCCTACTGCTAATATTACATTTGTAGACAATAATTCATCAATTGTGTTTGGCGAAGAGTCAAGACCTAATACCTTCTCCATTCCATTTTCTCTATAGTTAAATGAAAGGGTCTTTGCTCCCATAACCCCTGCCATTTTCATGATAGCATAGGCTTCTTCATTAGTATATCTGTCCGAAATTGCAACTGCAACTGAATCAGCACCATTTCTATATTTAACAGCCTCTGCTTGTTTTGCTACATCAATTAAAGCATCATGATAATCAACTTCTGCAAATTCTCCATTTATTTTCATTAATGGAGCTGTTAGTTTTTCTTCTAAGACTGCTGCATCAAAACCAAACTTACCCATTCCACAAGAAACACCCTTATTTACAGCTCCCTCTTTAGAAGGGGTTGCTTTAACAAGCATATCTCCAATTGATTCTAACTCTAAACTACAACCAACTGAACAGAAAGAACAGGTTGAATCAGTAACATAAGGGTCTACTGGAACCTCTTTTGCAACAGACTGTCGTTCTTGAAGTGCACCAACAGGGCACACATTAACGCATTGTCCACATGAAACACATCCTGATTCTTCTAGGTTCCTTTCTAGCGCAGGTTTAACTACTGTATCAAAACCTCTTTCTACAAGGCCAAGAGCGCCAATTCCCATTACCTCATCACAAGCTCTTACACAAAGTCCACATAAAATACATTTATTAGGATCTCTCACAATGAACGGATGATCATCTTCAAACTCTGTCACATTAACATCACCGCTAAATCTATCTGGTTTTACCCCATACTCGTTAGCAAAATCAATTAATTTACATTCGAAATAATCTTTACATCCGCATTCTAGGCATCTATTTGCTTCTATTACGGCATCTTCTTCTGCAAAGCCATAAGGAATTACTTCTGCAAAATTATTTCTACGCTCCTCTGCTTCTAAGATTGTCATTTCCGGCCTACATTCTCTTTCTCTATCTTCAAATGTTTTTTCCGAAATATCATCCCTTGTAACTACATAAGGCTTCTCATACCTTACTATTTCTCCATCCAGATACGCATCTACGCTTACAGCAACTTTTTTAGCATCAGCTATAGCTTCTACTGCTATTGAAATCTTATCATTTCCACAGTCTCCACCTGCAAATACTCCTGGAATACTAGTTCTAAAAGTTTCAGGGTCATAAGCTATTGCTCCTCGTTTTGTTTTTTCAATGCTTTCAAACATTGAAGAATCAACCGCTTGACCAATTGCAAGAATTACCGTATCAAGATCTATAGTCTCTGTTTTCCCTTCTATTGGTTTAGGCGCTCTTCTACCTGACGCGTCCGGTTCTCCTAATTCCATGACTTGAAGAACCATTTGCTTAACTCTTCCATTTTCATCTTTAATTATTTCTAATGGATTAGTTAAGTTTTTAAAGATTGCTCCTTCTTCATCAGCTTCCACTATCTCAATAGTATCAGCTGGCATTTCGTCTTTTGTTCTTCGATAAATGTTATATACTTTATCTGCACCAAGTCTAATAGAAGTTCTAACAGCATCCATTGCAGTATTTCCTCCACCTACTATGGCAACATTTTTCCCTAGGTTTACATATTCATTCCTAACAACTTTTCTTAAAAAGTCAATACCACCAATTACGCCCTCTGCATCTTCACCTTTACAGCCTACACCTGTAGATACCCAAGCTCCTACGCCAAGAATAATTGCATCAAAATCGTCTTGTAATACTTCAAATGGAATGTCGACTCCAATTTTTGTATTTGTTATTATTTCTACTCCCATTTCTTCAAATATTGAAATTTCCTCATCTAAAACTTCATTTGGAAGTCTATATTCTGGAATACCATACCTAAGCATTCCTCCTGCTTTAGGCATACTTTCAAATACAGTTACTGCATGTCCACTTTGTCTTAAGAAAAATGCTGTTGAAAGACCCATTGGCCCGCCTCCAATTACAGCAACTCTTTTACCTGTGTCTTCTCCAATTTCTGGAAAATACGGTTCATCTTGACACAGGTTTTCATCTGCAATAAATCTTTTAAGTATTTGTATAGATACAGGTTCCTCAATATACTTCCTTCTGCATGCATCTTCACAAGGATGAGGACAGACTCTGCCTAACGATGCTGGCAGTGGAATTTTATCCATGGCAAGTGCAATAGCTTCTTCATACTCTCCATTAGCTATAAGGCCTACATATCCTTGACAATCTGTTTGAGCAGGACATTCTAGGACACAAGGAGGTCTACAGTCACCAACGTGATTTGAAAGCAAAAGTTCTAAGTTAGTCTTTCTAGATTCTCTAACTCTTTCTGTATTTGTTTTTATTACCATACCTTCTGCTATATAAGTTGCACAGGCCTTTACCATTTTAGGGTTACCCTCTACTTCACATACGCAGATTCCACACGATCCATAAATTTCAGTTCTCTCATCAAAACAAAGTGTAGGAATGTGAATGCCATTTTCCTTTGCCACTTCCAAAATTGTTTGTCCTGGAGTCGCAAGAACTTCTTTTCCATCTATATTTATTCTAAAATTGTTCATTATATTCCTCCCACTAATCTACATCTACTGCATTGAATCGACAGACTTCACTACATCTTCCACATTTAATACATAGTTCTTGATCTACTACATGAAGTTTCTTTATTGATCCTTCAATAGCATTAACTGGACATTTCTTTGCACATAATGTGCAACCTTTGCATCCACTATTAATAGTAAATGTTATTAACGGCTTACATGATTTTGCAGTACATTTTTTATTATAAATATGGTCTTCATACTCATTTCTAAAATATTTTATTGTTGTTAGTACTGGATTTGGAGCAGTTTGTCCAAGTCCACACATTGAACCATCTTTTATTTTGTAAGATAGTTCTTCTAGCAACTCAATATCTCCATCTTTTCCTTCTCCTGCTGTAATTCTTTCTAAAATCTCAAGCATTCTCTTTGTACCTATTCTACAGTAATTGCATTTACCGCAAGACTCTTTTTTGGTAAAGTCCAAGAAGTATCTAGCCATATCCACCATGCAAGTGGTTTCATCCATAACTATCATTCCACCGGATCCTACGATGGCTCCAGTTTTATTTATATTTTCATAATCAACTGGTGTATCAATAAGCTCTGCAGGAATACAGCCACCAGAAGGGCCTCCCATTTGAACTGCTTTAAACTCTTTGTCATCCTTTATTCCACCACCAATATCAAATATAGCAGATTTTAGCGGAAGACCCATTGGAACCTCTATTAGCCCACCTTTTTTAATTTTTCCAGCTAATGCAAAGACTTTAGTACCATTACTTAAATCTGTTCCCATTGCTCCAAAGGCTGCTCCGCCATTTAATAATATCCAAGGAACATTAGCAAAGGTTTCAACATTATTTATATTTGTTGGCATTTGCCAAAATCCTTTTTGTGCTGGGAATGGAGGCTTAAGCCTAGGCATTCCTCTTTCCCCTTCCAATGATGCTATTAATGCAGTTTCTTCTCCACATACAAATGCTCCAGCGCCTGCTTTTATTCTTAAATCAAAATTATATTCAGTTCCAAAAAGGTTTTTCCCTAAAAAGCCTCTTTCTCTAGCCTGTTCCATTGCAATTTCAAGTCTATTAATTGCCAAAGGATATTCAGCTCTAACATAAATAACTCCCTCAGTGGCTCCCATTGCAAATCCACCAATAATCATTCCTTCAATCAATGAATGTGGGTCTCCTTCTAATACTGATCGATCCATGAAGGCGCCTGGGTCTCCTTCATCAGCATTACATACCATGTATTTATCTTTTCCACCATTAACTTTAGCTGCATTCCACTTAAACCACGTTGGAAATCCTGCTCCTCCTCTTCCTCTTAGGCCTGAAACTTTAACTTCTTCAATTACATCTTCTTGTGACATCGAAGTTATTACTTTCTCAGCAGCTTTATATCCATCATTATTGATATACTCATCAATTTTTTCTGGGTTAATTATTCCACAATTTCTAAGAACCACTCTTTCTTGTTTTTCTAAAAAGGCAATATCATCTTTTACAATTGCCATTTCACTTACTGGCTTGCCTCCAATTAAATGCTCTTCAACTATCTTGGTAACATTCTCTGCTTGAACTCCCACATATCTAGTTAAGTCTCCATTGTCTTCATATACATCTACAATTGGCTCAAGATAACAAGTTCCTACACAGCCTGTAATATCAACTTCAACATTTAAATTTTTTTCTGCTATTTGTCTTTCAAATTCAAGTCGAGCTTTTTTTGCTCCTGTCGCTATTCCGCAACTTCCAGATCCTACGATTACTCTCATTTTCTCTCCTCCTTAACCATTCGCTCTAATTTGGTCTAAAACATCTTTTACAGAATCTTTAGTTAAGTTTCCGTAAGTCTCATCGTCTTCCCCTGTTTTGACCATTAGTACAGGCGCTAAAGAACAGCAGCCAAGACATGCTACATTGTTTAGTGTAAATAACCCATCTTCAGTTGTCTCTCCATCTCCAATATTTAAATGTTCAGTAATCGCTTCTTCAATAATATCAGCGCCGTTTACATGACATGCTGTTCCTTTACATAGCATAATTAAATGTTTCCCTATTGGCTCCATTCTAAACTGTGCATAAAAAGTTGCAACACCATAAATCTTTGCTGGCGCTACCCCTGTTGCATTTGAAATTTCAACAATTACTTCTGGAGAAAGATACCCAAAGATATCTTGAGCTTTCTGAAGTATTGTAATCAAGCTTCCTGATGATTTTGCATATTTTTCAAAAACTGTTTCTAATTTTTTTATTTGTTCCGCATCACCAAGAGACATCATTTTTTCTTCATTCATACGTTTTTCATCCTTTCTTACTAAACTAAATCAATTTTATTTTTTGACATTTCTACATTATATTTAACAATCCGAAAGTCTTAACAACGGTTATATTATGGAAGGTTTAATACACATAATAAATTCAGTTTAACATATTAAAATTATATTTCCAAGACAAAAAACATACTTAATTAATTTTATTTTCGAAAAATTCTGTCAAATCATTAGTATAAGACTTTTTATGAGAATCTAATACTTGAGTTGCAAGAGGTCAGGCTTATTTTATAATTCATAAAACGATCCACCTCAAATACAAAGATAATAAAAAACGACAACTTTGTTTTGTCACATATTTTCCTACTACCTAAATATGTATGTTACAAATCCTGCCGTTTAATTTGAGCATTTAGTCATATATATATCTTCACTTCTATATTTCTTATAAAGAGTTTAGTTTTTTATTAGGCCAATTAGCAATAAGAACAGCTCCCATAATTAACGCTCCTCCAATTATTATATTTGAAGTTAAAACATCCCCAATTAGAAGGTATCCAAATATACAGGCAATTAAAGGTTCTACTGTGTTTACTATAGCCGCATTTCCTGGCCCTATCATTTTCACTCCCTTTGCATTTAATAATATCGCAAAAAAGGCACAAACTATTGCAAGGAATAACATATATCCTAATTGTGTCATATTTTCAACTATTAATGGTTGACCGCTAATCAAACACCTAACCATATTAAATAAAGCAGAGGTAGCAAGAATATAACCCGAAACCACAAATGCATTCATTTTTTTAATTGGCTTAGCTGAAAGTCCAAAAATATAAAACACATAACAAATAGCTGTTCCAAAGGCAAAGGCTATTCCTATTATATTTCCAGACATATCTGGTCCCCAAATCACCAATACCATTCCTACCATAGAAATAATTACTGCAGATATTTTTGATATCCTTACAGGTTCAATTCTTCTTATCATTTCAACTGCTACAATTATTGCTGGAAACGTAAAAGAAACAATGGTTGCTAATGATCCAGAAATATAATCAAAAGCAATATACAAAGTAGTTGCTATCCCAATATAGGCAATTGCAACAATAGCAATTGGTTTTATTGCATCTTTCTCCAGTTTCCATGGAAGCTTTTTAATAAATATAAATACCCACAGTAATGCTGCGGAATAAAAAAATTTACTGAAAAGTAAAGTTTCTGTTGATACTCCAACTCCAAAGGATAAAAAGGAAATCGATGGCATTAGCCCATATGCTATAGTTGTTCCAAAAACGCAGAGAGTTCCTATTAACTTAGTTCTATTCATTTTATAAAATTATTTCCTTTCCAAACCATACAAATAAATTCATGCAATGTTTCAATAAACGCAATACAAGGTTTCATAGCTCCCTTAATCCAATAATTGTTTACTACGCATATTTTAGCCTGGTGGCCAGGTCATTTTTCTTTTTCCCAAAATATGTACATGAAGATGACCAACCGTTTGGTTGCCATCTTCACCACAGTTAACTACCACCCTATACCCATTTTCCAGTTCTAAGGTTCTAGCAACAGCTTTAATGTTCAGCATCAAATGCCCCAAATCATCTTTATGTTCTTCTTCAATATGATCCATTGACTTTATATGTGTTTTAGGTATAACTAGCACATGAACTGGTGCCTGTGGTTCTAAATCATGAAAAGCAATAATTCTTTCATCCTCATAAACTTTATTTGCCGGAATTTCTCCTTTAACAATTTTACAAAATATACAATCACTCATGCATTTTTCCTTTCACTCCATCATTAAAAACATTAATCACTTTTATATCAACAAGTTCTCCTATAGTTAAGTTTTCTTCAAAAACATATGCTTTCACATAATTTCGAGTATAACCCTCATAATACTTATTTTCCTCATTATATTTTTCGACCAAAACTTCCGCTGTCAATCCAATTAACTTTTCATTAAATGTGTTAGCTACTTCTAGTGATAAATCAATTAATTTCTCGCTTCTTTCTGCTTTCACGGAATCTTTTACCTGCTCCTTAATTTTTGCTGCTGGAGTCCCATCTCTCTTTGAATACTTAAAAACATGAGTCCTTATTAGTTGACCATCTTCAACTAATCTCATCGACTCTTGAAAGTCCTCATCACTTTCTTCTGGAAATCCAACAATTACATCTGCAGAAATTCCAAAATTCGAGTCTATCTCTCTTAATGCTTTTACAATTTTTAAATAATCTTCTCTACCATAGCTCCTATTCATTTTTTTCAAAACCCTATCACTTCCGCTTTGAAGTGATAAATGGAAGTGATTACATAGCTTTTTGAACTTCAGCAGCCTGTTAACTTGATTATGGTTTACCACCGTTGGCTCAAGAGAACTAAATCTAATTCTAAAATTTTCAGGAAATTTTTCTAATTCACATAAAATATTTTCTAGAGGAAGTTTTTTCATTTGACTTATTTCCTCAGAATCATATCCTTCCATCCCGTATAAAGCCGTATTAATACCTGTTAAAACTATTTCTTTATAGCCATTATTTACTAATCCCCTAACTTCATCCACAATATTATTTATACTTCTGCTTCGAATAGGGCCTCGCACATGAGGAATAATACAATATGAGCAAAATCTATTACATCCATCTTGAATTTTTACATAAGCCCTACTTCTTGACTCTAAAGCCTTAGAAAGTGAAATTTCTTGAAACTCAGTTTGATTTTTAATATTTGGAGCATGATCCATAGGGGAATTTTGTAATTCATTACTAAAAAGCTCATCACTTTTCTGATAAGTGTGTAGCTTTTCTTTTTTTACATATTCATCTATAACTTGAACAATATTATATTTTTGAGTGTTCCCTAAAACTATATCAACACCTTCTATTGACGAAATCTCTCTAGCTTTTATTTCTGCATAACAACCAATTGCTGCCACTATACAATTAGGATTTCTTTTTTTTGCTCTTCTAATTATCTGTCTTGACTTTTTATCTGCCATATTTGTGACTGTGCAAGTATTAATAATAACAACATCTATTTCATCACTGTTACTATTAACAATTTCATTTCCAAGGTTTGAAAATTTCTCCATAATTGCTTCAGTTTCATACTGATTAACCTTGCACCCTAAAGTTTCAAAGGCTATATTTAATGGTCTAGTCATTTTCTATTTTCTTTTCTTTCTTTTCTTTTTTCTTTTTAAAGGTTGGTGAATCTATAGTCTCAGTATCAATTTCAATTGGGATTATTCTCAAGGATCCCTTTTCTATTCTTCTATCTTTTACCGACTCTATTTTAAATATCAGATTTTCATAGGCTATTTCCCATTTATCTTTATTATTTTCATCTGGAATTTCCTCTAATATGTCAATAATAAAGCCACCTATTGTTTCACTGTTTTCTGATTGTAAATTTAAACCTGTAGCCTCATTAAAGTCATCTAAGTCAAAATTTCCTTCAAAGGTGAATAAATTGTCGCTTAATTTTACAACACCTGTTTCCTCATCATCATACTCATCATCTATTTCCCCAACGATTTCTTCAATTATATCCTCAACTGTTACAATTCCGGCAAAACCGCCATATTCATCAATCAGTATTGATATTTGCTGCTTTGTTCTTTGTAATTCATAAAACAATGTGTCAACTTTTTTTCCATCAGGAACAAAAAGTGGTTTTCTTAAAATTTTTCTTAAATCAACATTTTCAAAGCCAAATTCTCTTGCTTTAATAATAAAGTCTTTTACATTTAAAATCCCTATTATGTTGTCAGTATCTTCTTCATATACAGGAACACGGGTGAATTTAAGGTTCATAAGCTCATCAAGATAATCTTCCGGCGAGTCATCAATGTCAATAGCGAAAACATCTGTCCTCGGTGTCATAATTTCATAAGCACAGGTATCATCAAATTCAAATATGCTATTTATCATCTTACGTTCTTCTTCTTTTAAAGCCCCTGCATCATGACTTGCATCAATCATAGACTTTACTTCTTCTTCTGAATATTCCTCACTTTGATCTTTTTCCTTTTGTCTAGTAATAAAAAGTAAAAAGCTAACAGACTTGGAAAGAATAAAGTTAAATGGTGCCAATACTTTTGACATACCAACAATTAACCCTATTACCGCCATTGCAATTTTTTCAGAATGTTGAAATGCAATCCGTTTTGGAAATAGCTCTCCAAAGACTAGAGTAAAGTATGACAAAATTATTGTAATTACAACTACAGAAATTTCATTCACATATGGGATTCCTAGAGGCTCTAATATAACACTTACATCATCAGCAATTCCAACGGCAGCAGATGCACTGGCTAAAAATCCTGCTAAGGTTATAGCAATTTGAATAGTAGAAAGTATCTTTGTTGGTTCTTCAAGAACTTTTAGAACTTTTTCTGCTTTCTTATTGCCATTTTGAGCATACATTTTCATTTTTGTCTTACTAGACGAAACTATGGCCATTTCTGACGCTGCAAAAAATGCATTAATCAAAGTTAATATTAATATTAAAATAATTTGTGTTGAAACATCGTTCCCCGGGACGGGCACTGTATCCATTTTTTTCTCCTTTTCTCTTAGTTAATTATTTGCTTAACTTTTTTCTCATCATAAAACTTCTATCAACCACTTCATTTACCTTTATTTTTAAAATCTGCTGTGGATGTGGGGCAGATTCTATAGGTTCAAAATCTTCGTTCATCAAAATTTCTAATTTTTGTTTAAAATACCGACCTTTCGGTCCAATAAACTCAACTTCTTCTCCAACGGTAACTTTATTTCTTTGTTCTACTGTTGCTATCATATTTTTTTCATCAAATTCTTTAACCATTCCAACAAAAGAGTAATTCCTTGTATACGCGCTAGTTAGATAATTTTGATCCTTATTATTAGGTTTGCTAAAATAAAATCCAGTCGTAAACTCTCTATGGCTCACAGTTTTGATTTCTTCGAACCAGTTAGGGTCATATTCATAATTATCTTTTTCTTCATAGTATTTGTCAATAGCTTCCCTATAAGCTCTAACAACTGTACCTACATAAAAAGAACTCTTCATTCTTCCTTCTATTTTTAGAGAATCTATTCCCGCCTCTATAAGCTTTGGTATATGTTCTATTAAACATAAATCTCTAGAGTTTAATATATAAGTGCCTCTCTCATCTTCTATTATAGGATATGATTCATCTGGCCTTTGCTCTTCTACCAAGGAATATTTCCACCTACATGGATGAGCGCATTCTCCCTTATTTGCATCTCTCTCAATCATAAAATTGCTAAGCAAACACCTTCCTGAGTAAGAAATGCACATGGCCCCTTGAATAAAGGTTTCTATTTCTATTTCTGCCATTTTCTTGACTTCAGCAATATCTTCTAAAGTAAGCTCTCTGGCTAGTACAACTCTCTTCGCTCCTAAATCTTTCCAAAACTTTGCTGTCTTGTAATTAGTTATATTGGCCTGGGTGCTAATATGTATCTCTGCCTCTGGAATTATTTCCTGTACCATACTGAATATTCCCATATCAGAAACAATAAATGCATCTATCTCTAAGTGCTTAATTGTTTTCAAATAATTCTCAATTGGAAGGATATCTTGATTGTGAGGAAAAATATTTAATGCCATATATACTTTTTTCCCTCTAGCCTTTGCGTATGCAACACCTTCTTCCAGTTTATCTTTTGTGAAATTTCCAGCTCCAGCTCGTAAGCTAAACATTTCTCCCCCTAGATAAACAGCATCTGCTCCATAGTCTATTGCTATTTTTAATTTTTCTAAATCGCCAGCAGGCGCTAAAAGTTCGATTCTATCTGTCACTTATTACCCTTTCTTAATTTTCTTTTTTTATTTTGGTACTAATTGACACTCCATCTCCAACAGTCATTATTGTAGTTGGTATATGTTCTAAATTAGTAATATAGTCTAGAAACTCTCTCATTTTTCTCATACTAGTTCTAAACTTATCAAATTTATCAAATTTACTAGAAGCAGTCTTTCCTCTCATAAGAATATTATCGCAAACTATAGTTGCATCATCTGTAGTCATTGTTATTGCATAATCCCAAAATTCTCTATAGTGAGATTTAGCAGCATCGATAAACACAAAGTCAAAGGGCTTAAACTCACCCAAAAGAAATCTTTCCTTTAAAGAGTCTAAACAATCATAAGCATCTCCCTCTTCAATCGTAATTCTTTCATTAAATCCTAATCTCTCGATATTATTTCTTGCTCTATCTACCATTTGTGGGCTTTTTTCAATGGTAACAATTTCTGCATCTTTTAGCAAGGTTGCCATAAAGCAAGCTGAATAGCCTACAGCTGTCCCTATTTCAAGAATTCTCTTAGGTCTTCTTATTCTTAATAACCAAGAAAGCAAGTTCTCAGTATCCTTCAAAATTATTGGAATACTTCCTAACTCACCTTCTAGTCTAAATCTTTCTATTTCCTTACTTGGGGCAGTAGGAAAAGCTTCTACATATTTCAGTATATCTTTATCAATTCCAAGCATTATTCCCTCTATTCATCAAAAGATTTGTAGTATTCATCTGCTGCTGCCTCATGATCTTCTAAATTTGTTGTAAAAACGCTATTCTTAGATCCTGCTGTTTCTACTACAAAATAAAGATAATCTGTTTTTTCTGGGTATATAGTTGCTTTTATTGCCATAGAACTAGGTGAACAAATAGGCCCTGGTGGAATTCCAACATTTGCTCTAGTATTATAAGGGGAGTCAATTACAAGATCTGCTGCAGTTGGTTCAACTCCTTCTCCTACCTTTCCCGTTGCATAGTTCACAGTAGCACAGCTTCCAAGACTCATTCCAATATCTAGTCTGTTGAAAAATACACTTGAAACTAAAGGAGCTTCCTCCTCCAAAGGGGTTTCTTTCTCTACAATAGAAGCAATTGTAATTATCTCATAAAGATTATATCCTGATTTTTCAATTGCCTCGTAGTCTTCTTCTGTAATAGTTTTTTCAAATTGACCTAACATTGTATTGATTATTTCTTCTGCCGTTATTCCTATAGGAAAACTGTATGTTTCTGGAAAAAGAAATCCTTCTAACCTGTTAGCCCCAGTATCTGGAACATATTTAAGAAATTCGTAATCATATTCGCCATTTTCTGCTGCATCTAAGAATTCTTCTTCAGTGGTCAATCCTTCAGCTTCAACAAGCTCGGCAATCTGGCTTATTGTATATCCTTCAGGGATAGTAAATAGTTCGGCAGTCCCTGTATTCCCGCTTGTCAAATTATCAATTATTAATCCTATTGACATGGACGGAGAAAAATTATACACGCCTGCTTGCATGCTACTTCCTGCCCCTTTTATTTTTGCATAAATCTTAAATCCAATTTCAGAATCAATAACTCCTGCTTCATACAAAATTACTGCAATGTAACTTGAGCCAGCACCTTGAGGGATGCTGACTTGAATTTCTTCTTCTGAATTATGATCCTTGGCCTGTCCTAGAACTGTCAAAGTTCCAATTCCAGCCAACATTATTAAAAGTATTACTGAAATTATAACTAATAGGAGTTTTCTCTTTTTTCTTTTCCCGTCTTCTTTACTATTATTCTTTAAGGCACTTTCAATTGTAGTGCCCTCATTATTTAATTCACTTTCTTGATTGTCTACCCTGTTATTTTGTGTCATTTTTCTAATCCTTCATGTATTAAAGGGCGTATTACTACGCCCTCATTTATGTGCTTTATTTGGCTCTACTTAGATATTCCCCAGTTCTTGTGTCAATTTGTATTACTTCATCCGTTTCAATGAAAATCGGCACCTGCACAACCGCTCCAGTTTCTACTGTTGCAGCCTTAGTAACATTTGTTGCTGTATCACCTTTTATTCCTGGTTCAGTTTCTATTACTCTTAAGTTTACAAAGTTTGGAGCCTCAACTAGGAAAGCACTATTCTTGTAAAACTTAATCGTAGCCATATCGTTTTCTCTTAAAAACTTCATTGCTTCTTCTACTTGATCTTGCATCAAAGGCACTTGATCATAAGTTTCTTGATCCATAAAGTAAAATAATTCTCCATCAGAGTATAAATACTGCATTTCTTTTGTCTCTATATGAGCTTTTGGAAACTTATCATTAGGGTTAAAGGCTTCTTCTCTAATCGCACCATTTAAAACATTTTTATATTTTGTTCTAACAAAAGCTGCCCCTTTCCCTGGTTTTACGTGTTGAAAGTCTACTACAACACATGGTTCACCATTTATCTCAAATGTCATCCCTTTTCTAAAATCTCCTGCATATATCATTATGTGCCTCCATTTCAAATTATATTTAAATTACTTATATTGTTTTTCCCTTGAAGCTACAACAAAATCAATTCCTTTGTTGAACTCACTAAATTTATTATACCAAAATTCGTTATTATTGCAAGGTCTTCAATCCTTACCCCCATTTCCTCTGGTATATATATTCCCGGTTCTATTGTTACAGCCATATTTTCTTTTAATTCTATATTGGTTCTAGTATTTAAATAAGGTTCTTCATGGACTTCTACGCCAACTCCATGTCCCGTACCATGTATGAAAAACTCACCATAACCAGCCTGAGAAATTACATTTCTCGCAACTGTATCAATGTCTTTAGACATTGCACCTGCAATACATTTATTAAGTGCTGTTTCTTGAGATTCTCTTACAACATTATAAATTTCTCTTTGCTTATCGCTTAGTTTTCCTATTCCTACAGTTCTAGTCATATCTCCGCATTGGCCCTTATATATTCCTCCAAAGTCTAGAGTAACAAGATCTCCTTTTTCCAAAACCTTTTCTGTTGGTTCTCCATGCGGAAGACATGTTCTTTCTCCTGAAACTACAATTGTCGGAAAGGCTAATCCCTCTGCTCCAAGCTTAAATAAAGTTTTCTCAATTTCTTCAGCTATTTTTACCTCTGTCATACCTTCTTTAATATACCCTAGAATATATTTAAAGGTTAAGTCTCCAATGGCTGCTGCTTTTGCAATGTTCAACAGCTCATCGCCAGATTTTATCATGCCCATTATTTTCCTGCCACTAAATCAGTCAACACTTTATATACGTCATTCATCATCATTCCAAACCGCATTTCACACTGTAAAAATTCTGCTGCAGTAGGATCTTTCATCATTACTTCATAAAGTGGTTGAATTAATTTCATTGCCTCAGCTTCAATTGATTCTCCCATTGCCTGTTTCATTTGAAGTTCCATTTGCTTCGCCTGATAATCCTTAATCATGCTGTCAAGCTCTTCATTTGCTGCTACTTTTACCTTTACTGCTTGAAATTGCTTAAACTCTTCTGATTCTTTAATTGCCTTTTCTAATCCATGTAATTGATCATATACGTTCATTTTAAACCTCCATAAAAATTGATAAAATAACTGGGTTTCTCTTCGTTCTGTCGTAGATAAACCTTCTCATATCTTCTCTGATTCTATTCTTCATTGTAGCCCAATCTTTAACGCCTTCTGCTTTGCATTTATCTAATGTGATATTTGCAATTTCTTTAGCTTCTTCTATTAGATGCTCATTTTCTTTTACATATACAAAGCCTCTTGAAATAATTTCAGGGCCGGCTACCACTTCTCCATTACTGCTTAGTGAAATTGTAACTACGATTAATCCTGATTCAGATAAAAGTTTTCTGTCTTTTAAAACGACAGAACCTATATCACCAACTCCTAAACCATCTACCATTATGGTTTCACTTCTGGCAGCATTTTTATTAATTATAGCATTCTTTTTAGTTATAGAAAGCATGTCTCCATTATCTAAAATAAAAATGTTATCTTCTTTCATCCCTAAATCAATTGCAAGCTCTTGGTGCTTCTTTAAATGAAGGCCTTCCCCATGAACTGGCATAAAGTACTTAGGTTTAACTAAGGTATGAATTATTTTTAGTTCTTCCGCACAAGCGTGCCCAGAAACATGGGTTTCTGCTATATCCGAATAAATCACCTTTGCGCCACTTTCAATCAAATTATTAACTACATTATATACAGTTTTCTCATTACCTGGTACAGGTGTTGAAGAAAGCACAACTATATCACCTTTTTTAATCTGAACATCCCTATGCGTTTTACTTGCCATTCTTGAAAGTGCTGACATAGGCTCTCCTTGGCTTCCAGTTGTGACAATAACTAGTTCATTGTCAGGATAACTATTTACTCTATTCATATCCAGTAATGTTCCTGGTGGGAACTCTAAATATCCTAGTTCAGCAGCAACTGTTGCTACCTTTACCATACTTCTTCCTGAAAAGGCAACCTTTCTTCCACATTTCACAGCATTATCAATTATTTTTTGTATTCTATGAACATTTGAGGAGAATGTTGCAACTAAAATTCTAGAGTTTGTATCTCTAAAAATATCTCCTAATGCCTTTCCTACAACTTTTTCTGAAGATGTATATCCAGGCCTGGCAGCATTTGTGCTATCTGCTAACATTAAAAGCACACCTTTTTCTCCAATTCTTGCAAAGGTTCTAAGGTCTATTGGCTCTCCATCTACCGGAGTATAGTCTATCTTAAAGTCTCCAGTGTGAAGAATAATCCCCAGTGGTGTTTCTATAGCAAATGCTAGAGAATCTGCAATTGAGTGGGTGGTTCTAATTGCGGTAATTTTAAAAGGCCCTAGTGAAAAAACATCTCCCGCATTTATGACTTTAGTTTTTCCTTTTATTTTGTGTTCTTCTAATTTCCCTTCAATTAATGCGATAGGCAGCCTAGTTCCATAAATTGGGACTTTTAATTCTTTTAATAAATAGGGTGTTCCACCAATATGATCTTCATGTCCATGAGTAATAATTACACCTTTGACTTTTTTTGCATTTTGAATGATATAATCAAAATCCGGAATAACTATATCAATTCCTAGCATCTCATCTTCAGGAAAAGAAAGTCCACAATCTACAATAATTATTTCTTCATCATATTCAAAAGCGGTCATGTTTTTTCCAATTTCCTTTAGTCCACCTAGTGGTATGATTTTTAAAGCTTTACCCTCTTCTTTATTAGGCTTCCTCTTTGGCATATTTGTATTATTTCCATTTCCCTCAATTTTTTTCTCTGGGTTCTTCTTTTTTGCCTTGAATAAAGGGTCTCTCGTAAGCTTTTCTTTTTTTCCATTTTCTAAAGGGTCTTTCTGATTTTTGTTTATTTTTCCTTTTCCAAAAGTCTCTTTTTGTGGTTTTTCCTTATTGCTTTTTATTAAATGTTCCTTTTGAAGCTTTTCGTTTTTAGTTTTTGTAAAAGGCTCCTTCTGCATCTTTACTTTCCTGTCTTTTATTAAGGGTTCTTTCTGAACCTTTTCACCTCTTTCTTTGGACTTATGGTTAACTATATTTGTCCTATCAACAGTCTTCCTTCCGCCTTCGTTGTCATCACTTGATTTTTGTTTTATTTTTTCTTTCATATTTTTCTTTTCTTCAAGTTCTTACTTAACTACAATATTTACTAGTTTCCCTGGAACTGCTATAACTTTAATTACAGTCTTTCCTTCAACAAGTTCTTTTGTTTTATCCATTTCAAAAACAATTTTCTCCATATCTTCCTTAGTTATATTCGTAGGAACTTGAATTTTTTCCTTTACCTTTCCGTTAATCTGCATAACAATCTCTACTTCATCTTTCACTAATGCTGCGTCATCATAGTCAGGCCACTTTTCCACATACAAGTTTCCTTCCTTACCCATCATTTCCCACAGTTCTGCTGTTAAATGTGGGGCAAATGGAGAAAGCATTAAAATAAGATCATTTGTTGCTTTTCTTAGAATAGGAAGATTAATTTTATCTCCCTCTTTATATTTATACATTTCATTAACTAGTTCCATTATCGAACTAATTGCAGTATTGAAATTAAACCTATCTCCTACATCTTCTGTAACTTTTTTTATTGTTGAGTTAAGAACAAATAGAAGCTCTTTATCTTCTTTAGTTGCCGGAATACTTTCTTCTCCGTTAGTATCAACGCCAAATTTTTCAATATATTCCACTACTAATCTATATACCCTGTTTAAGAATCTATAACTACCTTCTACCCCAGTATCTGACCAATCTAACTCTTTTTCTGGTGGAGAGGCAAATAGAATGAATAGCCTTGCAGTATCAGCACCATATTTTTCTATTATCTCTTTTGGAGAAACTACATTCCCAATGGATTTCGACATTTTCTTTCCGTCTTTAATAACCATACCTTGGGTCAGAAGGTTGTTAAAAGGTTCCTCAGTATTTACAATTTCTAAATCATACAATGCCATCTGGAAGAATCTTGAATATAGCAAATGAAGTATTGCGTGCTCTACTCCTCCAATATACTGATCAACATTCATCCAATATTTAACCTTTTCTTTGTCAAATATTTTTTCACTGTTATTTGGATCACAATAACGAAGGAAATACCAAGACGAATCTAAAAAGGTATCCATTGTGTCTAATTCTCTTTGAGCTTCTTCTCCACAAACTGGGCAACTAGTAGTTCCAAACTCTTTACTGGTTGTAAGAGGCGAGGCGCCTTTTCCTGAAAACTCTACATCAGTAGGCAACATTACCGGAAGATTTTCTTCTTTCTCTGGAACCCACCCACACTTAGGGCAATTTATCATCGGGATAGGTGCACCCCAATATCTTTGTCTAGAAACAAGCCAATCTCTTAACCTGTAATTAACAGTTGCTTTTCCAAGGTTCTTTTCTTCTATATAAGAAGTTATCTTTTTAATCGCTTCTTTATTATTTAAACCTGTAAACTCATCAGAGTTTATCATAGTTCCCTCTGCCGCAAAGGCTTCTTTTAGGTTGTTTACATCTATTTCAGGGTTATCTGAATCTACTACAGGAATTATTTCTAAATCAAAAGCCTTGGCAAATTCAAAGTCTCTTTGATCATGAGCAGGAACAGCCATAATAGCACCTGTTCCATATCCCATTAATACATAATCTGAAATGTAAATAGGAACTTTCTTTCCGTTTAATGGGTTTATTGCATATTTTCCAATAAACACACCTGTTTTTTCATTATTTGTAGCAGTTCTTTCTATGTCACTTAGATGCTGCACTTTTTCTAAGTATTCACTAACTTCTTTCTCTTTCTCTGTTCCTTTTACAAGATCCTCTACAAAGCTATGTTCTGGTGCCAACACCATATAAGTTACTCCATACAAAGTATCTGGTCTAGTTGTGAAAACTTCCAACCCCTTATCATAACCATCTATTTCAAATGTCACCTGGGCACCTTGACTTTTCCCAATCCAATTTTTCTGCATTGTCTTTACTTTATTAGGCCATCCATCTAAAGTGTCAATATTCTTAAGAAGCCTTTCTGCATAATCTGTAATTTTAAAATACCATTGGGAAAGTTCCTTCTTTCCTACCATATTTCCGCATCTGTCACAAGCACCATCTACCACTTGCTCATTTGCAAGCACAGTCTGACAGTCTGGGCAGAAATTAACAGGATTTTCTTTCTTGTAAGCTAATCCATTATTAAAAAATTGAATAAAAATCCACTGCATCCATTTGTAATAATCTGGATGGCAGGTTGCAATCTCTCTTTCCCAATCATAAGCAAGGCCTAACTCACTAAGCTGGACTCTCATATCTTCAATGTTTTCCCAAGTCCATTTATTAGGGTGAATTCCATGCTTAATTGCAGCATTTTCAGCAGGTAATCCAAATGAATCCCAACCCATTGGGTGAAGTACATTATAGCCTTTCATGGTTTTAAACCTAGCTATTACATCACCTATAGAATAGTTTCTAACATGTCCCATATGTAATTTGCCTGACGGGTACGGAAACATTTCAAGAACATAGTACTTTTCTTTATCCATATCTTCAGACACTTTAAAAGTTCCACTTTCCTTCCAATAATTTTGCCATTTTTCTTCTATTTTTTTATAGTCGTATTTATTAGACATTTCTTTCCTCCAATAATATTGTTTCACAATCTCCCCACACCTTCTCGACTGTATATTTTTCCCTCATTTCTACAGTAAATAAGTTAACTATAATATCTCCACAATCAAGAAGAATCCATCCTGACTCCTTCTTTCCTTCAATTCTTTTGACTTCTACACCAGCTAGCTCCACTAACTTTTCCACATCTTCTTTCAAAGTGGATATTTGTCTTTCTGAGCCACTTGAGGCAATAATCATATAATCTGCAAATCCTGATTTTTCACCAATGTCAAGAATGCTAATATTCGAAGCTTTTTTATCTTCTAATAATTGCCCTATTTCCATAGCCATTTCTTTTATTTTCATTTAATTCTCCTTTATTGTATGTAAATTTCTATTTTATACTTAATTAACTCTTCCCTTATAATAATCTATTGACTCTAAGGTATCTCTATGAATTTCTTTTTTCTCAAGCCCTTTTTCAATTAATTGATTGTATGTGTTTTTCATAGTTATAAAACAAGCTTTTTCCAAATTTATTTTTGAGAGAGTTCTTGTTTCATTAACCCCATCATAACTTCGATTTGGTTCTATTGCATCTGCCAAATAAACAATCATTTCTAGCTTACTCATCTCTTTTCTTCCTGTAGTATGGAAGGAGATTCCATTAATTATGTCTTGAGAAAAATCAATATCTACCAACTCCTTAGCCCAATTTTCTTTTAAGTAATGGGCTGCTACTTTGCCATGGCTTATATTTTTATTATCCAATAAAAAATCTGGCGAAGCTTGATCTATATACCCATTATAGTAATTCATGTTTTTCATCACATACTGATTAAGCTCTTCTACTGACCACTCCTTTGCCCAGTCATGGTAAATACATGCAATTTCAACATTTAGTACATTCTCATTAAAAATTATTGCTAATTCTCTACCAGTTTTAACTGTTCCCAATATATGTTCTTTCAACCTTTTGCTATGGTTTGTATTTTTAAGATATTTATCAATATAATTCATTTTCTTTAATGTACTCTACAACCCTTACATCAACTAGTTCTTTATAAGTTTCAATATTATCCCTAATCTCTGTAGAAGATATATCGAATCGTTTGTTATTAACCTTGAAAATTTTTGTATTGTATTTCTTTTCTAGGTTTTTAATTTCAGTTTCTAATTCTAACTCTTTATATCCCGGCCTTGACCCAACTATGAACTTATTTTCACTAAGGAATCTCTCGCTTTCCTTCCATGACTCCATCTTAAGAAAACTATCAGTGCCACAAATAAAGAATAATTCTGTATTTGCCCCATAGTTCTTCCTAAAATAATCCATAGTAAGATAGGTGTAGGATACACTTTCTTGCTCCATTTCAAAAGTAGATATTGAAAAGTTAGGATTATCTATTGCAATTTTCATCATTTCAATGCGTTTTTTGCTATCTGTAACTTCCTTATTCAGTTTAAATGGTTGAAGTTTACATGGAACAAATATCACTTCATTTAATTCCATTTGCTCTAAAGCATCTGTTGCAAGTGACATGTGCCCTGTATGTATTGGATCAAAAGTCCCTCCAAAAATTCCAATCTTCTTAATCATTCAATTTAATACCTAGCTCTTCCAATTGTTTTTCTTCTGCAACAGCTGGCGCTTCACTAACCATGCAATGAGCCGCTTGGTTTTTAGGAAAAGCAATTACTTCTCTAATACTTTTTTCTCCAGAGAGAAGCATAATTAATCTATCTAACCCATAGGCTAATCCGCCATGAGGTGGAACCCCATATTTAAATGCTTCCACTAGGAAACCAAACTTCAATTCAATTTCTTCTTCAGATAAACCAAGTACTTTGAACATTCTTGTTTGAAGCTCTGCATCATGTATTCTAATGCTTCCTCCTCCAAGCTCCACTCCATTTAGTACTATATCATAGGCCTCCGCTTTTACAGAATGTGGATCTGACTCTAATTTATCTAAATCTTCTTTTCTTGGAGATGTGAACGGATGATGCTTGGCAACAAAACTATCTTCTTCTTCATCATATTCATAAAGTGGGAACTCAATTACCCACAAGAGGTCGTATCGACTTTCATCTATTACTTCCATTTTTTCTGCTATGTGTTTTCTTAAGAATCCTAAAGAATCAAATACAACTGAAGGCTTATCTGCCACTATCAAAACCAAGTCTCCATTTTCAGCTCCGAAAGCTTCTCCTAATTCTTTTAATTGAGTTTGATCAAAGAACTTATTTACAGAAGAAGTAATCTCTTCCCCATATTTTATCCATACTAAGCCTTTGCATCCATAACTTTTTGCTGCTTCCTGTAATTTATCTACATCCTTACGGCTAAATTTATCTGCTCCATTATTAATGCAAATTCCTCTAACATCTCCCCCAGCTGCCAAAGCATCCTCAAATACTTTAAATCCACAATTTTCAACTTTGTCATTTAGCTTTTTTAATTCATATCCAAATCTTGTGTCAGGCTTATCACTTCCATATCTGTCCATAGCTTCATCATAGGTAATTCTAGGAAAAGGTGTTTGGATTTCAATATTCATTGCCTCTTTAAACACTTTTTTCAAAAAACCTTCTTGGGTTGCAATCACATCATCTTTATCTACAAAAGACATTTCTAAATCAATTTGAGTAAACTCAGGTTGCCTATCTGCTCTAAGATCTTCATCTCTAAAACATTTTACAATTTGAAAATATCTATCTGTTCCCCCTACCATCAGCAATTGCTTAAACATTTGTGGTGATTGAGGAAGCGCATAAAATTGGCCTTTGTTCACCCTGCTTGGAACTAAATAGTCTCTTGCGCCTTCTGGTGTCGGCTTTATCAACATTGGAGTTTCAACTTCTGTAAATCCATTTTCTGTATAATAATCTCTTGCAACTTGGCAAACTTTATGTCTAAAACTTAAATTCCTTTGCATTTTTTGTTTTCTAAGATCTAAATATCTGTATTTTAATCTAAGGTTATCATCTACTTTGTCCTCATCTTTAATATATATTGGAGGTGTCTGAGCCTCTGAATAAATTACTAGATCACTTGCAATAATTTCTATTTCCCCAGTAGGAAGCTCTGGATTTATTGATTCTCTTTCTTTAACCTCTCCTGTGATTCCTACTACAAACTCTCCTCTAAGACTGTCTGCCTTTTTAAAAAGTTCTTCTGAAATATCATCATTAAATACTACTTGAACAAGTCCTGTTCTATCTCTAACATCGCAAAAAATCACCTTTCCTAGGTTTCTTCTTTTTTGTATCCACCCATTTACACTAACCTTTTCTCCGATGTTCTCTCTACCGAACTGACCACACATATTCGTTCTTTTGATAAGCATTTAATCCTCCTAATTTTTGTTTAGTTCTTTAACTATATCTTCCATTCTTATCTCTATTTGTTCCCCATTTTTCATGTTTTTTAGGGTTACTTTATTATTTTTTATTTCATCTTCGCCTAGTACCAGAGAAAATTTTGCCTTTGTTTTATCTGCATACTTAAACTGCCCTTTTACATTTCTTCCGTTACTGTCTATTTCAACCTTTAACCCCTCTTTTCTTAATTTTCTAAGTAAGCCTAGGGCTTGAATTTGAGTTTCATCTCCAATTGTAACAATAAATACATCTGGGCCTTCTGGTTCTGGAATTTGACAACCACAAGCTTCCATTGTAAGTAATAGTCTTTCTATTCCCATCCCAAATCCAACTCCTGGCATTTCTGGGCCACCTAGTTGATTGATAAGATTATCATACCTTCCACCACCACAAACTGTTCCCTGTGCACCTATTTCAGTAGTTACAAACTCAAAAGCAGTTTTCGTATAGTAATCTAAACCTCTAACAATTCTAGGATCAATATGATATCCTATGCCTAAACTATCTAAATTAATTTTTAGGCTTTCAAAGGCAATATTACATTCCTCGCATAAGTATTCCATCATTACAGGTGCATCTTTTATAAGTTCTTGACATTTAGGTGATTTACAATCTAATATCCTTAAGGGGTTTCTTTCATATCTTTCTTTACAAGTGCTACAAAGTTCATCATACTTTGGTTCTAAAAATTTCCTCAAAGCTTCTCTATGAACAGGTCTACAGGTAGGACAGCCAATACTATTTATTCTAAGTTGAACATTAGTTATTCCTAATTCTTCTAAGAAATCATTTGCAAGAGAAATAACCTCACTATCTGCAAGCATATTATTAGATCCAAATATTTCTATTCCAAATTGATGAAAGGCTCTTTGTCGTCCAGATTGAGGCTTCTCATATCTGAAACAAGACATTTCATACCATAATTTTGTAGGTTGAGTTTCTGCAAACTGTTTATGTTCTACAAAGGCTCTTACAATTCCTGATGTACCTTCTGGCCTTAAAGTAATGCTTCTTTTCCCATAATCCATAAAAGAGTACATTTCTTTTTGGACAATATCAGTCGTATCACCTACACCTCTTGAGAACACCTCCGTATGCTCAAATACAGGTGTTCTAATTTCTTTAAATCCAAATCTTTGACATACTTTGGCAAACTTTTCTTCCAGGTACTGCCATTTGTATATTTCCTTTGGCATTATATCTCTAGTTCCTTTAGGGGCACTATATCCCATTTTTCCTCCTAACTATAGATATGAAAAAAGATTTTCTTCCTTCCTTTTTATCATATCTTCTATTCTTTGATTATATATTCTTACATCTACAACATTTGCTACCCGTTCTAGACGATTCTCTTCTTCAAAAAAGATTTTAGAGATTCCACCTGCTCCAAGAGCAATATTGGTTTGATTTTCTTCCATTATCCTTATGTTATACAAACATACTTTGTCGTTTATACTGTACCCTATATTTTCTAAACTTCCAGCCATATGCTTTTGTCTATAAAGATAATAAGGTCGGTATCCCGCTTTTTCTAAAACACGTTTCCCTTCATTTAGCATTGCTGTGGCTATATCTCCTCTTGAGTAGTTTGCTTCTTTGTCGTCTCTTGCTAAATTTGAACTTCTTTTTACGGCTAAGGTATGAACGGTTATATTGTCAGGATTCAAACCTATAACTGCCTTTAAAGTTTCTTGAAAATCCTTATTTCCCTCTCCTTCAAGGCCAGCAATAATATCCATATTTATTTCAAAATTTCCTGTCCTTCGAGCTAAAAGAAAAGCCTCTTTTACCTGTTGAAATGTCCCTACTCTTCCTATCTTCTCCAATGTAGCCTGATGTATGCTTTGCGGATTAATACTAATTCTATTAACTTGATACATATTAAGAAGCTTTAGCTTCTCTTCTGTAATTGTATCTGCTCTTCCAGCTTCAACTGTAAATTCAACCAAATCATTCCTATGGTTTCTAATAATATTCTCTTCAATTAGGCGCAATAATTTCTCTAGTTGAAATTCATCTAGAGTTGTAGGTGTTCCGCCTCCAACATAAATTGATTCAACCTTTACCCCTGCCTCTTCTATATTCTTTCCTACATATTTTATTTCTTTTTCTAAGGCCTCCATGTATTTTAATACTAAGTCTTCCTTAGGTTCATTTGAAGTGAAGGAGCAATAATAACATCTGGTTGGGCAAAATGGAATGCCAATATAAACCGAAACAGTCTTTGTACCTGGCTGGCTTATCATCCTACTTTGATAATTACAAATATCAATTGCAAGGTCTGCTTTTTTTTCAGAAATAAGAAGGTTGGACATGAGATATTCTTTTGTTTCATCTCCAAATTTTCTTATTGCTTCACCTGTCATTTTTATAGGTCTTATCCCAGTTGTAACCCCCCAAGGAGGCTTTAGTCCTGTAAGCGTTGATAGTTCATTGTAAATTTCTTTCTTTAGCAACACCTTATCAAAGCAACCATTTTCATCTAGATAATTATCTGAATTTTCATTTAATTCTTCCGCAGTTGGTATCCTAAATTGAAACTCGTCTCTCTTTAAAAATACTTTCGCAAGCTCCTCAAATTCATTTACTGAACTCGCTCCATAAAGCACCTTCTTGTATACCACTTTACTATCTTTTATGTTCTCTTTTCCTTTATTTTCTTTATTCATTATCTCCAATATGTTTCACAATTATGGAATCATCTTTTTTTTTCTTATGCTATAACTGTTTTTCAAGACTTTACCATTTTACAAAAGGATTGTGTTTTTTTTCATAACCAACTGAAGTCGGCCCCATATGACCTGGAAGTATCTTGGTTTCATCTGGCAATGTATAAATTTTCTCTTTAATACTTTTTTCTAGGATTTCAAAAGAGCCTCCTGGAAAATCAGTTCTTCCTATTGAATTTTGAAATATAGTATCCCCTGCAAATAGCATATCCTTCATGAGTATTACCATGCCACCTTCAGTATGTCCTGGCGTTTTGTAAAACACTAGCTTTTCATTTCCACAAGTTAAAGCCTGGCCATCTGTAACCCAAATATCCGCTTCTAAAATTGCATTTTCTCCAGTTACCATTTTAGACATATTTAATTCTGGGTCACTTAACAATTTTTTTTCATCTTCTGAAGCAACTAGTTTAGAAGAAGGGAATTGTTCCTTAAACTTAGCAATTCCTCCAATATGATCACCATGTCCATGGGTTAGTAATATATATTCTAACTCTATTTCTTTTTCTTTGAATATTTCTGTAATACGATCAGAGTAGCCACCAGGATCTACAATAAATCCTTTTTTATTCTCCTCGTCATAACCTACATATGTATTAACTTGATAACTTCCCGTTGGAATTAATGTAACTACCATTTTCTTTCCTTTCTATGATTTCGCTCTAAATACATCTAGTATTCCCGGAATACCTTTTATTATCCTCATAATCTTTCCTACTTCATCTATATTTTCAATTGCCAAAGTCAATGTAATATTAACAGTAGCATTCTTTTTATTCTTCTTGGCCACAACTCCTTCAATACTAATATCCGAGGATTCACACGCTTTAGAAATTTCCCCAAACAAACCCTTTCTATCATCTCCTACAATATTAATATTTACATTGTAAGAACTTCCTTCATTTTTCTCCCACTCAACTTCTATCATCCTCTTCTTTTCTTCCATCGGAAGACTTTTAAGGTTTTCACAATCTATTCTATGAACTGCTATACCACGGCCCTTTGTAATAAATCCAATTATTTCATCTCCTGGAACTGGGCTGCAGCATTTAGAAACTCGTATAAGTAGGTTTTCCATTCCTGGAACAACCACTCCGTGGTCATTCTTCCATTGCCGATTACTATTATGCGTTTTATCTTCCGTTGAAGACGTTATTATATTATCTTCTTTTTCCTCAATTATCTTTTGGTCTTCTAAGTAAATTTTTATTAAACTATTTCCAATTTTACTCACAAAAGGTTTTGTAGCACCAAGGTTTAAATAAAGTTCATCAGTACTTGAAAATCCCTGTTCTTTAATTACTTTATGAAGATAATTACCTTTAAGAATTTCTTTAGGATCTAGGCCTTTCTTTCTTAAGAACTTATCAATTGCATCTTTTCCGCGTGCAATATTGTCTGATTTATTTTCTTTTTTTAGATACTGCCGTATCTTACTCCTTGCACCGCTACTTTTAGCAATTTTTAACCAATCTATGCTTGGCCCTCCAGAGTTCGAGTTAGTTACTATTTCAATAATATCTCCATTTTTCAATGTATGATCAATGGGAACCATTTTCCCATTAATTTTTGCCCCTACACACTTTACTCCAACATCTGTATGGACTTTAAATGCAAAGTCTAAAGGCGTAGCTCCTGCTGGAAGTTCCATAACGTGGCCTTTAGGAGTAAACACAAATACTTGGTTTTCAAAAAGATCCACCTTTAAAGCTTCCATAAATTCATTTGGATCGTCCATTTCTTTTTGCCATTCTAGGCTTTGCCTTAACCAGGCAAACTTAGCTTCTTCCTTATCTAAAGAAACTCCTTCTTTATACTTCCAATGAGCAGCTATTCCGTACTCTGCAATACGATTCATTTCGTAAGTTCTAATTTGGATTTCAAAAGGTTTTCCATTAGAACCTATAACTGTGGTGTGTAAAGATTGATACATGTTTTGCTTAGGCATTGCAATATAGTCTTTAAACCTTCCAGGAATAGGAGTCCAATTAGTATGTACTATTCCTAGAACTGAATAGCAATCTTTTATAGAGTCTACTATTACCCTTACACCTAACAAATCAAATATTTCATCAATATTTTTCCCTTGGAATTTTTTCTTCTTATAAATACTATAAAAATGTTTTGACCTTCCAGAAATTTCATACTGTATCTGATAATTTTCTAGAGCCTCTTTCATTTCTATAACTATTGCATCTAGATTTTCTTGTCTTTCATTTCTTTTGGCTTCAATTTCTTGCGAAATTTCAGCATAAATTTCAGGTTCAAGTTGCTTAAGTCCAATATCCTCAAGTTCAAACTTAAGGCTATACATTCCTAATCTACTTGCTAATGGTGCATAAATGTCCAGTGTTTCCTTACACTTTTCTTTGATTTTTTCTGCATTAAGGTAGTTAATAGTCCTTAAATTATGAAGTCTGTCTGCCAGCTTAATAATTAAAACTCTAATGTCTTTTGACATTGCAAGAAACATTCTTCTCATATTTTCTGCTTGTCGTTCTTCTTTAGTATCAAAGACTAGGCTACCTAATTTAGTTACTCCATTTACTAAATGTGTAATATTAGGGCCAAAATCTCTCTCCAAATCTTCTTCAGAATAATCTGTATCTTCAACAACATCATGCATAATTCCAGCGATTATAGTTTCTTCATCCATTCCTAAATCTGCCAAAATCACTGCAACTTCAAGAGGATGCACTATATATGGATCTCCAGATCTTCTAAGCTGTCCTACGTGGCTAGTATAGGCAATTTCAAATGCTCTTCCAATTAATTCTAAATCATAATTGGGGTTAATATCCTCAATTCTCTTTAGAAAGTTTTCCTTCATACTAGACAGTTTTTCCATGTTTTCCCCTAACTTTTATTAATGCAATAACTTGTTATCTATTTTTCATTCAAGCGGCTTGTTCAACATAACATTCACGAATTGTTTATTAGGCATTTTCTCAAAGTAAATACTGTAAAGAGCTAAGCCCAGAGAAACTTTTTATTAAAAATCATATACATACAGCACACTCTAGCTTTTTTTCTTATTCTTCTTTTTTTCTTGGGCCACTACCCTTTCATAATGAGTTTTGCTTGAAAGTTTTGCAAACTGATAATAAAGCGGGCTTGACACAAAAATCGAAGACAAGCATCCTACTAAAACTCCAACCATCAACGGAAGAGTAAACTCTCGGATAGCAGAACTAGTCATGAAGTATAAAGGTACCATTACGATTAATGTAGTAAGTGAGGTCATCACTGACCTTCCAAGTGTCTGAGTTACACTTTTATTTACCAAGTCTTCTAGCTTAGGATTCTTCATATATTTTTGATTTTCTCTAATTCTATCAAACACTACGATAGTATCATTTATTGAGTAACCAACAACAGTTAGTATTCCAGCAATAAATGGATTGTTTATTGTGATTTGGAAAATAGCATAGAATACAATTACCAATGCTACATCATGAACAACACCAACTATTGCCGCTGCGCCAAACTTCCATTCTCTAAACCTAAATCTTATATAAACCAACATTCCTAATGCTGCTATTGCTATTGCTATTATTGCATTATTTCTAAGTTCTTCTCCTATAGAAGGTCCAAATAAAGTTGAGCTAAGAAGAGCATCTTCCCCAAGTTCAAACTCATCTGAAAGATTGTTTATAACTTGTGACCTTTCTTCATTTTCTAGTGCTGTTACAGTTTTAATTATTACTTCTTCTTGGGCTTCTCCCGAATAAACAATTTCAGCCTCAATATTGTCTTTCGCCAATACATCTTCGATTTCTTCCGTAGCTACATGCTTGCCCATATCAAGGTGTAACATGGTTCCACCTGTAAAGTCTATTCCATAATTGAACCCTCGAACGCCTATAAAAACAAGACCAATTACAATTATTCCAATTGACACCATATAGAAAATTTTTCTGTGTTTAATGAAATTTATTGTATTTTTAAAATTAAATGTTGCAGTACCATCTGCTTTTATACCATAGAAACTTTTTTTCGACAAGCTTCTGCGATTAGCAAAGAATGTTAAGAATATCTGAGTAACAATTGCAGCTGTTATAATGCTAGCAAAAATACCAATCATTAAAGTCCATGCGAATCCCTTTACACTACTAGTTCCTACTTGATACAAAATTACTGCTGCTATTAAAGTGGTAATTTGAGCATCTAGTACTGTTCTCATAGCTCGTTTAAATCCAGCCTCTGTAGCAACCCTTATACTTCTACCGTTTTCTATTTCTTCTCTAATTCTTGCGAATATAATAATATTTGCATCCACGGCCATACCTATAGATAATATAATACCTGCAATTCCTGGAAGAGTAAGTACACTTCCCATAAGAGCCATCGCATAAAGAATCAGTAAAACATATAAAGACAGTGCAATAGTCGCTGCAACCCCCATTAATCTATAGCCCACTAGCATAATTACTACTATTAAAGCTAAACCAATAATGCCTGCAAATACACTTTTTTCAAAAGCTTCAAATCCTATTTTTGCTGTTTGAATAGATGATTCTACCTCAACAAGCTCCACTGGCAATGATCCGCCTCTAATTAATGCAGCTAAACTGGTTGCTTCTTCAGAATCAAATCCACCTGTAATTTGACAGTTTCCACCAGTTATTACTTCGTTCACTTCAGGAGCCGAAATAATCGCTCCATCTAAAAGTATTACTATAGCACTTGAGCTTACACCTTCAATCATTGATGTCACAGCTCCCGAAAAGGCAATTTCTGTTGCTTCTTCAAACGCCTCGGCTCCTTCAGAGTTAAATTCAATGTCGACAGCGTAGCCACCTCCATTAGGGTCCTGGGAAGTTGTGGCATTTTTAACTTGACTTCCATCTACAACCACAGTTCCATCTGAAAGAGCAAATTGTAGTTGTGCTGTTTGACCAATAGTAGAAATTGCTTCTTCTGCATCTTCTACCCCAGGCAATTCTACTCGAATTCTATTTCCTGCTTCCACCGTCACCACAGGATTTGCAAGGCCCATCTGGTCTACTCTATTTTCCATAACAGTCTTGGTTCTGTCCATTAAGTCTACTAGTTCTTCATCCTCTAAGTCTGTCTGTGCCTCTAGTACAACATATACACCACCTTCAATATCCAGCCCTAACTTTATATCATCCTTGATCGGGTTTATCTCACCAATTCCAAATAACGCAACATACCAACCTATAATAATTATAGGTATTAATAAAACCGCTAAAACAGTATTTTTCTTACCACTCATATTTTCTTCCTTCTCAAATTATAATTCGCATTAATATACCACCTTTTATTGTACTATTTTTTTTAGCAATAAACAAGATGAAAATTACTATACATAGTAAAATTTCAATGAATTCCACTTCATAATTTATAGCTCATTTCATTATAATATTATTTCCTCACAATTTTTTCTGAAATTAGAATTTACACACCAATTAGCTATTGGATGAATAAGTAAATATCTCCACGTCTAACGCGGGGTTTTCGCTTATACAAAAAAGCTGGCTCAATATCGAACCAGCTTAAAAC
>CAYJGT010000013.1:0-4718 GCA_964370035.1 uncultured Oscillospiraceae bacterium
ACCTGTAGGTGCCATTACATCTTTTTTAGGCGCACCTTTATTTTTGTGGCTTCTAGTTAAGGAAGGGAGACGTTTATGATAAAGATTAGTAATTTAGACTTCTCCTATAGTAAGAGTGAAGAAAAAATACTTCTAGATATAAATACAGATTTTCAAAAAGGTAGAGTAAAGGGTATATTAGGGAATAATGGGGCTGGGAAAAGTACGTTAATAAAGTGTATAAACAGGACATTTGAATTTATTAGCGGTGAAATTCTAATTGATGGTAGAAGTTCAGAAGAGTTTAATAAAAAAGAAATGGCTCAAGAGATAGCTTATATTTCCCAAAATGAAAGACCTACCCACAGCCTAGTGTTTGATACTGTATTGCTAGGAAGGAAGCCGTATATAAAATGGGATCCAACTGAAGAAGATAAAGGCATAGTTGTGGAAATACTAAATAAACTACAAATAGTTCAATTATCTATGCGGCATTGCGACGAACTTTCAGGGGGGGAATTTCAAAAAGTTCTTTTAGCCCGAGCATTGGCGCAGAAACCAAAGTTTTTACTATTAGATGAGCCTACGAGTAATTTGGATCCTAAAAATCAAATGGAGATGATGGAAACTATAAGTGAAATAGCAATAAAGGAAGAAATTGGTGTTGCAGTAGTCCTTCATGATCTTAACTTAGCAATTAAGCACTGTACAGATTTTATTTTTTTGAAAAATGGTATGATTCAGGCACAAGGAGGTAGAGAAGTATTCACTACAAAAACTATTAAAGATGTGTATAATATAGAAGTGGAGATAATTGATTACAAAGATAGACCAGTGGTAGTGCAAGTTTAATTAACGAGGAGATTTAATATGAAAAACATAAGAGAATTAACTAAAGGTGAAATGTGGAATAGAGTGCTAGATTTTCATGGGCATACTTGTGGAGGGTTGGCTATAGGATTTCAGGCTGCTAGATATGCAATTGAATTACTGGATTTACAATTTTCCGAAGATGAGCAAGTTGTTTGCATTGCAGAAAATGATGCTTGTGGAATAGATGCAATTCAAGTGTTGATAGGGTGTAGCATTGGAAAAGGGAATTTATTATTCCACATGACTGGAAAGCAAGCATTTACATTTTTTAATAGAAAAACAGGGAAGTCTGTAAGAATTGTATTGCTAGAAAGACCTAAGAATATGAGTAAGAAAGATTCATTTGAATATATTATGAGCAGGGATCCAGAAAATCTTTTTGAAATTAAGGAGGCAAAACTAAAACTTCCAGTAGAGGCTAAGATTTTTGATTCTTATCCTTGTGGTAGTTGTGGAGAAATGACAGGGGCTAACTGGATTAGAGTTAAAGGGGATGAAAAGTACTGTGTAGACTGCTATGAAACTTATAATAGATTTGAAGTTTAAAAAAATAATATAAAAACAATGCAATATAGTTTAATAGAAAGAAGCTTATAAAATGTTGATTTAGATTTCTTTCTCCTTATAATAAAGCACAAGAAAAATAGCGTAGTAACAGAAGTTGCTACGCTATAATTATTTGGCTGTTAATTATATTTACTTCTTTGATAAAAGCAAGTCTTTGAAAAAGTGTATAGAAAACAAATGGGTATAATAATTTTCTATTTAGATGAAAATGATAGAGCATAGTAAGACATTGCGTATTTTTAACTATATCTGTGCTCAAGTGAATTGGAATAGTGAAATGCATGAAGTTTTGTGGTTAATAACCCTACAAGTTTTGTGGTTAATAATGATATACTTACTATGAATTGAGTTCAAAAAGATATATAATAATAGTATATAATTTAACGATAACGAAAAGGAAACTGAATGAATGAAGCGAAAAAGGCAACTAAAAAAACAAAAAATACAGAAAAAAGAACTAAGGAAACCTCAAAAAAAATGAAAATTCAAAATGAGCCCCTCGAAGTAGAAGAAGGGAAGGAGTTTGAAAAAAAGCTTGAAAATAAAATCTGTGAAAAGCAGGTGGTAAAAAATCCTAAAGAGACTACTGATATAGAGAACAGTGAGAATGCGACTTTTACTGTTTTCGAGTCAACAAATACAGAAAGTGAAAAGCTAGGCAAAATTAATGAACTGAAGGGGTTGCCATTTAAGTGGCTAAAATCTATTAGACAGATTAAAGAAAATGATCCAAGAAATTTTACGGCCGGCGTAGCCTTAGTTGGGAGCGTGATTGTAGTTTTAATAATTATTACTATGATGGCGGTCAATAGTGGAAGCCTTTCAATTCTGACTAAAGCTGAAGAAAAAATGCCTAGCGTTAACAAGGAGAGTAAATATGTAGGAGATTTATTTGGAAAAGAAAAAACGATTGTTTATTATCCAGATTTACCTGGAGAAGATGGAAAAGCTGTAAAAAGAAATGCAAGTAAAATACTTTTTGAGAATAAGGAGCATGGCGGTACATTATCTATAGATTATTCTATGACTAATTTTAACGATAAATATATTGGAATAAAATACCCTGATTTAAAAGAGGATAACACCTACTTTTTTTCACTTGAAGGGGAAAAAATTACCGCTGAAGTACTTGATGATTTTTTAAAATTTCATATAAAAATGGCTACTAAAGCAAATATGAAAAAAAAAGAAAGCCTAAGTGAGTATGCAAGTTCTACTGAATTTAAAGAAAAACTAGAAGCTGGAGAAATTCCTTATGAATTTACTATTACAGATAATGAGATAAATATCATATATAATGATATTTATAAAGAGGAGAATTTGCAATTTGCTTTGCCCTTAGATACATTTTCCGACCATATTGATTTGGATTTAGGAGTTGAACAAGCCAACCCGAATATGAAGGCCATTAGCCCTATTAGATATGTTGATCCGGACAAACCAATGATTGCACTTACATTTGATGATGGACCGTTAGAAGAAAACACTAGGGAAATTGTAGAAGAACTATATAAGTATGATGGGGCAGCAACATTTTATGTCCTTGGAGGAATGACATCTAGGACTTCACAACATCAAATAATAATTGATATGGTAAATATGGGAAATGAAATAGGGTCCCATAGCATCACTCATCCCAATCTATCTGCATTAGCTAATTCTGATGAAAAGAAAGATGCAAAGAGATTACATAATGAGCTATATGGAACGCAAGAAGATGTGAAAAATATTACTGGAGGATATGTTGTTGAAACTTTTAGGCCTCCTTATGGTCTTGCAAACAAGAAGGTTAGAGCTAAGGGCAATTTTCCATTTATATACTGGGATGTTGATTCTCAAGATTGGAGCTTGAGAAATTCGGAAAAGATTTATAATGGAGTTATGAAGGACGTGGAAGATGGGGATGTGGTTCTGCTTCATGATATACACAAAGAAACAGTACCAGCTTCAATAAAGTTAATTCAAAATCTTTCTGAACAGGGTTACCAATTGGTTACTGTTAGTGAGCTTATGGAAGCAAAGGGTCTAGAAATGGAGCCGCATCAAATATACTTTTGGTAATATTAATAAGTATTATAGGTTAGGTTTGATTATGCGGGTACAGTGTTTATGGAAGAATATTTTATCTCATATGAAAATTGCAAAGTTAGAAAATTTTAAGATTAAATAAATTGAATCATAGTTGAAGAGTAACTATGAAGAATATACATAAAGGGGTAGAACTTATGCCTTTTGAAGTTATTAAACTAGATATGCCTAATATTAAAGGCAAGACCATACTATGGGATGATAGAATAGAAGGGTTGTCTGTGGCAGCTGAAACAAATAGTATTTTATCAAAAGTAAAACCTAGAAACAGTATTTTGATTAAACTTCCAGAGTGGAATGGCAAAGAAAATGAAGAAGAGTATATTTGTCAAATTAAAAAAAATTTTCAAGAAGGTTTAAATAAAGCAATAGAGAAAAAGATTAGTAAGGTTAGTATTCCGATAACTAAAAATAATCTTAATGGAGGAGTTGTATGGAGGGATCTTGCAGCTTTAGAAAGTGTTGTGGTAGATAGTCTTATAAAAAGCAAATTGGATATTGAATTATTAATTGAAAATAACAATGAGGATTTGCTAGAGAAGGGTTTTGCAAAAGACATGCTAGATTATGTTTTAAGAAATTTTCAAATTAATAGAAAACTTTCAAGCATAGAATCAAGCCCTAATTTGATGGAACTTTGTACTATTTACGGAGCAACTGATTTGATAATTCCCAAAAAAGAAGAGGAAAAGAAGATTGCTTATGGGGCAATACAAGAAGGTCTAGCAATTAGGCTAAATGAATTGAACTTGACAGTTGAAGAGCTTTCAGCCAAAACAGGTTTAGATGAAAAGATTATTTATTACATAAAAAACAACTTGAACAGTGTTCTTCAAAAGGAGGAACTAATTAGTTTGGTTGTTGGATTAGAAATGGATAGTAAAAAAGCGAGAGATGTATTAAAGAAAGCTGGGTATCAACTAACGGCAAGTTCAAAAGCAGATTTGATTTTTGCGTATTTTATTGATAAAATGGTGGGCAGCGTATATTTGCTTAAATTAGCTTTATTTCAGAGTGGACAAAGCACAAATCTAAGCCACAGATAGAGTGAAAAAGAAACTCCATAGTATGAGCTGGAGTAACATGAGGAGAAAAATGAAAAAAATAATAGCAGCATCGCAAAATAAAAAGAAAATAATTGAAATGGAAAACATCACTAAAGAATTTGGAATGTTTATAATTCCAAGAGATGAAGCTGGAATCCCAAAAGA
>CAYJGT010000013.1:4818-32135 GCA_964370035.1 uncultured Oscillospiraceae bacterium
CTAAAGAATTTGGAATGTTTATAATTCCAAGAGATGAAGCTGGAATCCCAAAAGAGATTCAAGTTGTTGAAGATGGCAGTACCTTTGAAGAAAATTCATATAAGAAGGCAAAGGAGATAATGGATGTTTGTGGCGAAATCACAATTGCAGATGATTCGGGATTAGAAGTTGATTATTTAGATGGTGCCCCTGGTGTATATTCTGCTAGGTTCGCAGGGCCTGAATGTAATGATGATGCCAATAATAAAAAACTAAAAGAACTGCTAGAAAAAGTCCCTTTTGAAAAGAGGCGTGGTAGGTTTGTTTCGGTAATTACAATGGTCTTCCCAGATGGTAAAGTGATTACAGCAAGAGGGGAAGTAGAAGGCCACATTTTGTTTGAAGAACAGGGAAAAGAAGGGTTTGGATATGATCCTCTATTTCAACCTTTGGGATATGAAATAAGCTTTGGACAATTCACTCAAGAAGATAAGAATAAAATTAGTCATAGAGGGAAAGCTTTAAGAGAGTTGAGAAGATTACTTTTAGAAAAATAAAATAAGTAAGGATAGATAATGAAGAGGATATTTGTAATAATACTATTAATAATAAAAAGATTTAGTAATCCTTACTACCAAGGAATGGCAGCTCAACTTTCTTTTTACTTTACACTGTCAGTTGTGCCAATGCTTGTCCTTATCTCGCAAGTACTAGGAATAGTTTTTGGAGAAAGTTTAGAATCGGCAGTTGCCTGGTTAACGGAACGTGGAGATGATGAAATGATAAACTCTCTTATTGGAGCCATAACCTATGAAACAGCATATGGCACTAATGTGGTGTTAGCGGTTATATTAATTTGGGCCGCCTCAAGATCTCAGTTTTCTTTAATGAGAATAGCCAACTTCACCTTTTCGAACGGCGAGTACACAGGGAAAGGGTATATTATTGATAGATTAAAAGCGATACCAGTAACGGTATTTACTTTATTGACTGTGATGGTGGGGATACTAGTTTTGGTTTATGGTGAGCAATTGTTGAATTTTGCCTTTAGTGTTGTAGGTTTAAAAGAGAATGGGACTATTGTGTGGTTGAGTGTCAGGTGGCCAATTGCTTTAGGCATGTTCTTTTTGATGGTGTTATTTAACTACTACATAATGCCTCAGGAAAAGCAACCGTTGAAGACGCAGCTCCCAGGGGCGGTATTTGCATCGGCAGGAATGCTACTGGTTACCTATGTATATTCGATTTATATAAGTAGAGCAACAACATACGATATTATTTATGGTTCCCTTTCTTCGGTGGCTGCATTGCTGCTATGGTTTTATTTATTAGCTTGGGTTCTTTGTCTTGGAATATTGTTTAATAAGGCGTGGGAAGATTATAGAACTTTAAATGGGAATACAAAAAAGTAAAACTGCTGCTTGAAAATTGGTAGCAAAAGATGGATTAATATATTATAGCTCAGTAAAGGAGTTAAAGGTATCCCAAGTATATTTTGATACCAATATAATTCAAAAGGGGTAATGAAAACTAAATAAAACAATAACTAGAAGGAGGATTTCTGATGACAAAGAGAGTAAAGTGCTTGATGCTCTTTGTGGTGGCTTTGTGTATTTCATCATTAAGCAGTTGTGATAGCGATTATTCTAATAACGAAGAATATTTATTTACTATAAACGTAGAAACCATTGAAGAAGAGGCGGTGGAGTATTTTAACTTAGATGAAGAACATATAGATGAAATCCATACAGTTCTTGTTGAAGAACATGACAGGTTATTATATGATGTGAAAATATATGTAGGAGAAAAAAAATATTCATTAAAAGCGGATGCTGGCACTGGATTGATTATTAGTTGTGATGATGGGCAAAGTCAATTTGAAATCTTGCCAACAGAGGGAAATGGCTTTTATGGACTTGACCTTGCGACAGGAAAAGCACTAAACTCAGTAGGGCTAAGTAGAAAAGAGGTGGATGCCGCTTTGAATGTTCTCGATATCAAGAATAAAGTGTATAATGTTCAATACTATTATAAAGGAAATAAATATACTATTAAAGTAGATGCTTCAACAGGAGAAATAATGGAATAAAAAAACGGGTATACATGATGTAGTGCCCGTTTTAATCATTCTACGCTTCAATTTACTATTTCCCGCAACAATGCTTGTATTTTTTGTTGCTGCCGCAATTACAAGGTTCATTTCTGCCAGGTGTTTTTTCTTTGACAACGGTTTTCGATTTTTTATAATTTTTATATATTGTTGCCCTTTCTTCTTGACTTAGCACGTTATCCCAAGCTTCTATAGTATATAAATGTTCTGCGTCAACATCTAGCATATTGTAAAAAAGCTTTTCAAAATCAATATCTAAGTTAATTTCAGCATCTTCTTGGATTTCACTTGTTTGTATTGGTTTATTTAAGCTGGTATTAATTCCGTCAAAAAAACCTGTTACCATAACTTTTGAAAGTTCGAATTTTTCTGCAAGTCCTGAAACAGTTCCAGTGAATTCTGGCTTTTCTAATTCTAATATATGAGTATATAGTTTAATTTCTGCATCACTATACTCTTTCCAAAAGTTGTCAAAAGTATCTTCGTTTTGATTTGATGTTAAGGTTTCCCACTCTTTAAATAATGACATTTTTTCCTCCTAATTTAATTATATCTTTTTTGCAATATCAATTACATCGCCCATTATAGCGCTTCCTGTAGGAAGTGGTCCAGCCCCTTTTCCGTAGAACATTAACTCTCCCACAGCGTTACCTTGAACAAAGACTGCGTTAAATTCGTTACTTACACTAGCAAGAGGATGATCGTTAGGCAACTCTATTGGCTTAACGAAAAACTCTATCTCTTCCCCGACTCTTTTTGCAGAGGCAATAAGTTTGATTTTGCAGTTAGCATCTTTTGCCTTTGCAATATCATCCTTAGTGATTTGAGATATTCCTTTTGTCGGTATAGCTTCAGGTTTCACATATTTTCCAAAGGCTAAAGCCATAAGGATTGTGAGCTTATTAGCTACATCAATGCCTTCTACATCTGCTGTTGGGTCTGCTTCTGCAAAGCCTTTTTCTTGTGCAACTTTTAGGACGTCCTCATACTCAAGTCCATAGTCAGTCATCTGTGTTAAAATATAGTTTGTAGTTCCGTTTACAATCCCAAGGATTTCTTCAAACTTATTTCCGCGAAGAATAGTTGATAGTGGGGTTATAATTGGAATACCTCCTCCAACACTTGCCTCGTACCTAAATTCTACGTTGTTTTTTTGTGCAGTTTCTGTAAGTATGTCAAAATTAGCGGCAACGGCAGCTTTATTTGCAGTAACTACAGATTTGCCACTATTCATTGCTGCAAGCATAAAGGAAGTTGCGGGTTCAATTCCTCCGATTAATTCAATAACGATGCTAATATTCTCATCTTGAAAAACTTCCTCAGGGGTTGATGCGAATTTATCTTTAGGAATTGTAATTCCTCTATCTGCGTCAATGTCACGTTCTAGGATTTTAGTAATCTCTATAGAAAGACCTGTTGTTTTTTTGATTTCTTCTTTATTCATGTCAAGGGTCTTATATGTTCCAGTTCCGATGTTGCCTAAGCCTAATATTGCAATATTTATATTTTTCATTTAAATTTCCTCCTTAATCAAAACCTATCCTTGAATTATACATTAAAATGAACTATATTTAAAGTGGTTATTAAATTTTTAAAGGATAAAATTAAGTGGGAACTTAAAATACCGTAGGTCGCTACTTATAAAGAAACAAACCATTATAAATAATCAATTTCAAACTTGCTAAGGGTTAACTGGGCTTTCGCCCTATAGGTGACTGCTTTGCAAAATGTCAAATAAAAATAAAGTTAGAGTTCGTAAAAGGAGAAAAAATGTTAGATATAGTATTAATAGAACCTGAGATACCACAAAACACAGGAAATATCGCGCGAACATGTGCGGCCACGGGCATAACATTGCATTTAGTTGAACCCTTAGGATTTTCTATAGATGAAAAAAGTGTAAGGAGAGCAGGTTTAGATTATTGGGAGTTTTTAGATCTTAAGATATATAGTTCGTTGGAAGAATTTCTTGAATCTAATAAAGGCAGAAAGTTTTTCTTCGCTACAACTAAGGCAAAAAAAACATATGCAGAAGTTGAATATCAAGAAGGTGATATGATTCTTTTTGGGAAAGAAACAGCAGGGCTCCCCAAAGAATTAATCGAAAGCGATAAAGGGCAGCCTATTAGGATACCGATGGGTAAAGATGAAAGGCTAAGATCCTTAAATCTATCTAATGCAGTAAATATTATTTTATATGAAGGCCTTAGACAACTTTCTTTCCCAAATTTGAAATAGTATTATTTTAGGTTTGAGTATTATTAGTTAGTAGCATTAACTATGCCAAATACTCTTTTAGTATAAAAAAATATAAAAAATAATAAAAAGCGACTAGAAATGCACAGTACAAATTGATATAATAATTTTATGAAACTTGATTATTCACTAAACATTAAACAGACTCAAAAAATGATGGTATCTACTAAAATGATACAGGAAATTAACATACTCCAATACACTGTACAGGAGTTGTCTTCTTATGTCCAAGAAGAAATGCTTATCAACCCTGTTTTAGAGATAAAAGAAGAGTTGGAAAAACCCCAAAATGATAGTAACGATGATGGCTTTTTTAATTCAAAAGAAGCATTAGATTTTATCAAGAATAAAAATTCTGTAGATCAACCATATAAGACTAAAAGAAGAGAAGATGATGATGCTAGGGAGTATACAGAAAAATATAAGCAAGATGAACAAACTCTTAATGAGTATTTAAAATTTCAACTTTCGATTTCCGCAATTTCTAAAGATTATATAAGAATTGGAGAGTATATTATTGATACACTCGATGAAAACGGATATATGACTTCCACAATAGATGATATTGTGGAATCTTTAAGTTGTTCTAAAGAAAAAGTTAAATCTGTTACAAGATTAATAAGAACCTTTGACCCAGCAGGAGTTTGCGCGGTAGACTTAAAGGACTGCTTACTTCTGCAACTTCGCCGACTAGGGAATGAGAATGAATTAGTAGAAAAAGTGATTAGGAATCATTTGGAAGATGTTGCAGAGAATAGGATTCAATTAATTTCTAAAAATATTGGGATTAGCAACAAAGAAGTAGAGAATATAAGAGAAATAATTAAAACTCTTGACCCTAAGCCAGGAAGTTATTTTGGAAATAATGAAGACCTTGTATATATTAATCCGGATGTTATGATAACAAGGGAAAAGAATGGATATAAAAAAGAGTTTAGAGATGATAGTGTTCCTTCTTTAATGGTAAGTAGCTACTATAAGACTCTACTAGAAAATGCTAATGAAGATAAGGAATTGGAGAAATACCTTACAGATAAAGTAAACTCGGCCCTTTGGATAATCAAATGCATAGAAAAAAGGCAAGAAACTATTAGAAATGTTATTGATGCTATCTTAGAATTTCAAAGAGAATTTTTTGAAAAGGGAGAGTTTTACTTAAAACCACTTACTTTAAAAACAGTTGCAGATTACATAGGTGTACATGAATCTACAGTCAGTAGGACAATCAATGGCAAGTATATGCAATTTGAAGGAGAAGTCTTGGAACTTAAGTATTTCTTTAAATCTGGAATAGGGAGTAAGACAGGAGAGAGTATTTCTTCAACTAGTGTGAAAGCAAGCATTAAAGAATTAATAGAAATAGAAGATTCAAGGAAGCCTCTCAGTGATCAAAGCATTGTCGATTTGCTAATAAAAAAAGGATTTGATATTTCTAGAAGAACAGTAACAAAATATAGAGAAAGTATGGATATACCTTCTTCAACGAAGAGAAGAAGGTATTAAAGAGAATAACAGAGGGTTTAGTGGGTCATATTACATAATAAAGTATTTGATATAGAGATTATAAATTATTTTTAAAGAGAGCTTAATGAAAGTTTGATGAAAGGTTGGAGGAAAGGTTTATGAGTAAAAAAATCGCCATTAACGGATTTGGCAGAATTGGCAGAAATGCATTTAAAGTTGCTATGGAGAAAAACTTAGAGGTAGTTGCAATAAACGATCTTACTACGCCAAAAACATTGGCGCATTTGTTGAAGTACGATAGTTGTTTTGGACAAATTAAAGACGAAGTAAAGTCAACTGATGACGCAATTATTTTTAACGGAAAAGAAATAAAAATTTATGCGGAAAAAGACCCTGCAAATCTACCTTGGAAAGCTTTAGAAGTTGACGTAGTTATAGAAGCGACGGGATTTTTCACTGACGGGGAGAAAGCTAAGGCGCATATTGAGGCAGGAGCAAAAAAAGTTATTATTTCTGCACCAGCTACAAACTGTGATGTTACAATTGTAATGGGTGTAAATGAAAAAGATTATGACCCTGAAAAGCATAATATTATTTCTAATGCATCATGTACGACAAATTGTTTAGGGCCAGTTGTAAAAGTAGTAGATGATAACTTTAAAATTGTAAAAGGCCTTATGACTACAATTCACTCATATACAGGGGATCAAAAAATATTAGATGCACCTCACAAGGACCTTAGAAGATCAAGAGCGGCAGCAGTTTCAATGATTCCAACATCAACAGGGGCAGCTAAAGCAATTGGGTTAGTGCTTCCACATTTAAACGGTAAGCTAAATGGATTTGCAATGAGAGTTCCAACACCAGCGGTATCTGTTGTAGATGTAGTGTTTGAAGTAGAAAAAGGAACAACTGCTGAAGAGGTAAATAAAGTTCTTGCTGAAGCAGCAAACTCAGACTTAAATGGAGTTCTAGGGTTCTGCGATGAGCCTTTAGTATCAATTGATTTTAAAGAAGATCCAAGATCGTCAATAGTTGATGGCATGTCTACTATGGTTATGGATGGCAACATGGTAAAAGTTGTATCTTGGTATGATAACGAGTGGGGATATTCTAATAGAGTAATTGATCTACTAACATACATTTCAAAATAAGGAGCAGCCTAGGAATGAAAAAAACTATCAAAGATGTAGAGGTGAATGGTAAATCGGTTCTAGTTAGATGTGACTTTAATGTTCCGATGCAAGATGGAGAAATTACGGATGATGCTAGGATTGTGGGATCGATTCCTACAATAAAATATCTTTTGAAGAATAATGCAAAAGTAATAATTATGTCCCATTTAGGAAGGCCAAAGGGACAACCTAATATGGAGTATACAATGGCCCCAATAATGCCTGTTTTGAAAGATGTTATTTCAAAAGAAATGGGGAAAGATGTAAATGTGATATTTGGAGAAAGCGATACTGTATTTGATGAAAAAGTTTCAAAATTAGCAGATGATCTAAAGGAAGGAGAGATACTTCTTTTAGAAAATACAAGATTCAGACCAGAAGAAACCAAAAATGAAAAGACCTTTTCTAAGGAATTGGCTTCACTGGGAGATTTGTTTGTAAATGATGCTTTTGGAACTGCCCATAGAGCTCATTGCTCTACAGTAGGTGTTGCAGAAGAAATTCCTGGGGTTTTAGGATTTCTATTAGAGAAAGAATTAGATTATCTAGGGAATGTAGTAGAAAATCCAAAAAGACCTTTTGTTGGAATAATTGGAGGTTCAAAAGTAGGAGATAAAATATTAGTAATCGAAAGCCTACTTAACAAAGTAGATTCTTTGATAATTGGAGGAGGAATGGCATTTACCTTTTTCAAAGCAATGGGCCTTGAAATCGGTAAGTCTATTTTAGACGAAGAAAATATTGAATTAGCAAAGGGTATTATTGATAAAGCTAAAGAAAAGGGAGTAAAGCTACTTCTTCCAGTAGATGTATTAAGTGCAAATGAATTTGCTAACGATGCCGAAACTAAAATAACAACTAAGGAGAATATTCCTTCGAATATGATGGGACTTGATATTGGACCAGAGTCTGCTGTCCTTTTTAGCAAAGAAATACAAAGTGCGAAAACTGTTATTTGGAATGGGCCAATGGGCGTGTTTGAAATGGATACGTTTGCAAAGGGAACAAGAGCTATTGCAGAAGCTATGGCAAAGAATCAAGGCACCACAATAATTGGTGGCGGTGACTCTGCTGCAGCTGTGCTTGGATTTGGACTTTCAGAAGAAATGAGTCATATTTCTACCGGTGGCGGAGCTTCACTAAAGTTTTTGGAAGGTGAAACTTTACCAGCAGTAGAAATTGTAGAAGAAAAATAAAGGAGAGTTTTATGCGTATACCATTTATAGCAGGAAATTGGAAGATGTTCAAAACTAAAGAGGATGCATTTGTGTTTGCGGAAGAAATAAAAGGTCTTATAGGAGAGACAGACGTAAAAGTAGCCATATGTGCGCCTTTCACTAATCTTCAGCTTTTAAAGAAGGTTTTAGAAGATTCTAGGATAAAAATAGGAGCTCAAAATGTTCACTTTGAAGATGAAGGAGCCTTTACAGGAGAAATATCAGTACCAATGCTTGAGGAATTAGAGGTTGATTATTGTATCGTTGGACATTCTGAAAGAAGACAGTACTTTAATGAGACTGATGAAACGGTAAATAAAAAGCTTGTCAGACTATTTAAAGGGACTATTATTCCTATACTATGTGTAGGAGAGGTTTTAGAAGAAAGAGAAGCTGGACGAGAGAGAGAAGTAGTAGAAAAGCAAGTTAAAGGGGCTTTAATAAATATATCTGCAAGTGATGTGGAAAAGCTGGTAATAGCTTATGAACCAGTATGGGCAATAGGGACTGGAAAAACAGCTACACCAGAAGATGCAGATGACATGTGTGGATTTATTAGAGATACCATTGCTAATCTTTATAGTGAAGATGTGGCTTTAGAAGTGGTAATTCAATATGGTGGTAGTGTTAAACCGGGAAATGCTACTGAGATTATGAATATGCCTAATGTTGATGGTGCGTTGGTGGGCGGAGCAAGCTTGGTACCGAGCGACTTCAACCAAGTAATAGATTTTTAGATTAAACACTTTAGGAGGAATAGTTAATGGCACATATTATGGAAATGTTTGCAAGAGAAGTTTTAGATTCAAGGGGAAATCCTACAGTAGAGGTGGAAGTATTACTTTCAGATGGATCTGTAGGTAGGGCAATTGTACCTTCAGGAGCTTCAACAGGGGCTTATGAGGCGGTGGAATTAAGAGATGGAGATAAAACTAGATATTTAGGTAAGGGAACACTAAAGGCAGTAGATAATGTGAATGAAATTATTGCAGAAGAGTTAATAGGAGCTAATCCATTTGATCAAGTTGCAATTGATAATTTTTTAATTGAACTTGATGGGACACCGAACAAAAGTAAGCTAGGAGCAAATGCAATTCTTGGTGTTTCAATGTCGGTGGCAAGAGCAGCCGCTAAGTCAGTAGGGCTACCACTTTTTCAATATTTGGGAGGCGTTAATGGGAAATTACTTCCTACGCCTATGATGAATATAATTAATGGAGGAGCTCATGCAGATAATACGGTAGATATACAAGAGTTTATGATAATGCCAGTTGGGGCTGATACTTTTGGAGAAGCATTAAGAATGGGAGCTGAAGTGTTTCATAGTTTAAAGGCTGTTTTGAAGGGAAAAGGCCTAAATACTGCTGTAGGTGATGAAGGCGGATTTGCCCCAGATCTTAACACGAATGAAGAAGCTATTAAAGTAATTATGGAAGCGATTAAAGCTTCTGGCTATGAGGCAGGTAAAGACATTATGCTTGCTCTTGATGCGGCGGCCTCTGAATTTTATGATAAAGAAATAAATAAGTATAGACTTTCAGGAGAAGGGGTAGAAAAAAGCGCAGATGAATTAGTTGACTACTATGAAGACCTTTGTACAAGATATCCTATCATTTCAATAGAAGATGGATTCTCAGAAGATGATTGGGATGGATGGAAAAAGATGACTGATAGACTTGGTAAAAAAGTACAGATAGTTGGAGATGATTTATTTGTAACTAATACTGAGAAGCTATCAAAAGGAATCGAATTGGGTGTTGGGAATTCAATTCTTATTAAAGTTAACCAAATTGGTACACTTACTGAAACTTTTGATGCTATGGAAATGGCAAAAAAAGCAGGGTATACAGCAGTGGTTTCTCATAGATCTGGCGAAAGTGAAGATACTACAATTGCAGACATTGTTGTGGGATTAAATGCTGGACAAATTAAAACTGGATCACTATCAAGAACAGACAGAATTGCTAAGTATAATCAACTTTTAAGAATTGAAGATATTTTAGGCGAATCGGCACAGTATGCAGGAATGGATGCATTTTATAATTTGGGCAAGTAAATTCGCTAGTGAGTATATTATTGAAAGAATTTTTTTGAAAAGTAATTTGAGAAATCTTTAAAAAATCACTAAATATACAATATCCTTTAAGAAAAAAATCTTGAAAAGCGAATAAGCCTGTGATATACTTGAATGGTTATAGTAGGAGGTGACACATGTCAACAGTATTAATGATAATTTTAGCAATAATTTGCATAGTACTAATAGGAAGTATATTGTTACAATCAAGTAACAGTGCAGGTTTGTCAGGCGCAATTGGCGGAGGTGCAGAGCAACTCTTTGGTAAAAAAAGAAGCAGAGGCTATGAAGCGATTTTAGAGAAGTTTACTACAGTTTGCGCTGTACTTTTTATAGTAATATCCTTAGTTCTGGTAATGCTGGAGAACTAAATTAAACAGGAATATCGTATTAATATATTAATTTAATACTTAAGTAGGCAATAGCCTAATAGGTGGGTTTGTTTTTATGAAAATAGTTAATTAATTATGTTGATTGTTTTTATTAATAATATTTTTTTGTAATTGTTTAGGAGGAAAATTATGGCATCCAATATCGGATTATTGACGATCATTGTTCCTTTGGTTGCAGTAGTAGCACTAATTGTTGCTTACTGTTTATCAGCGTGGATCGGCAAAGTGGAAGAAGGAACAGACAGAATGAAAGAAATCGCAGGTTACATCAAGGAAGGCTCAATGGCTTTCTTGAGCAGAGAGTACAAGACTATGATAATAGTAATCGTAGGTCTATTTGTACTTATCTGGCTTGCAATAGGAATTGTAACTGCAGTACTTTATGTGGTAGGAGCACTACTTTCAGTACTAGCTGGATTCTTTGGAATGAAAGTTGCAACTAAAGGAAATGTAAGAACCGCAAATGCTGCTCAAACTGGTGGTATGGCAAAAGCTTTAAAAGTAGCATTCAGAAGTGGAGCTGTAATGGGACTTTGCGTTGCTGGCCTTGGCCTATTGGGCCTAGGGGTTGTATTTATGATTATGGGCTTAGATAGTGTTGAAGTAATTACAGGTTTTGGATTAGGAGCTTCATCAATGGCTCTATTCGGAAGAGTTGGTGGCGGAATTTACACAAAAGCAGCAGACGTGGGAGCTGACCTTGTAGGTAAAGTTGAAGCTGGAATCCCAGAAGATGACCCAAGAAACCCTGCAGTAATCGCAGATAATGTAGGAGATAATGTAGGGGACGTTGCAGGTATGGGTTCAGACCTTTTCGAATCTTATGTTGGTTCAATCATCGCAGCAATTTCATTAGCAGTTGTTGTAGGTGCTAATGCATTTGATCAAACGATGCATGCATTGTTCCCGATGGTATTATCAGCAGTAGGCCTTGTTGCTTCTATTATTGGTATAATGTTTGTTAGAGGAAAAGAAGGTGGAAACCCAGCTAAGTCACTGGACGCTGGAACATACCTTAGTGCTGCAATTATTGTAATCGCTGCATTTGCTTTAAGCTACACTATGCTAGGAACTACTCAATATGCATGGTCAATTGTTGGTGGATTAGTAGTTGGACTAGCAATTGGAAAAGTTACAGAAATTTATACTTCTGGAGAATATAAATCAGTAAAGAAAATTGCAGAACAGTGTCAAACTGGCCCAGCAACTACAATAATTTCAGGATTAGGTGTAGGAATGCTTTCTACAGTATGGCCAATTTTATTTATTGCTGTAGGAATCTTTATTTCATATGAAACAGCAGGCCTTTATGGTATCGCACTTGCGGCAGTAGGAATGCTTTCTACAACTGGTATGACTGTAGCAGTAGATGCTTATGGTCCTGTATCAGATAACGCTGGAGGTATTGCGGAAATGGCAGAATTACCTCCTGAAGTTAGAGAGATTACAGATAAGTTAGATGCAGTTGGAAATACAACAGCTGCAATAGGAAAAGGATTTGCAATTGGTTCTGCAGCACTTACTGCTTTAGCACTATTTGCAACTTATGCAACTTTAACAGAGTTAACAGCAATAAGCTTGTTAGACCCAATTGTAGTAATTGGATTGTTTGTTGGAGCAATGTTACCATTCTTATTCTCGGCTTTAACAATGAACTCAGTTGGTAAGGCAGCTTATCAAATGATTGAAGAAGTTAGAAGACAATTTAAAGAAAACCCTGGTATTATGAAGGGTACAGATAAGCCAGATTATGCAAGATGTGTAGATATTTCTACAAAGGCAGCGTTAAAAGAAATGGTAGCTCCTGGAATACTTGCTATAGCATCACCATTAATTATTGGAATCGTTCTTGGTCCTGCAGCCTTAGGTGGTATGTTGGCTGGATCTTTATCAGCTGGAGTATTGTTAGCAATTATGATGGCTAATGCAGGTGGAGCTTGGGATAACGCTAAAAAGTATGTTGAAGAAGGATATTATGGTGGAAAAGGTTCTGAAGCTCATAAGGCAGCAGTAGTAGGAGACACTGTAGGGGATCCATTCAAAGATACTTCTGGTCCTTCAATTAATATCTTAATCAAGCTTATGACAATAGTTGCAGTAGTGTTCGCACCACTATTTGTATCAATTGGTGGATTACTATAATTCTTAAATATAAATCGGCATAAAAGATATAAACTAAGCCCTTATCGGAAGATAAGGGCTTTTCTTATGGTGTGCCTAGCATGGGCACTCTTAAAGGTTAAAGGCCCTAATCAGCCTCGATATAGATAGTTAGTCAGATAATTTGATTATTCGCATTTAGTATTGCGGTTATATTGTTATGGAGAAGGGAAAAGGAAAATACAGTTTAGAGTTCTAGGTGATAAAGAAAAGCTTAAAGTGGAAGAGCCTTTTTCTTTGCTAGAAATAGTCAAGGTAGGTGTTAAGCTATTATTTATTAATGATAGAGGTATTTGCTTATCACTTAAATCTTTATTATTAAAATCTTTTTCGTCTAAAGAATAATGAAAGCAAATGTATCTAATATTAGAATCTAAAGTTAAGGTTGTTTGATGATAAGAGTTATCCCTTAAGTTGGGAATGATAAGAGTAATGTGGTTATCTCCCTGCCCCATAATCATTCTTTCGTCAAAAATTACCTTTGGAGGAAGGCTGAGCAGCCACATAAAGTAATAATAAAAAATTGTCTTTGAACCATTTATTTTGTATAGACCATAACTATTCTTTCCCTCGAATAAAGTAAGGCTATTATTGCTATAGCAAAATGGCAAGACATCATCTAATGAAAAGTTTCTTTTGTTTAAAGTTTGGGCTGAGAAATTTTCTTCTATACTAATGTCAGGAATATTTAATAGGGGGGTATGGTATATAGAAAAGCTATTATTAAGTTGATTTATATCTGACATTAGGTTGGTAAATTCTCTACAAGCTAGTTGAATTGTTAATAGTTTTAAAGTTAGCTGAGAAAGGGATTGATTGAATTTTATATCACCAACAATCAAGTCAGTGAAGTTTCTTTCTACATTTTCTCTATTTGAGGATATTAAAAACTTATATATTAGTGAAGTTGAGTCAATATATGGGACTAGGGTTATATCTTCGGGGTGATTAGTAATGAGCCAACTTTTATATGTGGATTTAAAAGTTTCGGGTTCAATGCCGCACCATTTTAAAAATGCGCTTTTGTAAAATTTGTTATGGGAAAATCCAGAAATCATAGATATTTTATCTAATGTAAAATCAGTGGTTAGAAGTAATAAAACAGATTTTTCGACTCTGGCCATATTTACAAATTCTCTGAAATTAAGTCCTGTGCTTTGAGAAAATAAGTGCGAAAGATGGTCTCTGCTAAGGTGTAATTCATTGGACAAGTTGGAAAGTGAAAGCTTCTCATCATAGTCATGGTAAATAGTGGATATTATTTTGCTAACTATTTCTGTTTGATACTGCGGAACTGCGCTTCTGTGTAAAATGCAAAATTCCGGGTCTATACAAATAGACCTATGTTTAAGCCATAAATAATCAAGTATTTTCTTAAGTTCGTTGGGGAAGTTATCAGGAGATTCAAAATATGAAATAGCTGCAGCAGAAACTAAAAGACGCAGAGAATGTTGGTTTTCAGAATTATGCAAGGTATTTTCTTTGTAAGAAATTGAAAATACCGTAAAAATAATATCAGGGTAAAGTGATGTTGCAAACTTAGGATTTATTCTTAAAAAAAGAACCTTATTATCCTCCCGGCTATTAATCCCGATAATGTCTCCGTAATGAATATATCTCATTTCCCCTTTTTTCAATCTTTGATTTTTTACAGAAAAGAAAAGTTCAATTTCTCCCTCTAACACAAAAATAATTTGTAAATAATTAGATGTGTGTAGAGGAATATTTTTAACATTAATAATATCGACAATCCCGACCTTATTATCAAAATCCACCTTTTTCTCCATCTAAACCTCCATCACAATTAAAATAACAACTGAATCATCATAAGTCAAGTATAGCACATTATTTAATGAATAGTTTGCCTATGTTTTAACAAATGTTTAGTTTTGACAACTAAAAACACAAGTGAAATATATACTTTTAGTCTCTCAACAATTATTATAAAAATGATTTATACGGCATATAAAAAATATTTGTCTAACTATTTATAAGGATTAAAAGAGGAGAGTATTATGGAAAAAATTCAAAACACTGGAAACCAAAGACTACCCTTAAAAGTAAAACTAGGGTATGGAGCAGGGGGCGCTTCAGATGCTATTGCTTTTGAATTCGTTGCAGCATTTTTGCTATTTTTCTTAACGGATATGGCAGGAGTTGATCCTGTATTTGGAGGTATGATTACTTCAATTGCAGTATTGTGGGATGCTATTACGGACCCGATTATTGGAAATTTATCAGATAGGACAAAAACTAAACTAGGAAGAAGAAGGCCATGGTTATTGGCTACTACTGTTCCGTTAGTAGCTTCTACAATATTTTTATTTTCGACAGTGGACATGGTAGGGGATGCAAAAAATGCATATTATCTTGTATGTGCTCTAGTGTTCTGGGTATCATATACGGCCTTTGCTATACCATATTATGCATTAGGGCCTACGCTTACAGCAAACTATGATGATAGAACTGTTATGAGAGTTATTGCACAGTCTTGGCAGTATGTTGGAGTTTTCATATCTACTGCACTACCTGCGTATATTGTAGCATGGCTACTTGAGAGAGGATCGACTGATGCTGAAGCATGGTCTACAGCAGCAGCAATAATTGCAGTATCTGGGGGAGTTCTAATATTGGTTGTATTTCTTTCGACAAAGGGAAGAGATATAATTCCAGAAACTGAAACAAAAGAAAACTCAAGAAAAACAAATTTCTTTAAAGATTGCTTGGAAATATTGAAAATGAGGTCTTTTTTGATAATTACAGCATCTGCTGTTGTTTATAGAGTAGGATACGCTTTTTTCCTTGTGAGTATAATTTACTATTGCTTATATAATGCCGGGCTTGATGAAGGAGCGGTAGGATTGTTCTACACTGTACTATCTGCAGCGGGCTTAGCTTTTGTTTTATTATTAGGAGTTCTTGCTAAAAAGATAGATAAAAAAGCTATGATAGTAATATTTATAGGAATATCTGGACTAATAATGATTGGGTTTTCTTTTATAAATATTTCTACGTTAACTATGTTAATGATTTATGCAGTTTTTTATACACCAGGGGCAGCTACATTTTGGACTCTGAATATAGGGGTTGTTTACGATTTAGCAGAAATAGATGAGTTTAAAAACAATAAACGTAGAGAGGGAACGACTTTTGCATTCTTTTTATTCACTAGTAAGCTGGGATATGCAGCAGCAGCAATGCTATCAGGGACACTATTAAGTGCAGGAGGTTATGATCCAAATGCAGAAGTTCAGACAGAGGCAGCATTGAATCAAATTAATAATATGTTTACATTATATCCAGGAATAATGTTTGTGCTATCAGCACTAATAATGTTGGCTTTCCCAATAAATAAGAAGAGACATGAGTTGCTAACAGCACAACTTGAATTAAAGAGGGCTGGTAAAGAGTATAACACAGAAGGCTTTGAAAAATTATTGAAATAATAATTAATGTATAAGAGAAAATTCTGAAAAGCACTTTATGTATTTATAGAAGCTAGAATAAATGAGTGGGTTATAATATATAAAAAGGAGAAACATGGAGGACGATATGGATACAGTAAAACTGTATTATGGTGGAACCATATATACCGTAAATGATATGATGCCATATGCAGAGGCAATGGCAGTAAAAGGAAAAAGAATAATTGCAATTGGCAATTTAAAAACTGTTGAAAAGGATGTTGCGGGTGAAGTTGTAGAAAGAATCAATTTAGAAGGAAAATTTCTGATGCCCAGTTTTGTAGAATCCCACGCTCATCCAGCAATGGCTGGGCCAGAAATGTTATTCCAAGTAAACTTAGATAATTGCCAGTCGGGAGAAGAATGTGTTAAGGCTATAGAAAAGTTTTATGACGAAAACCATGATATTGAAATGATCAGAGGCGTAGGGTGGGTTAACCCATATTTTGATGATAAAGGACCAAGGAAGGAATTGTTAGACGAGGTATCTGTGGATAAGCCTATTATTATGGTGTCAGGAGATCATCACTCTGTCTGGTGCAATTCGAAAGCTCTAGAAGATGCTGGTATTACAGCAGCGTCAGGAGATGTGATAGGGGGCGTAGTAGAAAGAGATGATGTTACTAACGAGCCATTAGGAACTTTAAGAGAGGAGGCACAATTTCCTGTTTTAAGCAGAATACCTCCATATACAGAAGAAGAGTATGAGGCTTCTTGGTTGAATTATCAACAGGTGATGGCGCAATATGGAATTACGATGGTACATGATGCATGGACAGAGTTAAACTCAAATGCGCATAGGTCAGTCTCTAAACTTGCCAGTGAAGATAGGTTATTATTTAAAGTTGCATCTTCAATTTATACTAAAACTAATGATGTTGACTATATCGATATGATAATCAAAGAAGGGAAAGAGTTAAATAATAAAAACTTCAATGTGCGTCATGCGAAATTCTTTATTGATGGTGTAGTAGAGGGAAATACTGCCTGGTTAAAGGAGCCTTATGCTGACAATCCTGAGTTTTGTGGAGAAAAGCTTTGGTCGGATGAAAACTTAGAGGCAGCACTTCTTAAATTAGATGAAAATGGGTGGAGTGCGCAATTACATGTTATTGGGGATGCTGCAACAGAACAAGTAGTTAGGGTTATGGAAAAAATTGAAGCTAAAAATGGATATAGGGATAGGAGAACATTGCTTGCTCATGTACAGCTTGTTGACGATAAAGACATTCCAAGAATGGCAGATTTAAATTTTGTGGTTTCCGCAAATCCATTCTGGTTCTTGAAACAAGAAGGGTATTTTTACAACCTAGAGTTACCTCGTTTAGGAAAGGAAAGGGCAAATCAGCAATACAGGGTTAAGAGTTTTATGGATGCTGGCATAGTAGTTGCATCTGCTAGCGATTTTAGTGTAACTCCAATTCCAGCGCCTTTAATAGGCATAGCAAAAGGTGTTTTGCGGAGGGAGCCAAAAGCAGAAGCGGTCCCTGAAAATATTCTAACACTTGAGGAGGCTGTTTCTGTGGAAGACATGATCAAGTCATTTACTATAAATGGTGCATATTCTGTATTTATGGAAGAAGAGACAGGGAGCCTTGAAGAAGGTAAGCTAGCGGATTTTATTATTTTAGAAGAGAATATTTTGGAAATTTCTCCAGAAAGAATAGAAGATGTAAAAATTCTAAACACCTTTTCAGAAGGAAAAGAAATATATAGGGGATAAATTCAAATTAAAAAGCACATCCGGTAGCGGATGTGCTTTTTTGATGGAAAGGTTTTTAAAGATGTAGAAGAAAAATAGGGACGAAAATATATATCAATTTTTTTTAATATGTTGTTGACAATTGTGAGCGTGAAGAGTATAATTTACATATCAACATAATTTGATGTGTAAATTAACAGTTGTGTTAAATTTATGGAACTGCAAAACGGCGCTGGCCAGTATTCAAGCAAGAGGCGACTAGGGCTATTGAAAAATAGCTTTTCTTATGAGATAAGATATCAAAAATAATTGATATGAACCATAAATGAAAAAGGCATTGGACTGAAAAGTAGATCTGGGATCGAGGCAATGAAAATTAATATTTTAGATAAGCAAGTGTGCGCTAAATGTAGAAAGGAAATAAAATGGAAATATTAAAATCAGCGTGGGATTTTTTTCAATACCAAATATTAGGGATGAAATGGCTTAATGAACTTGTAGGAGATATTTTAACTTCTTTTGGATTAGATATTACTACAAAAGTAGGAGGCAGTGTTCATTTTTTTGTTTATGATGTAATCAAAATTGTAATTCTTTTATGCACATTAATCTTTATAATATCATATATACAAAGTTACTTTCCGCCGGAGAGAAGTAAAAAAATATTGGGAAAGTTTAGAGGTATAGGTGCAAATTGTATAGGAGCATTATTGGGAACAATAACACCCTTTTGCTCTTGCTCATCTATTCCATTATTTATCGGATTTACCAGTGCGGGATTACCAGTAGGAGTAACTTTCAGTTTCTTGATATCATCTCCGATGGTTGATCTTGGTTCTTTAATATTGTTAATGAGTATTTTTGGTCCTAAAGTTGCAATTGCCTATGTTATAATAGGATTGATTATAGCAGTAATAGGAGGAACCCTGTTAGATAAGATGAAAATGGGGAGGCATATAGAAGACTTTATACTCTCTGTAGGCAGTGTGGATATTGAAGCGCCAACTCTATCAAAGAAAGATAGAATTACTTTTGCCAAAGAGCAAATGTTAACAACATTCAAAAAAGTATTTCCTTTCATAATATTAGGAGTTGGAATAGGCGCGGTGATTCATAACTGGATTCCTGAGGATGTTATTGCCAGTGTTCTAGGTACAGATAATCCTTTTGGAGTGATATTAGCTACTTTAGTAGGTATTCCAATGTATGCAGATATATTTGGAGCGATTCCTGTAGCAGAAGCCCTTCTTTATAAAGGAGCAGAACTAGGTACGGTATTGTCCTTTATGATGGCTGTAACGGCCTTAAGTTTACCTTCTATGATTATGTTGCGTAGGGTTGTAAAACCAAAACTTTTGGGAGCATTTATTGCAATAGTTGCAACTGGAATTATAGTGGTAGGTTACTTATTTAATGCATTTTCCTACCTATTAATATAGTGTCTGAAAAAAGAACTAATATGATAATGAAAAGAAAACTATAAGTAAGTATTGAAGCATAGAAATTAATAATGTGCAAATGAAAGGTAAGGATAAAAAATTTACAAAGGTTAAGAGTTAAAGTGAAAAATAATAGTTAGGAGGATATTGTAATGGGATTATTCGGTAAGAAAAAGGAAGAAAAAGTACCTTGTGATTGTGGAGGAGTGTGTACCCCGTCAGAGATTGAAGAGAAGAAGGCTGCTGAGGCTGAAGCAGCTGCAGAGGAATCTTCAGGCTCTTGTTGAGCGGTGCCACCTATAGCTAGTGGAGCTAGCTCAAAAGAAAATAAGTCAACAGGTGCCGTAGTTAAAGTTTTAGGCGTTGGTTGCAAAAAATGCAATGACTTAGAACAGAATGCGGCAAAAGCTCTTGCAACATTAGGAATGGATACAACAATTGATCATATCACAGATTTCGTGGAGATTGCATCATATGGAGTTATGAGCACTCCTGGATTAGTAGTTGGAGGAAAAGTAGTTTCCTATGGCAAAGTTTTAAAAGAAGCGGAAATTGTTAAAATTTTAGAAAAAGAACTTAAATAATTATTATCATGAGAATTACCCAAGACAATTAATGAGTTTAGCGGTTTTAGGAAATAAGTTATTTGTGTAAAAATAAAAAGTATCAAAAAGGCATATTCTTGTTTAAGAATATGCCTTTTTTCAATGATAATATGCTATAATTAAGGAGTAAAATTTTTAGGAGGAAACAATGATAGAGAACAGCAATTTTATTCATAACATTATTGATAAAGACAATGAAGAAAAAGTATATGGAGGTGAAGTGTATACTAGATTCCCTCCAGAGCCAAATGGACATTTACATATTGGACATGCGAAGTCGATTTGCCTTAATTTTTCTACTGCGCAAAAGTATTCTGGAAAATGTAATCTTAGATATGATGACACGAACCCAGTTAAAGAGGATATAGAATTTGTTAAAGGAATTGAAGAGGATGTTACTTGGCTTGGATTTAAATGGGATAAAAGGCTTTGGGCGTCAGATTATTTTGAACAAATGTATGAAGCTGCAGTACAGTTAATTAAAAACAATAAGGCTTATGTTTGTGACTTGGGAGCAGATGAGATTAGAGAGTATAGAGGGACGCTGAAGACTCCTGGTAAAGAAAGTCCTTATAGAAATAGAACAGTAGAAGAAAATCTTGACTTGTTTAACAAGATGAAATTAGGACATTTCTCTGATGGAGAGAAGGTACTAAGAGCAAAAATTGATATGAACTCCCCAAATATGAACATGAGAGATCCGGTTATTTACAGAATTGCAAGGGCAACTCATCATAACACAGGGGATGATTGGTGTATTTATCCAATGTATGATTATGCACATCCAATTGAGGATGCCATTGAAGGAATTACGCATTCTATTTGTACTTTAGAATTCGAAGATCATAGACCATTATATGATTGGACCTTAAGAGAAATAGGCTGGTGGAATACGCCTCCTAAACAAATTGAATTCGCAAGGCTTAATCTTACTAATACAGTAATGAGCAAAAGATACTTAAAAAAGATGGTAGACGATAATATAGTAGACGGCTGGGATGACCCTAGAATGCCTACCATATCAGGATTAAGAAGACGAGGGTACACACCAGAGTCTATTAGAGATTTCTGCGATAGAATAGGTGTTGCTAAGGCAAATAGTACAGTCGACATGGGATTGTTAGAGTATTGCATTAGAGAGGACTTAAAGCTAAAGGTTGAGAGCAGAAATGTAATAGAAAATCCAATAAAAATAGTTATTACAAATTACGATGAATCAACTAGCGAAGATTGTATAATGGAAAACAATAAAGAAGTAGAAGAAATGGGGAATAGGACTGTACCATTTAGTAGAGAAATATATATAGATGGAAACGATTTTATGGAAGTTCCAATAAAGAAATATTTTAGATTGTTCCCAGGAAATGAAGTTAGGCTAAAAGGAGCATTTTTAATCACTTGTAATGATGTGATCAAAAATGAGGATGGTAGCATAAAAGAATTGCACTGCACATATGATTCTGAAACAAAAAGTGGCTCTGGATTTTCTGGTAGAAAAGTTAAGGGAACAATTCACTGGGTTGATGCAAAAACAGCCGTTAAAGTGAAAATACGAAATTATGACTACCTAATGATAGAGGAACTTGATGAATCAGGGGAGCCAACAGGAGAATTTATAGAAAATGCAAATACACTAGAAGAAATTTTGGGTTATGGAGAGGCAAGCTTGATTGATTCGAAAAAGGGAGAACGTTTCCAATTCTTTAGGCATGGATATTATGTGGCGGATACTAAAGATCATAAAAAATCCGGTGAAACTGAGCTTGTGTTTAATAAAATTGTAGGGTTGAAAAGTTCATTTAAAATTAAATAGGTGGGACATGACAGAAGAAGTATTAAAACTAGTTATGTATACAGTGATTAGTATAGGCATCGGAACCTTTCTTGGTAATGGTGCCGTATTTCTATTTAATCGACTTCCAGCAACTTGGTTCTGTGATTACGGAGAAGAACCCTCAGCGGAGCTAAAGGCAAGAGATACTCAGAGAGTAAAAAGTAGCCCATTTAAAGCGATATTTGTAGCCTTCTTCACAGTAATTAGCTTGCAATTATTCCTAAACAATTCACTAATCGCAGTTCCTGTAATTGTTGCTACATTTATTTTGTTGGAAATATCCATCAGTGACATAAAATATATGATTATTCCTGACCAACTAATTCTATTCTTAACTATTACAGGGATGGGATTTATTCCATATTATATAGAAAAAGGAGAGCCTATATGGATACAACCAGTGGGAGCGCTAGTTGGATTTGGCATTATGCTTGTACTAGGAATAGTGTCAAAACTCTTATTCAGGAAAGAAGGGTTAGGATTTGGTGATATTAAACTTTGTGGAGGGATAGGGTTTATAACAGGACCTATAGGAATCGTACTTGTCATAAGTGTAGGGTTTTGTGTTAGTGCCGCTGTTAACATTTGGATGTTAACAAGAAAAAGAATAAAAAAAGATGATGAAAGGCCAATAGGCCATTACTTTTGTGGAGCTACATTAATTTACTTTTTATTCATAATGAGTAATGAAAAAGTTGGAACCTTTTTTCAACTTGGCCTTTAAAGCTATGGGAACAAAAAATTGCAATAAGAAATATATTTCACACTGCCATTTACCGTATTGAAGCTAAGTTGTAGTTACATGATGTTAAGGGTGAATAAAATTTCATTATAGAAGGAAAACGATGAATTTAGAAAAATTAGAAAAAAAAACAGAAATAAGAAACATATTATTAAAAATAAAATATGATGGTTCAAAATTTCATGGATGGCAAAAGCAACTAGATGTGATTACAGTCCAAGAAACTTTGGAGGAAGCAATTAAAGCCTCGTTAAAAATAGAAAATGTTACAATCAAAGGAAGCAGTAGAACAGATACAGGGGTTCATGCTGTATGTTTCCCGGCATCATTTCTCTTAGATGTTCCGATTCCATTGGAAAAAATCAAGACGACCTTAAACGGAAGATTGCCTGAAGCAGTTAGAGTGATGGAAGTTATGGAAAAACCTATTTCATTTCATCCACGGTTTGAAGCAAAAGGGAAAAATTATGTTTATAGAATAATTCAAGGCCGAGATAAGAGTCCATTTATGAATGACTATGCTTATCAACTAGAATATGATTTAGATATTGAAAAAATGAAAATTGCAGCTAAGCAAATGGAAGGAAAGAAAGATTTTGCATCTTTCCAAGCAGCTGGAGGAACAGAAAAATTAACTACAGTCAGAGAAATTTTTTCAGTTAAAATAGAAGAGCGAAAAATTGAAAGCGAAAATGGTTTTTTGCCTGAATATGAAATTACTGGCAAAGGTAAAAAAATCATAGACATTTCAGTTACAGGGGATGGATTTTTATACAATATGGTTAGGATAATGACAGGAACATTGGTAGATGTGGGCAGGGGCAAAATTGAAGCAGCTAAGGTTAATGAGATAATTTTAAGCAAAGATAGAGAAAATGCAGGACATACTGCGCCAGCATGCGGATTATATTTAAAAGAAGTATTTTTTGACTAAGGAGATTCAAAGGAGGGGGAAAATGGAAAGATTAAGTTGGGATGAGTATTTTATGGAAATGGCAAAACTAGCAGCAAGAAGGTCTACATGTTTAAGAAGAAATGTTGGTGCAGTTGTTGTAAAAGATAAGCATGTTGTTGCTACAGGCTATAATGGAGCGCCTAAAGGTGTTTCGCATTGTGATGAGATTGGTGGCTGTTTAAGAGAACAGCTAAAAGTCCCTTCTGGCCAAAGGCACGAACTATGTAGAGCATTACACGCAGAACAGAATGCAATCGTTCAAGCAGCAACTTTAGCACAGTCTATTGAAGGTGGAATAATGTATGTAACCCATCAACCTTGTGTTATTTGTGCAAAAATGATAATTAATGCAGGCATAAGTAAAATTGTCGTAAATGAAGGTTATCCCGATGAATTAGCCACAAATATATTGAAAGAGGCTGGACTAAAAGTTATTTTGTTGAAAGGAAAAGAAGAGAAGTAATTTTCTTTTATATTGTAAACTTTATAAAAGAAAAAAGGAGGCTTTATCTTCAAAAAGAAGATAAGCCTTTCTTTAAGACTACAGCTATATTACTACATAAAGAAAATTAGTTAAGGGTTATAGTAGCAGAAAAATGTAGGAGAAAGATAAAATACTCATTAATATAACGCCTAAAAGTAAAGAAAAAATCAAATTAGGAATTGAAAGGAAGCATAAAAGAAGTGGGCACGAAGGAGTTTAAGCTTGATAAGACGATAACTTTAAATGATCAAGAAAAGAAAAAACTATATAAAGATATTAGGAAAATTGCATTGCCGATTGCAGCTCAGAGCCTAATCGGTACTTCTTTAAATTTTGTTGATAACATAATGGTGGGGAGTTTAGGAGAAGTTGAATTAGCAGCAGTAGGAGTAGGCCTACAAATATATTTAATTTATTGGATGTTTATATTTGGCTTTACTAGTGGTTGTTCAACATTTTTAGCACAGTTTTGGGGCGCTAAGGATGTGAAGAATGTGAAAAAAACTTTAGGCTTCTCTTTAACCTTTTCCCTAATTGTAGGCATAAGTTTTTTTGTGGCTTGTAGATTTTTTTCGACGGAAATTGTAAGTCTATTTACCAATATCCCGGAAATAATTGTCTTAGCAGCAGAGTACACTAGAGCAGCAGCCTTTGCTGTGTTCTTTGTATCAATAACACAGCCTTTATATGTTGCACTTAGAGCAACACATCAAACTAGACTGCCTTTATATATGAGCATAGTTGCATTTGTAACAAATACATTGTTAAATTATATGCTTATTTTTGGAAATTTTGGAGCCCCACAGCTAGGCGTTGAGGGAGCTGCAGTCGCAACTGCGATTTCTAGATTATTAGAGGTTTCCATAGTGCTATTTATAGTGTTTGGAAGAAAAAATATTATTGCTGGAACGATAAAAGAATATTTAGGCTGGAATAAAGAATACCTAGGCCGTATTACAAAAAATTCCTATCCTACAGTTATTAATGAAGTTTGCTGGGGAATTGGAAGAGCTCTTTTTGTAGCAGCATATGCTAGAATAGGAGTCACCGAATTTGCAGCAGTAAGAGCAGGGGACATTATTTATGATATTTTTATAATGGCATCTTTCAGTATTGGAGACGCAGCACTTATTTTAATAGGCCAAAAGATTGGAGAAGGTAAGTTAGATAAAGTTTACCCTATGGCCAAAATATTAATTAAAATTGGCGTAATTATTGGAATTGTAATGGGAGGATTGATGATTATTTTTTCAACTCCCTTATTAGGATTACTAGATAGCTTTTCAGAAGAAGGAATAGATCTTGCATTTATAATAATTATTATTTATGCTATATTTTTTCCAGTCAATATATTTAATGGAATGATGATTACAGGTATTCTAAGGAGTGGTGGAGACACTAGAGCTGCAATGTTTATTGAAGTAGGAACAATGTATATTATTGCCGTTCCAGTAGTGTTTATTACGGCACTTTGGATAGGTTTACCTATATATGTAGTAGTATTTTTGGTAAAATTAGAAGAAACACTAAAAGCAGTAATATTAATAAAACGACTAAAATCAGGAAAATGGATAAAGAATGTAATTGATAAAATGGAAATAAAAGGATAAATAGTTATAAAGTTGCGAATTAGCTGTAAAAAAAATAACTAATTTGGTATGTAAAATATTTATTATTTGGTGACTAGCCCTTTTAGAAAAAAAAATGCTTTTTTTTCTTTACTTTTATTTTCATGGGTGTATAATTGAATTTAAATGAAAGGGGAACTCTATGGGGGGCATGGCAAAATTCCGAAACGGGATATTATTAGCAGCACTTGTAATAGCAGCTGTGGCGGAAATTTTTTCTTTGTTTATCTTAGGTTTTGACATTGATTTTACAATCGGTTTGGCTATTGGGACGACTGTATCTTTAGTTAATTTCTTTATTATGTCAATCTGTACAGAGATTTCATTGGAAAAGCAAAAGCCAGTAATAAACTTATTTGGTTTAGGGAGCCGGTTTGTATTGTATGGAGCTTCTTTCACGTTAACACTAATGCACTCTTATACTATGGGGGCAGGTTGCGGAATAGGATTTTTTACAATACAACTAGCGATGCTGTACTTGTTTGCTATTAAACCTTCGTTGGCCAGAAGTAAAAACCTTTAAGTTACTAAATTAGAATTAATTGATTTAATAGGAGGAATAGGTATGAGTTTAGTACCTGTGGTAGGTATGGAAATAGGACCTAGAATAATTGTCCAATTTGGAGATTCAGGTGTTTTCCTTACAGAAACTGTAATATTTGCATGGATAGTGGCGGCAATACTGATTATTCTTGCCATATGGTCCACTAGAAAGTTAGAGAAAATACCTAAGGGTAAACAGTTCTGGGCAGAATTTGTAGTCTCAGGAATTTATAAATTAGTCGAGGATTCAATGGGCGGAAAGAGAGGAACAAGTTATGCTCCATACATAGGAACTTTATTCTGTTTCTTGTTATTCGGAAGTGTTCTTGGTATTCTTGGTTTTAGGCCAGTGACTGCAGACTTAAATATGACATTAGCGGTTGCATTTTTTACATTCTGCATTATTCAGTACACAGCAATAAAGCATCATGGAGTTAAAGGCAAGTTAAAGGAAATGTGTGATCCATATCCATTTATGTTTCCGCTTAAGGTAATTGAACAAATATCTTTCCCAGTTTCACTAGGGCTTCGACTTTTTGGAAATATTTTAGCAGGATATATTGTAGTGCATATGTTACTAGGAGGGTTAGAAACATTATCGGAGACTGTTGGACTTCCTATCCCATTATTCCAAGCTTTACTACCTTTACCAGCAAATATGTTTTTTGATATATTCGAACCAGTATTGCAATCATTTATCTTTATAATGCTGTCTATGGTATTTATTAGCATGGAAATGCTTTCAGAAGGAGAACATGAAAAGCATTAGATTTTAAACACTTAATACAAGAAAATTAATCAGAAATTGAACTCAGAAATTGTTATTAATCCGTGGCTAAGTGCATAGGCATTTGCAACTCGAGCTAGTCAAACATATAACACTTGCATTAGCCTACGGTTAGTATAAATAATCTTTATTAAACTTAGTTTCGATTATTTATAGGATTGTATGCTCTGCCAGTATTGCTCAGCAACCTTCGCAATGGCAGATAGCGAATTTATATTAGACGAAGTCTAATATAAATAATCCTTAAAAGGTCTCGAATTTGATTATTTATAAGGATTATACGCACTGTCAAAATTGCTCAGTATTG
>CAYJGT010000014.1:0-27734 GCA_964370035.1 uncultured Oscillospiraceae bacterium
TAAAATGTTTATCCTTTTAATCATTGTTTTTAGTACTTTTTTACTAGGGTTATTGATTATGCTTTCAGTACAAGCACCTTCAATTTGAGTGAATTCAATTGGGAAAGAAGAAGTTTTTGGATTTGTGCTATTCCCTATCAGCGCTTCTAATTGTAACAACCCTTTTGGCACTTTCCCCGCTTCCCAGCAAAGTATTCCTATCTTGGTTTTCTCTTTCATTACAACTCCTTTTCTTTAAGTTAACATAATTCTTACTTCTAGCCAGCAACTACTCCAACTATAAAGAATCCTATACAAGCTATTACTGCAGAAGTTAAAGCATAAGGAATTTGTGTTCTTACGTAATCTATATGATCCGAACCAGATGCAAGTGACGATAGTATAGTAGTATCTGAAAGTGGCGAACAATGATCCCCAAAACATCCTCCGCCCGTGATTTATATTTCACGAACGAAGGATAATTTCATTATTTTATTCTACTTATTTTGACAATTTAACTTCATATCTATTAGTTTTGTTAGATAAATACAAACCCTATTATTAGATATACCATCGCTGCTAGGATTGCACAAACAAAGGCATATGGCAGCTGAGTTTTAACATGATCTATATGGTCAGAAGCTGCCCCTGTAGATGCAAGTATAGTTGTATCTGAAAGCGGTGAACAGTGGTCTCCAAATACTCCGCCCCCTGCAACTGCAGCAAATGACGCAAGTACAAGTGATGTTACTTCTCCGCCTGAAAACTCAAATGCTAATGGTAATGCTATTGGCATACATATGGAAAAAGTTCCCCAAGAAGATCCAGTTCCAAATGCCATTAAGGCTGCCACCAAGAATATTACTAAAGGCAAAATGCTAGGAGTCAAGATTCCTTCTGTAGCGTCTATTATAAAGTCTGCTGTTCCCATCATTCTGCTCAGTCCATTAATCGAGTATGCAAGTCCTAGTAATATTAAGGCTGGCACTGCCCCTTTTACCCCTAGTATAAAAGTATCTATTACTTCTGTCAAAGAAAGTCCTTGTATCATTAAGCTAATAGACATAGCAATTATTACATATATAAATATTTCTAAAGTTTTTGCGGATCCTGTAACAAAATATGTTGTAAAAGCAGCTGCTATTATTACAATTACAGGCAATATAAAGTTTAAAAATATTCTAGTTTTAATTTTTGAAGAAGGTTGCATCTCTGTCAACTCTTTTCCTATCAAAGGTGTTGCTCCATCTCTTAAAACTTTTCCTTCATTTCTTGCCCTAAGTTCAGCCTTTTTCATCGGTCCAAAGTCTTTTACAATTCCAAGTGCCACGAACAGCACCATTAATACAGATATAATTGCATAAACGTTATATGGAATTGCCTTAATCAGCATATCTATTGCTTGCTCTGGAGTTTCAATAGGTCCTATCCCTACTGCTAATGTGCCTAAAAATGTTGCCCATGCAGTTATTGGAACCAATATGCTTACAGGCGCTGCTGCTGAATCGGCAATATATGCCAATTTTTCCCTTGATACTTTAGCCTCGTCAGATACACCCCTCATTGTACTTCCTACGAATAGAGGGGCAAAAGAGTCACTAAAGAAAGAAAGTAATCCCAGACCCCAAGCTGAGGTTTGCACCTTTTTAGGAGTAAGAGTCTTTTTCTTCATATAATTTGTCATGCCCTGAATTGCACCCGATTTTTGGAAGTATGCAACAAGTACACCAACTAGCATATTAATCATCATAACCCAGGCAAAATCTACATTTCCTATGTTTTCTTTTAACAGGGTAGGAAACCCCATTAATCCTTCTCCAGCAATAAAAACACCGAGAAGACACGCTATTGAAAGCGATGCTACTGTATTCCGAGTAACGAAACACAGTATTACAGCGGTAGCCGCTGGTACGATTGACAACCAACCTAATTCCATTTTAATCTTTCCTTTCTTAAGTAACAAGTTAACCTTCTTGACAATTTAACGTCATTTTTAGGTTTTTATTACTTTTCTTTTGATTCTTAATTAATAGTTTCTAATTAATTTTCTTAACTAAAACTCTTTTATAATTTCATCTGCCGAAGTATATACTCTGTTTTGTTTTAATGCTGTTTCTAATAATGTAAGTTTCCCATCATAGGTTGTTAAACCACGACGCAAATACTTATTGTCTTTCAGCGCTTGTTTCACCCCTTTCCCTGCAATTTCCAACAGATATGGAAGAGTTGCATTTGCTAAAACAATAGACGACGTTCTGGCAAAAGCGGAAGGAATATTATCTACACAATAATGTATTATTCCGTCTTCTGTATAAGTTGGATTATCATGTGATGTACTATGGCAAGTTTCAACAGCCCCACCATCATCACAAGCAACATCTACAATAATAGATCCAGGTTTCATCATTTTTAAATCTTCCCTGTTTATTAAGTGATCTTTTCTAGTCTTATCCCATAATATACAGTTTATGATTACATCTGACTCTTTTAAACATTTTAGAAGGTTAGCCCTATTAGAAAACATGCACGAAGTATTTAGAGGCAATTTACTCTTTGCCTTCTCCAAGCTTTCTACATTTACATCTAATATTTTAACCTGATTCCCAAAAGCTGCTGCAAGCTCTGCAGCACCCATTCCTGAATTTCCTGCCCCTATAATCGTTACAACTGGAGCCTCAACCCCAGTTTGATTTTGGAGCAAGGTTCCATTTCCTCCAAAAACTGCTTGGCTGTGATGTAGGGCTGCTAAAAAGCCTCCTTTTCCTGCTAGAATGCTCATTGGCTTTAGCATTGGGAAACCTCCATCTTTGTCGTCAACATCTTCATAAGCAATTGATGTGCACCCGCTAGATAACAAAGCATCCGTTTGTTCACTATATGCATTACTATGAATATAAGTGAATACTATCTTATCTTTATTTAAGTACTTGTACTCTTGCGGAAACAATTCTTTAACTTTGTATATTAGATCACATCTCTCAACTACTGTTTCACAATCAGCAATTATTGCTCCTGCTTCTTCATATTCCTTGTCAGAAAACCCACTTCCTACACCTGCGCCAAACTCTACATATACTTCATATCCACGCCTGATTATTTCTTGAACAGTAGTTGGTATAGCTGCAACCCTATACTCATTGCCTTTAACTTCTTTAAGTACTCCTATTACCATAATCTCTCCTTTCTATAAATATAAATAACAACTGATTTTTATTGATCAGCTTTACTAATCGCCACCTCTTGCCTCTCTATTACTTGCTATTTTGTGAGCATATCCAAAGCACCCATTACTATTTCTGTACGTCTAACTTCTTCTTTTTCCTCAACTAATTCTGGATTCCCAGTTGGATATGGTATCGCTTGAGCCCCTGAAATTCTAGCAGCTCCAACAGTTTTTGAAATAGGAGTTACTGTACAAATATGTGTAGCAGGTATTCCTGCTTTTTCTAACTGTTTAACTATTGTTGCTCCGCAACGTGTACAAGTTCCTCAAGTTGAAGTTAAAAGAACACCATTAACTCCTGATTCTATTAATTTTTCTGCCATTTCTTGCCCCATACGAGTAGCATCTGCAACTGAAGTTGAGTTACCTGTAGTACTGTATAGGTATGGTTCTACTTCACCAATCTCTCCCTTTTTTTCTAAGTTTTTTAGAGTTACGTAAGGTGCTACTCTGTTAGGATCATTATTTGCATATACTGGATCAAATCCTGCATGTACTGTCTCCCATTCCCCTTCTAACAAAGTATCCTCCTCTACTGGGTATCTATTCCAAATCTTAGCAGTTGCTGCTGGAATGTGATCAGGATTTCCAAAAGGAACAATTCCTCCTGTTGTGCACAATGCAATTTTTGCATTAGTTAAGTCTTCAATTGGCTTAGCAGGTTCTACTTTTTCATAAACTGAAATTTCTAGTTCTGTTTGAAATTCTCTTCCATTCACTTTGTCTAATAGCATTGATACTGCCCTTTTAGCTCCATTTTCACTTCTAAAAACATTTACTCTTTTCCCAGAGGCAAAGTATCCATCTTCTTTTGGGAAACCTAAAGATTCCCCTGCTAAAAGCTTGTTTGCAACCTTTGCCATTGCAGGAACTGCTTTTCTTACTCCTGCTGCTGACTTTGCTGTTTCTAATATATATATTTTTTGTTTGTACATTTCTACAGCTGGGTTTTCCCAGTATAGACCTGTAATAGCTTCCACTCCTAATTCATCTTTTGCAAATGCACAAACGTCAGCACAGGCAATCCCAAATCGACCAGCATTAAATGCAGGGCCTGCAATAATAAGATCCGGTTTATAAATCTCTACTTGCTCTTTTACAAAATCTTTACAAAGATTCATATTCTCCACATAGTAATTATCGCCACAAACTATAGTTGCTACAATTTCTCCACCTATTAAGTGAGGAATGAACGTATTTGCATTTCCCTTAGCTCCTTTATGAACTGCTGGCGTTACATATGCCATATCTTCGCCACCAATTTGCCCAAAAAATTGATTTGTATAAAATAGTATTTTTTTCATTCTGTATTCCTCTCTTAAATTGTAGTCGCAGATAGAAGCGTATTTCCTTGTAAGTTATGACTTCCCATAATCCCATGGATTTCTATAATCAGGCTACCGTCTTCTTGTATAGAATCCACATTACCACCTGTTACTCTCTCAATGTCAATTAAGTTTCCAATGATTTTATCTGCCTTTGGTATTGCTAGAGTTGCATTGCTATTTCCTGTAGAGACAATAGCATTTGCATTTGTTACTACGTCAGGTAGTGACTCTGACATTCCATCAACGCCAGCATCTTCATTTGTTATTATTACTGTTTTTATGCCTCTTTCTTCTAGCCCTTTACAAACTAACATTAAGTCAGTAGTTGGATTACCAAAGCCTTCTTGTGAAATAACTGCTGCATCAACTCCTAAAGATTCAATTAGTTCCACAGTGAGCATAATATCTCTGTACTTTTCTTCTAAAGTCACCATTAAAGGATTTAGCACTACGCCCATAAAATTAAGTTCAATTCCATGTTTCTCAAACATTGCATCTATTACTGCGTTATTTAAATGATGATATGTTGTAGTTTTGGAACCTGGAGATACACAGTTTCCACTTATTATAGCCCCATCCATAAACTCTAGTGGGGAAACCATCGTTGGTACTAATTTTTTAGCATCTCTTCCATAAAAATATGTATCATGTAGAAGACCTTGTGCCATGCAATTGCAAACATAGGCAACCTTAGGTAACTCTGGGAACATAGAGTATCTTTCACCAATTGATGGCCAATTGTACTGAACCTTTTCGTAATTATCATAATTCAAAGCAATTTTGCCTATTTCATGTGCAACTTTTATACCAGCTTCTCTTACTACAATTTCGTGTTCATGTTGGTCAATTCCTTCAACCTTGTCAATTACCATTACGATGTTTATTAGCTTTGAAAAAATCGAATACTCAGCTGCAGGGCCGAACATATCAATTAATCCCTCTTGAAAGCCCACAATTGGCCCAGTTGTAACTACCGCACAACCTTTTAGCGCATAAGTGATTCCCTTTCCACCAATTGTCATTTCTTCGCTGAAGATCCCTGGAAAGACTTCCCCACCTTCAAGCTTTGCTCTAGGCTCAATTACATCTTTTACAGGTAAAATTCGTACAGATTCTCCTGGTTTAGCTAAATCAAATTCTACAGACTTCACCTTAGCGTCTTCCATTATAAGTTTTTTTAGCTTTTCAACATTCACATATAAAATTTGGTTTTCAAGCTTTTCTTCATCGCCTAAAACAACATCCTTAATATGTACCTTTCGTAGTTCCAAACTCATATTCTCTCCTTTTTCTCTTTATATTATTAGCTTTTATTCTCTCCCTTGCCTTCTCTTAGTTCAAATAGATTTATATACTAAATTCATACAGCCTAAAAGAGCAAAAATTATGCCAACTAAAAAAACACTGCCGAATCATTAGAACTTCAACAATGTTTTATTATATTCTTTTACACAATTTATTTCATAATATAAAAACGGCTTTTTTTGGGTAAAATACGACAAGTTTTTGTCGATTATACGATTTAACCCCAATCATTTTCATTTAATTTCCATTTTGTTATTTTATACTTAAGGGTTTGCCTAGGAATCCCTAGTAATTCTCCAGCTTTAGTTTTATTTCCTTTCGCCATCCTCATTGCAGTGTTAATTAAATCTATTTCGGTTTTTTCTAAGGTTTTTTTCAAACTCAATAGCTCTAGGTTCTCTATCTCATCTCCTTTTATGCAACTATTGCTAGTGTTTTCCTTTACTTTTTCCTCTATTAAATCTACCTTAGCATATACTTTATCATACATGTATGCAGGGAGTTGGCCTATATCCAAGGTGTCTCCTTCTGCCATGTTTATCATATTATCTATGCAATGCTTTAATTCCCTAACATTTCCTTCCCATTCATAATTCAAGAAAAGTTCTTTTAAAGGGTCTGTAATTCCTTTTACCTGCTTTTGATATATATAGTTAAAAGAAGCAATATAATGATTAACAAAAATAAGGATATCTTCTTTCCTTTCTCTTAAAGGAGGGAGATAAATTGTTCCATTAGACAATCTATAAAATAAATCCTTACGCAAGGTACCCTCTTCTACTGCAATTATCGGATCTATATTCATTGCAGCTATTACCTTTAGGTGAACTTTCTTCTCTTTATTTGCTCCAATAGGCCTAAATGTTCCATCTTGTAATACTCTTAAAAGCTTACCTTGCAGTTGAAGAGGTAATGAGTTTATTTCATCTAAAAACAACACCCCTTTATCCGCGTCTTCAAAAAGCCCCTTCTTATTCTCTGCACCTGTATATGCACCTTTTTGAGTTCCGAATAATAAAGATTCCATAAGGTTTTCTGGTATAGCAGCACAGTTTTGAATCACAACTTTTTTCTTTGAAACTCCACTAGCGTTTATCATTGCTTGAGCAAAAATTTCCTTGCCAGTTCCTGTTTCTCCATATATTAAATTTGCGTTCCTAGTTTTCGCCATTGTCTTTGCCGCTTTGATACAACGTTTCATATTTTCACTACTAGTTATTATATCTTCAAATGTAATATTTTTTTCATTAAAGGCTGAATCAACTAATTTTTCTATAACTTCTTTTGATATCTTTTCTTCCTTTTTAAGGAATCTACTCCTATCTACAAATTCAATATCTGTAACATCTTTTACCAATTCCATCACTCCTGTGATAGTCCCATTGTGTATTAAAGGAATGGTAACATTATTGGTACAGTATATATTCCCATCTAAATCTTCAAAATCTTGCTTTTCTTTAAGAACAATTTCTCCTGTAGTCATAGCTTTTAGAACTGAGCTTTCTTCTTTTTTTACTGTCGGATACGCTTCGAAAAAATCTTGACCAACACACTTTGCTAGCGCAAACCCTTTGGACTCCAAAGGCGAATTAGAACTTAAACTAGAATCCACTCTAGAATTATATGTAATTACAAATTCTTTATTAACAATAGTTACATAGTCAAAACTTGTAAATTTAATATTATCGATTGTTAGCATAGTTTATCTCCTTCGACAAAAATATGTCACCGACAATTTTTTGTCGATATTTTTTAAAAAAAATACTTAATATATAAGTATTTTTAGCCATATAAGAATTATATCATACTAATTGATATCAAATCAAGTTCATAGTATTTGGCAACTGGTCAAATTTACTCCCCTAAAGCTTTAACAACTTTAATCATTATTGCGCATTCCATTCTCTTTTTAAATATCTTACATCCATATTCATATACACCGTTTATATCTCCAGTTTCCATATAACCATTAGCAGGACAACCTCCCGAGCAATAAAAGTTTGCCCAGCAATCTTCGCATTCTTTTTTAGTATAAAGGTTGCTATTTCTAAATTTATCTTGAATTTGAGGGTTTTTAACCCCTTCCCAAATGTTTCCTAACGTAAGTTCTTTATAGCCTACAAACTGATGACATGGAAACAGATCTCCTGAAGGAGTTACTGCCATATATTCAGTACCTACTCCACAACCTACTACCCTTTTATGAATACATGGTCCATGTGTTAAATCTAATGTATAATGATAAAAATTAAAAGGTCTTCCCTCTTTATCTCTTTTTATCATTTCTAAAGCTAGTTTTTCATATTGTTCAAAAATGATTGGTAAGTCAGCTTCTGTTAAGACTGCTGGTTCATCTTTTGAACAAACAACTGGTTCCATACTTAATTCATCAAAGCCTAGTTCGGCCATATGACGTATATCTTCTGTAAAGTCTAAGTTATTATGAGTAAAAGTTCCTCTGATATAATAGTTTTGTCCTTTTCTTGACTCCACAAATTTTTTAAACTTTGGAACCACATTATCATAACTACCTTCTCCCGCATAATTAACCCTAAATGCATCATGAACTTCTTTTCTTCCATCTAAGGATAGTACTACATTAGTCATTTCCTTATTTGAAAATTCAATAACTTCATCATCTACCAACACCCCATTTGTAGTAAGAGTAAATCTAAACTTTTTATTATGAATCTGCTCTAAAGACCTTCCATAAGCCACTAAGTCTTTTACAACCTGCCAGTTCATCAATGGCTCTCCTCCAAAAAAATCCACTTCTAAATTAACCCTATCTCCAGAGTTTTTCACAAGAAAATCAAAAGCTTCCTTCCCCACTTCATAAGACATTAAGGCCTCTTCCCCTGTATATTTTCCTTGTGCAGCAAAGCAATAGCTGCAATTTAAGTTGCAAGTATGCGCTACATGTAGACACAACGCTTTAATCACATTACTTTTTGACATCTTTCCTTTTCCAAGTTCATAGAAACTATCTTCAGTAAACAGCTGCCCCTCTTGTTCTAAAGTAATTATATCTTCATAACATTCATTTATATTATCAAGATTTTCATTGCTGTATTTTTTAATTATTTCTTTAACGACTTCCTTTTTGTCTAACTCTTTAAAAATTGAAATCATATCATATGCTAAATCATCTACCGAATGTATAGCTCCACTGTTAGTGTCAAGCACTATATTTTGGCCATTTAATTTATATTGATGTACCAATGTTTTCTCCTTTTTCCCTATTTATATTTACTTATTCATTTCGAGATATTTAATTACTACTCTAATTACTTCTCATTCCAGTATAATTTTTGTAATTAAAAAGCCACCTTTGAAGGTGGCCTTTATACCTTATTTATGTTTTGTAATTACTTCTTCTCACAAGGTTGATTAGCAACACCACAAGATGTTTTACAAGCTGACTGACATGAAGTTTGACACTCTCCACATCCCCCTGTCGCTTCACTTGTTTTAAGATTTAATGTTTCAATTGTTTTAATTCTTTTCATTTTCCACCTCTTATACTACTCTTACGAACTTAAATAGTATACCCTATTCTTAGAGAACTGTCAATTTTTTCACGTCCACTACGCCTCATCCATCATATCGTCTTTAAGAAGCCTACTAACCATATTTTCATTTCCCATAAGCCATACTATATCCCCTTCTTCCAATACTGTATTTATGCTTGGTATTAAAATCGGCAACGTTCCACCTTTCTCTATCCCTACAACAGAACCCTGATATTTCCTTTTTATACCTGAATTTTTTATAGATTTTTTAACGAACGGGACGTCCCCATAAACATAGATAGCAACACAAATCACTTGGTCTTTAGGAGGTATTTTATCAAACACTTCTTGATACATATATCCTTTAATTGTAATAGGGGTATCATAAACCATTTCTATATGAGTAGATTGTTCTACAACCATCATAGAAGCTTCTATGGTTTCTATTTTACCTGCGATATGAACTATGTCTCCTGCCATTAGTTTTTCAGTTCTGTCTGGGATTCCAATGTGTTCATCACCTCTGATAATTTTCACTGGGAAAATATCAAATAATTTTTTATTAAACATAGTATCAAAACTCATCTCACTTGTATTATCATCCCCGATTTTAAAAGAAGATATATAAAGTTTTTCATCTATCCAAACCTTACCTTTGTTTTCTTTATTTTTTTTGTGTTCAGACTTCCAGTTATCAAGCAGTCTTTCATTAAAGTTAGATATAAATCTAGCTTCCATTTTTATAGTTCTACCTTTCAAAAAGTCAGATCTAATTGTAAATATAATTACAGCTGCAGCAATAGGAACTAAGATATACAAGGAAATAGAAAGAAGAGAATTATATATTGCCGCTACTAGTAATATGGATATGATGATACGGATAGCTCTAAGGGCTACAATAGGTAATCTATTATACTTATTCTTTATCCACAATTTTGTTAAGAAAGGGCTTCTCCTTGTGCCCATAATTCCAATGACCGGTATAATAAATAGGAGTATTGCCCCTCCAATAATTAGCCTTATATAATAGTCAGTATAGTTTGAGTCCAAATATGGCACAACCCTTGCATCTATCAAATAATATGTCGTAAAAAGTGTAATTATAACTATTCCAGTTCTAAAAAGATAAAGCCTAATATAGCCTTTCCAGTCAGGATCTATATTAGAAGTATCCTTTTTTTCTGTTGTGAATTTTTTCAAAATTATCACAGTTTTTTCGGGAAGGGCTGATGAAATTTTCCCATACACCCTTTCAGAATTCTTCATAAATAATGGGGTTGTAAAAATGGTTATTACAGAAGCACATACGATAATAGGATAAAGTTTCTCTGAGATCACATCTAGACTTACTCCCATTGTAGCAATTACAAAAGAAAACTCTCCTATTTGCACCATAGAAAACCCGCCACGAATAGCTGTATGTAATCCTCTTCCTGATAACAGTATTCCCATTGTAGAAAAAATAAGTTGACCTATGATAACAGTAGCCGCTATGGCAATTATTTGCCAAAAGTATTCTTTTAACATAAAGGGATCAATTAGCATGCCCACAGATACAAAGAATATTGCCACAAAAAAATCTCGAATTGGAGAAAATAGTTTATTAATCCTATCTGCTAAAAGAGTTCCTCCTAGTATAGACCCTCCAATAAAGGCTCCTAAGGCAACTGAATAACCTATATAGTGAGCAACCATAACCATTCCAAAACATACGCCCAAGGAAACTATAAGTAGCACTTCATCATTCATAAAATGTTTTGTTTTATTCAAAATAGTTGGAATAAGATAAATTCCTATTAAAAGCCATATTGCCAACATGGCTAAAAGAATAGCTATTTGTGAGACTAATTCTATTCCAGATACATTTTGCCCGATGGAAATGGCCGCTAATACTATCATCATAAATATGGCGATAATATCTTCTACAATCATAGTTCCTAAAACTAATGATGCAAATTTTTGATTTTTATAATTATATTCATCATATGACTTCATAATTACCATAGTAGATGAAATAGACATCATACATCCTAAAAAAATACTATCTAAAGTTCCAAAGCCTAAAAGCTTGCCAAGTAAAAAGCCTATCAGGGTCATGCTTGTCATAACAGTAGTTGCTGTTACAAAAGCACTTGTGCCTACATCTGCAATTTTTTTAAAGGAAAACTTAAGGCCAATGGCAAACATAAGAAATAAAATACCTATTTCGCCCCAAAGAGTTATGTTTTCTAAAGAAAGAACCGTAGGAAAACCATGAAAATTTGGGCTTATAATAAAGCCCGCTGCAATGTACCCTAAAATAAGTGGAAATTTTAGTCTTTTAAAAATCAAAGCTATAACTCCCGCTACTGTAGTTATTAAGGCTAAATCAATAATAAAAATATGCAGATGTTCCATAATACTAATACTCCAAATTAAATTTTATAGATATAACAACTCTAGCCAGTTTAATCCCATTAGTTTTCAATTTTGTCTTCTTCTAAACTTAAAATTTTATTCTTTCTATTCTATCAAAAGCCTCTGCCAAAGTCTCAATTCCTACGGTGCAGGCCAATCTAATATAGCCTTCACCACAACTTCCAAAGGCATTTCCTGGTATAGTAAGTACATGAGCCTCTTTTAGTATAAGTTCTGTGGCTTCTTGTGACGTAAGGCCGGTTTCTTTTATATTTACAAAAAGGTAAAAGCTTCCTTTAGGCGGATTAATAACTTTAAGCTTAGGTATTTTGCTTATTCTATCTGCTGCATAAAACATTCTTTTTCTATACTCTTCAATCATAGGTGGTTGTATTTTATCCCTATGTTTTAGTGCATGAAGTGCTGCTCTTTGAGATATAGATGGTGCTGTAAATACAAGATTTTCATTAATTTGTTGTATTACCTTAACTATATAGCTTGGGGCTATAATATTCCCTACTCTCCAGCCTGTCATTGTAAAATTCTTAGAAAAAGAGTTAAGTATTATTGTTCTATCTCTAGTACCTTCTAATGATGCAAAAGGAATAAATTTATTTTGATAACTAAATGAAGTATATATGTCATCAGCTATAATAATCAAATCATACTTTATAGCAATATCCCTAATCTTCTTCATCGTATCTACAGTAAGACAATTCCCTGTAGGATTACTTGGAGAATTAATTACCAAGGCCTTTGTTTTATCAGTGATTAATCTTTCTAGCCTTTCAACATTAATTTGGAAGTCCTCCTCCTCAAAAGTTGGAAGCTCAACAGGCACTCCCCTTGCTAATGTTACCTGCTGACTATAAGGGGTAAAATAAGGAGCCTGAAGAATCACCTCGTCTCCATCATCAAGAATAGCTTCAAGCACAAGGTACATTCCAAGGCAAGCAGATGCACATATAAAGGTTTCTTCATCACTTACCGTCATTTGATATTCCTCTTCATAAAATTTACAAATTTCTTCTCTAAGTTCTGGATCCCCTCTAAAATCTGTATACTTGGTATGCCCTTTGCTTGCATCTTTAAATGCCGCATCAATTATGTCTTGATGAGTCGTCAAATCAGGATCTCCAAGGCTTAAGCTTATTACATCGTCATAGGCTTTCGCCATCATATCAACCTGCCCCATTGCTGTGCTTTGATCTTTCCAATATCTTTTAGATACATACCTGTGTTCTGTATCTTTAGGTAAATGATTTTCTTTTATTTCTTCTACAATTGTCTTAACATCTTTGTCTACACAGTCTATGGTTACGTCTGCATATTTTTCATATAAGGCTATTCTTTCATCATAAAGATTCTTTAGAGTCTGACCCTCTCTAAGAGCTACGCCTCTATCAGAAAAGTCCCCTAGTCTTTTTGCAATAGTTTCATAAGGAAGCTTAAGATAAATTACAGTTCCGTTTCTTTTAAAGTTTTTCATTGCACCATCACAGTGGCACATACTGCCTCCTGTAGAAATAACTGTTTTCTCTGCCTGTACCTTAGAACTAATTTCATTTTCCATTTCAATAAAACCATCAATACCCTCTGTCTTAATAATGTCTTCTAAGACTAGCCCTGTTTTCTCTTGAATTACTATATCAGTGTCAATAAAGTGGCACCCTAATTTCTTTGCAAGCACTACCCCTACTGTACTCTTTCCTGCACCTGGCATCCCAATTAATATTAAATTCCTTTTATTATTCATCATATTCACCGTATTCCTATTTATCTTTTGAATTATTTCTTATCATTTCTTTTCCGGCTTAGTTAGTTAACAATAAATTTATCTCTTTATAAACCCCAATAGGTTAGAATAAACGACTTTTGATTCAAAGCATATTTTTTTAATTTATAAAATTGCTTAAAACTCAAGACTCTTTTTAGGATTATATATTTAGAAATATTGTTTTAAACTAAATCCAGTTTGATATTTTATTTTCAACTTTCCTCTTATATATTCTAACATAACTTGCAAATATTTCAATTTCATTCTCTTTGCTGTTTAATTTGCACATTAGTTATATTATAATTATATTATTAAAAGTAGCCTATGACAGATATCAAATAACATTGATAATTTCGGTATACTAATATATCAAAGGCTTTACGGCCTCTAGTTATCAAAAAACTAATACGCTGGAAATAACTTATTAAAAAAGGAGGGCATATGAAATACAATAAATTAGGAAATACAGACTTGATTGTTAGCGAAATTGGATTTGGGGTTTTAACAGTTGGACATAATCAACTTGAACTTCCAATAGAACAAGGGGCTACAGTAGTTAGATATGCTTTAGATAATGGAATCAATTTTCTGGACACAGCAGAATATTATGAAACCTACCCATATATAAAAGAAGCCTTAAAGGGCCTCGATAAAAGGCCTATTATCTGTTCAAAATCATTAGGCTCTACTAGATCCTCCATGGAAAGAGCCATAGATAACGGGCTTGAAGAGTTAGGAATAGATTATTTCGATATATTTCTTCTACATGAGGTTCGCCATGATGGAGATTTTAAAAATAGGATTGGTGCTTTTGAGGCATTAAAAGATGCAAAAAAAAATGGTAAGGTAAAATATATTGGTCTTTCTACCCACCATGTAGATGTAACCCGGGCGGCGGCTTCCATCGAAGAACTTGATATAGTCTTCCCTTTGGTAAATATTGCTGGATTAGGTATTAGAGATGGAGAAAATCCAGGAACCCGAGAAGATATGGAGGCTGCAATATCCTTAAACGTTAAAGCTGGCAAAGGGATCTTCTTGATGAAAATCTTTGGTGGCGGAAACTTAGTTGGTAGATATCAAGAAGCTTTGAATTATGGCAAGTCAATTGAAGGTGTATCCTCAATGATGATAGGTTTTGGAACTACTGAAGAGGTTGACAAAGCATTGGCATACTCAAATGGAACCCTTCCTACGGGTTATGTTCCTGATTTGACAAATAAAAGAATCACCATTGAGCAAGGTGATTGTGAACATTGTTATGCCTGCATGAGAAAATGTCCAAACAATGCAATATACGAAGATTCATACGGTTCAATTAGGGTAGATAATGATGTATGTCTTACCTGTGGCTACTGCGCCCCAGTCTGTCCAACCAGAGCTTTAATATTTATTGGCTAAGCTATTAATCAAATCCCACCTACTTTATTATAATTCAATTATGATATTTCTATAGGTTTGATTAGACAATGAGAACTTTCTGCTTTTGATTATAATTTAAAGCCTTACATAAATACTAGTAGTAATTTTTCAAAAAATAATAAACACTATAAATTGCAATATAATCTTTGATTTATTTACTACCATATAAAAAACAAAATAATGCAAAGTAGCACTTAAGTATTTTCGAATTATGAATCATTGGAGGATAGTTAAAAATGAAACAAAATATAATTGATATTACCACAAAAAATTTAAAGAACAAAGGATATGATATATCCTTCTTTTCAGAACCTTCAGATGCCATTGCATATTTAGAAGAAAAAATATCAGGAAAAACAGTAGGCTTTGGCGATTCATTAACCATTAAAGATTTAGGGCTCAACGAAACACTTTCAAAGAAAAATAAAGTGTGGGATCCATCACTCACTAAAGACAATGATGAATTTTTACGCATAGCTAAAGCTACACTGCTAACTGATATATATCTTACGTCTGTTAATGCAATATCTCAAACAGGAGAACTTGTTAACATTGATGGCACTGGAAATAGAGTTGCAGGTTCCCTTTTTGGTCATGAAAAAGTATACTTTGTCGTAAGTACAAATAAAATAGTCCCTGACTTGCAACAGGCTATCCATCGTGCTCAGAATATTGCAGCTCCGAAAAACAACCAAAAGTTTAATTCAAAAACGCCATGCGCTGTAAAGGGTGATTGTTGTTATGATTGTAAGTCTCCAGATCGTATCTGCAGTGTCTTAGCAATTCATATGCAAAAGATGAACGATATTGAAATGGAAGTAATTCTAATAGATCAAGAATTTGGATATTAGAATATATCATATTACCATATCACAAAAATATTATAACAAACGAAAATAGCCCTTAAATTAGGATACGAATATGGCGGGGAATACCCACAGTTATATTATATTAGCAAAAAATAATTTCCTATATAAAAGTTCTAAAAAAAGAATTCTCCTTTAAGAAAATTCTTTTTTTTATAAAATAAATCCACCGCCCATAACCAAGTCTCCTTTATATATTACTATAGACTGCCCTGGTGTTGGAGCTCTTTGTGATTCCTCAAAAACCACCTTGTTTTTTTCTAGCTTGCATTTTGCCGCAGGTGCTGCATATCTTGGTTTTGCCGTATAAGGAAATTCATCCCCTTCTATTTTTTCAAAGACTTTTTCATTAATAAAAACTCCGTCAGAAAACTCTACTTCTTTAGTAAAAAGGTCTCTCTCATCATAAGTAATTATTACTATGTTATTTTTTCCATCAATAGCTTTTACAAATGCTTCTTTTCCTAGACTTAGTCCTAAGCCTTTCTTCTGTCCAATTGTATAGTTTATTACACCAGTATGCTCCCCTAATTTTTTGCCTTCAGTATCATAAAAAAAGCCCCTACCAATATTAACTTCTTTTTTTTCTAAAAAGGTATTATATGTTTCCCCTTTTTTCAAAAAACATATTCCCTGACTATCTCTATACTCATCATCAATTAGTTTATGCTCAATTGCAAGTTTTTTAACTAACTCTTTATCCTCTACTTCTCCTAGAGGAAAAAGAGTCCTTTTAATGATTTCCTCTGGTAGCCTATAGAGAACATACGACTGGTCTTTTTTAGCATTATCTGCTTTTTTTATGTAGGTATATCCATCTGATTTTTCAATCTTTGCATAATGTCCAGTAGCGATATACTCGGCACCAACCTGATTAGCCACATCTATTAAAACCTGATATTTAATTATCGGATTACAAATTATACAAGGGTTTGGAGTTCTTCCACACTTATATTCCGAACAAAAATTTTCTATAATTATATTCTCAAAATCTTCACTAACATTTTTATATATAAATTCAATCCCAACACTTCTGCACATCTCAAAAGCTTTAGTCGCCGCATCAGGAAGAATGTTTCCAAGCATTTTACCTTCTTCTTTAATCTGCGGCCATATATCAAAGTGTACACCTATTACTTGATATCCTTTTTTTTGCAATAATAAAGCAGCGGTAGAGCTATCAACTCCACCACTGACTCCGAGTACAATTTTCTTTTTCTCTTTAGTTTTTTCCATTGTAAGCTAAATTTCCCTTTTACTCTTCTTCTTCCTCATCATGATGATGGTCATCCTCTGCATTTGGATCAAACCCTTCTAATCCAGCATATGTTTTTCCATTCTTCTCAGCATAATCATAAATTGCTGATTTGATAGCATGGTCTGCTAAAACTGAACAATGAACTTTTGGAGCAGGTAATCCGCCTAATTCTTCTATTATAGTTTTATTTGTAAGTGCTAAAGCTTCATCAATTGTCATTCCAATTATTAAATCTGTAGCTATACTTGAAGAAGCAATTGCTGATCCGCACCCAAAGGTCTTAAACTTTGCATCTACTATTTTTTCGTCTTCAATCTTTATTGAAATTTGCATCATATCCCCGCAAACAGGACTTCCATATGTTCCTATACCGTCTGCATTTTCAAGTTCTCCAACGTTATGAGGATTCATAAAGTGTTCCATTACTTTGCTATTATACATTGACATTTCTTTTCCTAACCTTTCTTTCAATTTTTTGCTTAATTAAACTTGTCTTTTATTTATTTATTTTCCATGCCTTTTCTTCCGAAATCGGGGACATTTCTCTAAGTTTATTCACTATATTAACAACTTCCTCAACCGTATAATCAATATCTTCTTCCGTAGTAAAATCCCCTACTGTAAACCTTATTGATCCATGTATCATTTCTACTGGTACTCCTAATGCATCAAGTACATGTGAAGGTGTTAAACTTGCTGATGAACAAGCAGAACCTGTTGAAACATAAATTCCCTTCATATTTAGAAGTAGCAATATTGCCTCCCCTTCTATATATTCAAAAGTAATATTGGCATTTCCAGGATGCCTATATTCCATTGAGCCATTTACATAAACTCTTCCTAATCTTTCTTTTACTTTATTAATAAATCTATCTCTAAGTGCCATTGAATGAGAAATATGCTCTTCAAGATTTCTTTCACTCAATTCTGCAGCGGCTCCAAAACCTACAATTCCAGGTAGGTTTTCAGTTCCGGCTCTCTTTTTTAATTCTTGTGCTCCTCCATGTATAAACTGTCCGAGTCTTGTCCCTCTCTTTATATACAAAGCTCCAATTCCTTTTGGTCCATATATTTTATGTGCACTCAATGACATTAGATCAACACCTAAGTCTTTTACATCAATAGGCACATTGGCTAAGGCTTGCACCGAGTCCGTATGGAATCTTACCCCTTTGCTTTTTGCTATATTGGCAAGTTCCTTAATCGGCTGAATTGTACCAATTTCATTGTTAACCTGCATAATAGATACTAGTATTGTTTTTTCTGTAATCGCTGCTTCTAAATCCTTCGGATCAACTAACCCGTCCTTATTCACCCCTAAATAAGTTATTTCATAGCCATTTTTCTCTAAGTGGCGACATGTATGTAAAACTGCATGATGTTCAATTTTTGTTGTAATTATATGATTCCCTTTACTCTTAAGAGCATCTACGGTTCCAAAAATTGCCCAGTTATCTGCTTCGGTTCCACTACCAGTGAAGATAACTTCTTCTGGTAGCGCTCCAATTAAACTAGCCACCTGCTCTCTTGCCTTTGTGATTGCTGCCTTTGATTCTGACCCAATATCATATAAGCTAGATGGGTTTCCAAATTTTTCTGTAAAATATGGAATCATTGCATTTAATACTTCTTCTTTTACTGGTGTAGTTGCTGAATAGTCTAAATAAACCTTTCTCATTTCTTCCTCGCATTTTCTTATATTTATTACGGTTTGAGTGTGTTATTTTTGTTGATTTAACATGTGAATTTTACAAATTACTCAAACACATTAACTTTTGAATTTAAATATATTATAGTTCATCTTGCTACTTGTTAATTATCAAGTTTCTGATTTCCCTTTCTATAGGCATTTAATTCTTCTTCACTCATATCTTCTACAAATTTAATTCTATCTGCTTGAGCTTTTACATTAGCCTTAATTGCGCCTATATACTCTTTTCTTAATTCTTGTTGCTCTATCTTTTCCTCTTCTGACAAGCCTTCTTCTTTGGATTTTTTAGCAAGTTGATTTATTCTATCAATCTTCTCCTTAGTTATCATACCCATATCCCTTTACTCTAAACACTTTAAACCATTTATACTTTTCTATTTTAGCATAAAAGTTTGAGTTTTCAAACATCTTTTGCTAATTAATTAACATTTCCCATTATGAAAAGCTAACAAACAAATCTTGCTCATTTTAGCAGGGTGTCCACAATGTCAAACTTAACACTTACTCTTAAAGATCAACAAGTAAGCAAAAGAATTCAATCGGCACTGAGACTTCTTGAATTCTTTCATAAATATTTACTACTTTTCTATATACTTAAATTTTAATATTTGCTTTAACAAAATACAGATCATAATTTACCAAATGAAAGCTTAAATTGTTATGTCATTTTCTATATCTTCATAAGTTTTCTCGCCTATACCGCTTACATCCATAATACTTTCTGGGGATACAAACCTCCCATTTTTTTCTCGATGCTCTATTATCTTGCGAGCTGTGGCTGGACCAACACCATTAAGCTGCTGAAGAATAGTTTCATCAGCAGTATTAATATTTACCAACGGCGAATGATTCCCCTCTAATGGAGCTTGCCCAGCCATCACTCCATCTACTTCTTCCTTCGTCGAAGGAATATATATTTTTTCTCCATCTGATAAAACTGCTGCTCTATTAATATTCGAAACATCTGCGTCACCTCTAAGACCTCCAGCCTCAATAATTGCATCCTCAACCCTACTATCAGGAGGAAGCTCTATAACCATTGGATTAGCAACCGCACCATCAATATCTACAATAATTAAATTTTCATCAAAAAAACTCTCAACTTCCTCCTTTTCATTGTTTTCTGCTTCTACTACTATTTCCTCTTCTCCAAGCCCTAAAAACAAAACAAAAATACTAACAATCAAGATTAAAGACATTACTCCTGTTTTAATTAATCTAGTTTTGTTCTTTTTCAAATAAACTTTATCCAAATACTTCTTTTTCAAATTGTAAATTATTTCATTATAATCCATAAGAACCTCCTTTTACATTCAATAACCTGCTCCTTCTCATTATTAAAACTTATAGGTTAATTAGATAACTTTCTTAGCCTTATTAATCTCTTGACTATAATAATAAGTTCGAAAACGAAAAATACCCCCATGCAGATGGGGGCATCTTTCGTTAGTTATTTATTATTTTTTCTATTACCTGTCCTTATTATACTGTCAAAAAATGTAATTGTCAACAATTATTGTTATTATTTTTAATTTATTAATGATCTTAAAATGCGACTATATTCTCCGTAACCAATCAGCTTCGAATTCCATAGCGAGCATTGGTTTTGCAAAATAATAGCCTTGAGCTGCATCACAACCAACATATTTTAAAAACTCAACCTGTTTAACTTCCTCAACTCCCTCTGCCACTACATACATGTTCAGGCTCTGAGCTAATTTAACAATCCCCTCTACTAAAAGTTCTCCACGTTCTGTATTTTTTGCCTTTGAAAAGAAGCTTTTATCTAACTTCAAAATGTCTATTTTTAAGTTTTTAAGCATCCCCAGAGATGAAAATCCTGATCCAAAATCATCTATAGCTGTCTTAAAGCCTTGGCTGTTCAGACTTTCAAAAAGGGCTTCTAATTTTTCTTCGTCCTCATCTAATGTAGATTCTGTTAATTCTATTTCAATATATTGATGCGGAATTTCGTATTTGTCTACAATTTCAGTAATTTTATCAGAAAAATTTTCACGACTCAAGTTTAACCTGGAAAAATTAACCGAAATCGGAATAATTTCATTACTTTTATCCATCCATTTTCTTAGAAGAATACACGTCTCTTCTAGCATATATTTATCCAATTCAACAATAAATCCATTTTTTTCAAAGAGTGGTATAAATTGATCAGGGAAAGTCACATTTCCATCTGGCTTTATCCATCTTACTAAAGCCTCTGCGCCAATAAGTTTATTATCTGAAACCGATACTTTGGGTTGCAAAAAGACCTTAAACTCCTTATTACTTATTGCTGGTTTCATTTCATGGGTTATTTCTGCCTGTCTTAGAAGCTCTTCTTTATATTTGTCATCATAATCAAATATTATTTTGTCCTTGTTATATTTACTTATAGAATGGGCTAAAGTAACCTTGTTCAATATATCTTCTACATTAGTCTCTCCCTGTTTAATTTGATACCGTCCATACTTAAACTTAATTTGGTATTCTTCTAATTCTGGAATTATTTTATTATAATAAGATTCGTATATTGAAGTTCTTTCTTCCATATCATCTACAAATCCGTTACCTGAAAAAATTATAAACTCGTCGATACCTGCTCTAGTAATTACTAACGAAGGTTCATTAACAGTTTCACGAATTGTTTTGAATGCCTTTAACACTTTATCTCCTACTTCAAAACCAAACATTTCATTAACAGCTTTAAAATTTTGAATATCCATTTTTATTATGCCGTACTTTTTATCTTTGTTTTTATTTAAAGTCTCAAACATAATAAGTTTAAGTTTTTCTAAATTCGGAAGTTCAGTTAAGGAATCATAATATGCAACTTTTTTAATCTCTTCTATTGTTTTTACTTTAGATCTCCAAATAAGAATTGTAAAGAATACTAATACCGCAGCTATTACAAAGCAGATTTGGGTAATCAAATTCAAAGTAGTACTCAACCCATCATTAGCTTTATTCTCATCAACATACAAAAACAATGTCCAAGGAGTATCTTTTATTGGTGAATATATTGCGAGCTTTGATACTCCATTCACATCAAACCTTACAGTGCCTTTATTATTATTTTCTATGTCATAAGTAAGTTGACTAAGAGTTACCCCTCCAAAAAAGTCTATATCCTCACTAATAATATCCTCCGTATTCTTAAAGGCGCTGTCGGTAGCATGTAAAAGAGCCCCTTTATAGTCAACTAGGACAACATCCCCTATACCTTTTGTCAGCTCTCTCATACTTTCATATATATCAGTTAAGGAAACTTCGCTTAGCAGAACAGCAACAATTTGATCGTTTTGGGTAATTGGTACTGCAACATCATAAACATCTTCCCCAGTAATTGAAGAAACATATGGTTCGGTAATAGTAAACTTATTATTTAACACACTAAGAAACGCGACATTATCTGAAAAGTATCTTTCACTTCCATCTAATCCTATTCCCCTTCCATTTATATCTATATAATAAATAGTTTCAAACTCCTCAGTTTGCGATTGCTCTTTTAACAAATCAAGAGCAGTCTCTGAAGTTATATTATTTTTCTCTAAGTAACTAGCAAGTAATGAAAGATCATCCAAACTTTCATCTATATTTTCTTCTAATGAAACTTCTATTTGAGAATTAATTTCTTCAGCTTTTAAAAACGCTACATCTCTTAATTCTTCTTTGATTATTAAATTGTCTATTGTTATTACTGTAATAAATATGACAATTATTATTGCCGCTACGATCAAAGGCCCTTTTGAAAAGCTCATTTTAAAGTCATCCATCTTGAAATGTCCCTTTCTTCTGCTACGCTTTACAAAACAATAAATAATCCGAAGGGTGTCTCTATAGGTAGTATTTTACCATAAAAAAAGCAAAATGGTTTAATATTTATGTTTTTATAAAAGAGATACACAATTAAAATTCTTCTTAAGAAGGGCTTAATCCTAATTTTCTTCAGCTCATATCTCACGACATGCGCCTTGTGCTTTAGTGTCTTCATAACCTAGATAAACAGCAATCATTATTATTTCATTATCATCTATATTCATATTATCTCTAATAACACTGTGAAATGATACTCCTTGTTCTGCACTATGTGGTTGGTTGTGAGTAGGCCCTTACAGCTCGAACTAACCTACCCACTTCGGACTTTCACTAATTAGCTATGTACCATACTCAGCACACTCAAAAAACACTATAGAGCTTGCCAATAGACAAGCTCCATAGTGTCATTAGTTATTATTCTCAGTATTAGGCACCCTAATACTTATTTTTTCTAATAAGTAATCTCTTCCAATTTATACCCTCTTTCTTAATGAGTAGCTAAATAATATCACAAATAGGAATAATAGTCAATATTTTTAAGACCATTGAGACCTTAAAAATGAACATCAATCCGATTAAACTATATATTGAGGTAATTACTATGATTAATTTAAAAACACTAGGAAATAATATTAGGATTGAACGAAAAAAGCAACTTCTAACAATGGAAACCTTAGCAGAAAAAGCAGAAATTTCAGAAAATTTCTTAGGTAAAATTGAGCGCGGAGAAGGAAAAGCAAGTTTAGATACAATAAGCAATATCGCAACTGCTTTAAATGTTAGTATTGATTTACTTATACACGAAGGCAAAGAAATCAGTAGTGAATATTCCTATATCACCAGTCTTATGGAAATTAATAAACTAAGTGATCCTAACAAGGAAAGGTTTATTGGCTTTGTAATGGAAAATATTAAATACTTTAAGTAGAGAATAGTTCTTATTTCTCAAAAAATGAAAAATGTTAGGATCTTTCTGAAATTCTATTCTTTCTTCAAATTGAAATCGAATAGGATCCGTCACCTTGACAGAACATTAAACGCCACCTAAAAAGATGGCGTTAATTTTTTATTAGTTGTTTTCTAAACATCGAAAATAATACTATTTGAGCATTTCTATATTCCTTACTTAATAAATATTCTTTAACTTTCAAAAACTATTTCAGTTCTAAGTATTTTCCCTTCATCTTTTGTTGTTTCGAGGTTTGCGAAATTGATAATTGCCATCATCAAAAGTTCAGGGTTAAGGTTTTCTTTGCTTCCTGCTTTAATCCTAGTTGAAATAAACACATTGTTATTAACAAGATCTGTATGCAGGGTTACAATTAAAGGTTTTATATCCACTTCTTTAAACTGAGAACCTTTTTTTCTATGCTTAGCCTTAGCTCTCTTTTGAACTAAGATTTTTTCTTGGCGCATAAAATCATCCGCAAAATTTCCCCAATATTTACTCATTAATTTTACAACTTCTCCCAGGTCTCCATTATCCTCTGGGCTTTCAGAAGCTCCACAGCTTTTTCCATTAAAGCTTTGTCCACATTCCTCCCCAGTGTCACCTTCCGTTTTGTGACAAGTAGAACAAGCACATTTAAGCTTTACAGGAAACCCTATTATGTATTCAGCCTCACTTACCCTCCCTGACAGATTTTCATTTTTTTCGTCTAGCCTAATTGAATTTATTGATATCCCTTCTGGCAACAAATCATTCATTCTTTCTTTGATTTCTAAGATTGTAAGTTCTGTTCTCTCTACTTCAAATTCTAACAGTTCACAGTTTGATTCATATCCTAAAGACAAGGGTAATACAAACGCCATTTTGGGGTGAGGATTAAATCCTTGAGAATGAACAAGCTTAATATTAGCTTTTTTAAAAGTTCTTTTAAACAGTCTTATCATGTCTAAGTGAGATGTGTACTTCATCAATCCAAGTTTTGAAAATTCTATTATATATTTGGACATACCTTCTCCTTTTTACTAATATCTATACAACCATGGCAATTGCCATTCCTACAATCAGTAGTTATGGTTTCTCCTATAGCTCTTTCATTTTCTTCTATAAGGTATTTTTTAGAAACAAATGTGTCTATCATATCCCATGGTAATTTATCCTCATATTGATAGGTTATCGTAGTAAACTTATCGATACTTTCCCCTAGCTCTTTTTCATAGCCATCTATTGCTTTCTCCCAACCTTGCCTGTTAAAATGCTCACTCCAACCATCTAATTTGCATCCATTTTTAAATGCATTTAGAATAACTTTTCCAACTGTTCTGTCACCTTTTGCAAGAATACATTCTACAACACTAATATATGCGTCATGATAGCTAAATGTTATTCCTCGTCTATTTAAAATTTTCGACAGATAATTATGTTTGTCTACAAACTCTTGTTCTGAATTTTGACCAAACCATTGAAAAGGAGTATGGGGCTTTGGCACAAAGTTAGAAACACTAATATTTACTTTAAATCCTCCTTTTAGGCCTTTTTCTCTATTTATCCTTTGAATATTTTCTGCAATTTCCAAGATTCCATCTAAATCTTCGTAGGTTTCAGTAGGCAAGCCTATCATAAAGTAAAGCTTAACTTGTTTCCAACCAAGATCCATAGCTTGGCTAATTGCATCATAAATATGGTCATCTGTAATAGACTTATTTATTACATTTCTAAGTCTTTGAGTTCCTGCCTCAGGAGCAAAAGTAAGTCCAGACTTTTTATATTTTTGTATCTTATCCAAGACAGTAAAAGAAAATGAGTCTAACCTTAATGACGGAAGAGAAAGGGATACATTGTTATCATAGCAACTACCCATAAGCTCATCTACTAATGGTTCAAACTGGCTGTAATCTGATGTGGAAAGAGAAAGAAGAGAAACCTCTTCGTGACCTGTATTCGCAATAGTTTTCTCAAAAATATCTAGGATCTTTTCTTTGCTTCTTTCTCTAACTGGCCTAGTAATCATTCCTGCTTGACAAAATCTACACCCTCTAGTACATCCTCTAAAGGTTTCAATTACTGCCCTATCCTGAACAACCTCAACTATAGGAACAATAGGCTTAATAGGAAAATTAACTGGCTCAATTGAAGATATAGCCGCAATAGGAACAAGCTGATCACCATAGTCTTTTCTAGGAAGATAAATCCCATCTATATTTTCTAGGCTTTCCAAAATCTCTTCTTTGGACTTTCCTGCTTTTTTTCCCTGATTTACTTTTCTAAGCATCTCAAGCTGTGCCTCTTCTCCATCCCCTATAAGAAATACATCAAAGAAGTCTACTAAAGGTTCTGGATTAAAGGAGCATGGTCCCCCACCAATTATAATTGGATCTTCTTTTGTTCGTTCCTTATGCAACAATGGTATATGACCTAACTCCATCATATTTAAAATTGTTGTATATGACATTTCATGTTGAAGTGTAAAGCCTACAACATCAAAATCCTTTAGAGGTATCTTATTTTCTATGGAAAATAAAGGTATTTTTTCTTCTCTTAATATTTTTTCCATATCAAAATTAGGATTAAATACCCTTTCCATTGCAATATTTTCATCACTATTAATTACACTATACAAAATTTGCATCCCTACATATGACATCCCAATTTCATAAAAGTCTGGAAAAGCAAATGCAAAAGTTACCTCAGTTTTATTTAAATCTTTTTTTATTGAGTTTATTTCATTACCTATATATCTACCTGGTTTTTCAACCTTTTTCAATATATTTTCTAGTTGGCTAAATTCCATTATTGTACTCATACTCTCTGCATCCTTTTATCGTCTACTCACTATACTCATCAAAATATTCAAGTTCGAAGTTTTCAATTTTAATTATATCTCCTTCTTCTAGGCCTTCTTCTTTCATCTTGTCTATTACCCCAGACTTTTCTATATACTTATATAAGTATCTAATAGATCCTAAATCATTAAAATTAGTAGAATTAAAGATTTTAGTAAGTTGCCTACCCTCTAAAACAAACATTCCACTATCAAACTTATAAGAAACAGTTCTATATTCTGGATCATTATCATCTTTTTCAAAATCAAAAGTTTCAATTTCTTCTTCTAAAGGATCTGCAACATATGATGCTAAGGCTTTTGCTGCCTCTTCTAATACTTCTTTTACTCCAAGATGAAGAGGTGCTGACATTGGAAACACTTTATATTCCCTGCCCAACGAATCAATATACTCTACAAATTCTTTATATTTAGGGTCTGTTACCCCAAGGTCATCCCCTTCTTCTGTATCGATTAGTAAGTCCATTTTATTTGCTGCAATTATCATTGGCTTTTTCATTAGCTTTGGATTATACTTTTCAAGTTCATTGTTGATTTTTTTGAAGTCCTCAATTGGGTTTCTATCTTCACTACCCGAAATGTCAACAACATGTATAAGTACCTTAGTTCTTTCTATATGTTTAAGAAACCTAAATCCAAGACCTGCGCCTAGATGTGCTCCTTCAATAATTCCGGCAATGTCTGCCATTGCAAAATTTGTATTAGATACTTCAACAATACCAATATTAGGGTCTATTGTTGTAAAATGATAGTCCGCAACCTTCGGTTTAGCTTTACTTGATACAGCAAGAAGTGAAGATTTCCCCACATTAGGAAATCCTACTAAGCCTACATCTGCTAATAACTTAAGTTCAAGTATGACTTCTCTCTCCTTAGATTCTCTACCAGCCTCTGCAAAGTTAGGAGCCTGTCTAACTGAGGATTTAAAGTGCTCGTTTCCTTTTCCACCTTTTCCACCTTTTGCTGCTACAAAAGAGTCTCCATGGGAAACAAGGTCTTTCATTAATAGGCCTGTTTCCTTATCTAAGACCATAGTTCCAGGTGGCACCTTAATAATCAAGTCCTCTCCGTGCTTTCCATATTTGTTCTTTTTCATGCCGTCTTGACCATGTTCTGCTTGGTATTTTTTTTTGTACTTAAAGTCCATTAATGTTCTAAGGCTATTATCCGCCATAAAAACTACATCTCCGCCTTTCCCTCCGTTACCTCCGTCAGGGCCCCCTTCAGGTACATATGGTTCTTTTCTAAAGGAAACCGCACCATTTCCTCCTTTTCCAGATCTAATCTGAATTTTCGCTCTATCTATAAACATTGTATTCCTCTCATTTTCATTTTGAAGTTTAAATTACTAA
>CAYJGT010000014.1:27834-29966 GCA_964370035.1 uncultured Oscillospiraceae bacterium
TATTACATTCCACCCTGCGTGTAAAAAATGTTTTTCTTCAATTAAAATTATAGTTTCCATACTGAAAGAAGAAAACGTTGAAAGTCCACCTAAAATACCTGTGGTAATAAACAGATTTACTCGTTCTCCCTCAAATTGAAATTCTCTTTCCAGTCCAAAATACAGACCTATTACAAACCCTGCAAATACATTTGATAGTAATGTTGCTAAAGGAAATATTGCTGTTGGAAATATCTTTGCAATTCCATATCTTACAACACAACCTATAAACCCACCTAGGCCTACTATCAATACATTTAACATAGCCACCACTTCCTGTTCTAAAAAACAGACAGATGCAGTATTTACCACATCTGTCTAAATAGTTTTTCGTTTTCTATAATTTTACTTATGCTTCTTTTGGATAAACACTAACTTGCTTTCTAGTTTTGTCATATCTCTCGAACTTAACAGCACCATCTACTTTTGAAAACAATGTGTCATCTCCGCCAATACCTACATTGTTACCTGGATGAAACTTTGTTCCCCTTTGTCTTACAAGAATACTTCCTGCGCTTACAAATTGGCCATCACCAGTTTTAACGCCTAAACGTTTTGACTCACTATCTCTTCCGTTCTTGGAACTACCTACACCTTTTTTACTTGCCATGGATATTCACCTCCTACTTATTTTGCTGCTTCTATAGCTTCTATAATAACAGCTTTTGTTGCTGAAGCGCTTACTTTAACGCCTTTAGCAGCTGCATATTCTAATAATTCATTTTTCTTCATTGCAGAAAGATTAACTTCTGTTGAAACTTCTTCTTTAGCAGGAGCTTCCGCCTTTGGAGTTTCTTTCTTTGCAGGAGCTTTTGCTTTTGGAGCTTCTTCCTTCTTAGCAGGTGCTACTTTATCTCCTATGCTAGTTATTTCTACTGCTGTAAAAGGTTGTCTGTGTCCTTGTTTCTTTCTATAATCTTTTTTCGCCTTATGCTTGTAGATAATAACTTTTTCGCCTTTTCCTGCGTCTACAACTTTTCCACCTACTGAAGCGCCTTCAATGAATGGAGTTCCAACCTTAAGGTCAGCACCTTCTCCCATTACTAATACTTCATTAAAAGTGATTGTTGATCCTACTTCTTCGTTCAGCTTCTCAACAGAAATAGTGTCCCCTAATTGAACTCTATACTGCTTTCCGCCAGTTTTGATTACTGCATACATTTATTGATTTCCTCCTCTAAACTGTCTCGCCTTCTGAGGGTGTGGTACATTTTTTACCACTTAAAAATACCCACTAAGTGCGGTTAACTATTAAATAATATCAAATTCACAACCAGTTGTCAAGAAAATTGTTGAAGTTTTAACATTTTTTCTGGTATTTTCTTTTTATAGACTCTTTCGCTTAAACAGAAACATACATCCTTTGATAACAGGCCGTCTCCGAACCTTCTTTGCTAATGTTTGACTACTTTTTTGGTAAAACAATTACTGGATTTTCAACGGATCTTCTATACAGTATGAACTTTCTACCTATGGCCTGAACAAATTCCGCATTAGTTGTATCCGCAATTTGATTTGCTGCTACCTTTGGGTCCATGTCACAGCTTTCTTGTAGTTTTACCTTTACTAGTTCTCTAAGTTCAAATCCTGTTTCCATTTCACCAATAATATTATCTGTGATTCCTGACTTTCCAATATACACTGTAGGGTCTAAATTATGACCTAATTTTCTTAAGTAACTTCTTTGCTTCCCTGTTAACATTTAACATCCTTTCATCGAAACAGCTTTTACTGTATTTCTTGTTTTTTAAATTTATAATTTTTATCTGCTATATAATTATACTATCTTAACTTTAATATGCAAGCTTTCTTTTCTTACTTTTTCTTAAATCCTTTGTCTTAAGCATAACTTCTAATATTTTTTTATTTTCCAAAGTTATTTTGGCTTTATAACTTGAATTTTTGTTGAAATTTTCAATGTTTTTCTATATACTTTATAGAGGAAGTAGCTGTTAAAATATTAATTTAAACTGTTCTATCAGGAACACTTCATATAGAGAAAGGTATATTATGACCATGTCAAAAGAAATGTCTAAATCAGAGTTAAAAAGACAAAATACAATTATTTTTATAAAAGCAACTCAAGAGTTAAT
>CAYJGT010000015.1:0-29937 GCA_964370035.1 uncultured Oscillospiraceae bacterium
ACTGCAAATAATTTTCTTAAATTCTTTTTCATTCTCTTCTCCTCTACTACTTCTTTTTTCTTTGTTTCTTTTCTTCTTGCTCTAACTTTTTAGAATTCATAACTTTGTATTAATTCGTTTGTAGTTATATAATTTTATTCCGTTTTTCAACTACAAACTAATAATATACTACCAATGTTAAATCTAAATGCCTATTTACCTTAAATCTATGTAAAAATATTTTTATTAACCTAGCACTCTTAAATTATAAAAATCAAATTTTTTGATTTCTTCTAGACTTAACAGTTCCTTGGTATTAACATAAGCATTTTTCTGTTATTCTAAAAATCACTTAAAAAAACATTGGCAAACATAGCATTATTTTTTTCTTTTTTTATCAACCTATATCTTTCATATGTAGTTTCAGTTATAATGTAAAACAATTGTTGTATTGCTAATTTTCAGAAAATATAAAATATATTATTACATTTTTAAAGGAGGGAATAAATGGGTTCAAAAAAAATCACATTTGTATTAGATTTTGCAATAGTAATAGTAGGGTGTTTTTTAACAGCTTTTGCCACAACTGCACTTTTGAGAGCGAATGGCTTAACAGTTAGCGGAATAACAGGCCTTTCTATTACTTTAGAAAGCATAATTAATATTAGCTATGTATATATTTATTATGTAATAGTTTTCTTGATTTTAATTGCAACCCTAATTTTCTTAGGGAAAAAAGAAACTGGGAAAATAGTTCTTCTTGCCATTCTTTTCCCAACCGCCTTAGAAATTTTTGAATTAATTAAATTTGAGGTGATAATCTCCGATCCCTTATTAGCAATACTTGCATATTGCATAGTCGGTGGTATTGGTGTTGGCCTTTGCTATAGAAAAGGATATACCTTTGGCGGAAGTGATTCTATAGCTAAAATTATACAAATTAAAGTACTTCCCTTTTTATCATTAGGAAATATATTGCTTTTACTAGATTTAATCATCCTATCCACTGCTGCTGCTGTTTTAGGCTTGGAAATAGCTCTCTATGCTGCTCTCACCCAAGTCATTTTTATCCGTATTATTGATTATGTTTCTATAGGGCTTGGAATGACATTATACAAGTTAGAAATAATTTCATCAAAGCATGTTGACATTAGCAGATATATACTTGATGAAATAGGGCGAGGTGTTACAAAGAAAACTATTACTGGAGCCTTTACCGACGAGGAAAAGACACAAATTAGTTGTGTTTGTTCTCCTAAAGAGTCAGCAGAAATCAGAAAATATATTATCTCAACAGACAAAAGTGCATTTATGGAAATCATCCCTGTATATGATGTATGGGGAGGAAGAGGTAAGAGATTTAAAAAGTTTGATTAAAGGTTCAACATAGAAAATAGACCCTTCTTACTTTAGCTCTGACATCTTGATTTACTTCTAAATCTATCTTAGATATCAAAACCAGTATCATAGGAAGGGTCTATTTTTATTAATCCAATCTGGTAATTTAAGTAAAACTCATTCTTTTACTCTTCATCAGGTGAAAGGTTAGAATCTTTAAAGTGGGTATCAGATAACACTGCATCTGCAATATTCTCACAATAATCCCCGATGTTTTCAATATTATGAATAATTTCTGTGTAAATTACAGTAGCTGCAGGAGCACATAGATTGTCATTTACACGCTTCATATGTTGTCTTCTTAAATCATCTTCCATTTTATCCATTTCAACTTCATAGCCTTTTACTCTTAAAGCAAGCTCTTCACTTCCCGTTTCTAGGGCTGCAAGAGAATCTGTTACCATTTTTAAACCTAAATCGTAACACTCATATATTTCAGCACAAGCTTTGTTTGACAAATCATATCTTTCTTTAGTTCTTTCTTGAGCTAGTTCCACAAGATTTTCACAAGAGTCACCAATATGTTCTATATCTGAAACAACATGCAACATTCCTGAAATTCTTTCCCTTTGAGCCTCTGTGGTTGTATCTGTAGCCAAAATAGCTGCCAAATAGTCTGCAGTTTTCTTTTGCAAAATGTTTAAATTATCTTCGTCTTCAAAAACTTCTTTTATCGCTTTTTCATCTTTTTCTAATAAAGCCAGCCTAGACTTTTTCACCATTTTCTCTGCTATTTCTCCAATTCTAAAAATTTCTTTGAATGCAAGGTGGATTGCAAAGGTTGGGCGATCTACAACATGTAAATCTAAGAAAGCTGGTTCAGAAGGTAACTTTTCTAAATCTTTCCCCGGAATAAGTTTTGTAACAATTTTTACCAAAATAAATATGAACGGTAGCCATAAAACTGTAATTGTAATATTAAAGAATGTATGTGTATTTGCAATTTGTCTAGCTATCACCTCTAATTCTGGCCCTGAAGGCGAAATAAAGGTTATAAACTGAACAATTTGCGGAACAAACCAAATAAATAATAAAGTTCCTGTTAGGTTAAAGATAACATGTGATAATGCAGTTCTTTTTGCATTTATAGATTGTCCAATTGATGCAAGTAATGCAGTAATTGTAGTTCCTATGTTATCACCAAACAAAATTGGAATTGCTCCATCTAATCCTAATATGCTTGTTACTCCATCAGGGCCAGCAGTTGATGCAAGGTTTTGAAGCACAGCAATTGTAGCTGAGCTACTCTGAACTAGAACAGTCATTAAGGTACCCACTGCTACTCCTAGTATCGGAACATCCTGAACTTGCTGCATCATATCAACAAACACTGTTAGTTCTGCCAAAGGTTTCATTACGTCTCCCATGGTATTTATTCCAATAAATAAAAGTCCAAATCCGAATAGTACTTGCCCTATATCTTTTACTTTTTCAAACTTAACAAAAAAGAAATACATAATAAATCCAATAAAAACAATCGCCCATGCATAGTCCCCTATTTTAAAAGCAATTAACTGGGCCGTTATTGTTGTTCCTATATTCGCTCCCATAATTACACTGATCGCCTGTGGTAGTTTCATTAGCCCTGCACTTACAAATCCAATTACCATTACTGTTGTTGCACTACTACTTTGAAGTACGGCCGTTGCTAAAGCTCCAGCCATTACCCCTACAATAGGATTTCTCGTTAACAAGGACAAAATATTACGCATTTTATCCCCAGCTGACTTTTGAAGCCCATCACTCATCATATTCATTCCGAATATGAATACAGCTAGTCCCCCTAAACATGTTATTATAATTTGATGAGTCTCCATATTTCCCTCCGTTTATTGAACATATTTTTTTGTTCTGATAAGCAACATATTCCATATTTATTTTAACATAAAACATTGCTTTTAGTTCTATTTATTTTGTGTTTTTTTGGTGTTTCTTTTGTTCTTTTGATTTTTCAAATTATCTTCAATTTCTAATTAGTATATATTCTATCTATATTGACATCTTTTAAAATTTCCTTTTCCAGGGCCTTCTTGTTAAGAATTCCCCCTTGTTCAGAACTATCCACTATAACTTTTCTAGAATAATTTAAAATTTCACTACTTCCTTTATAGCTACAATCCCCTAAGTCAAATATAATTTGTGTAAATTTTTTTGTTTTTCTAATATAGTCGCACATAGAGATTACTTCTTTATTATCAATATAAAAAATAGGATTTTCCATTCTGTCATAGTTAAATTTAAATATTGAAGAAAAAATTTCTTCAACAAAGTCATCTATACTATATGAAACTCCGTCTTTGTTTTTACTAAAAAAGAAAAAATATCGTCTTAAATTGTTTTTATTACTAACATATTCATCTTGCACCCACCTTTTCAAACTGATTATTAGGGTTTTTTCCTCATTTCCTAGGGTTTTTACACTCTCACAAAGCGATCTTATATCATCAAACATTAAGGCTGATAAAATCATTGTTTTTTCTAAATCTTCTGCAAATCCCCTAGCTGTTTTTTGTGAATATATAATTATTTTACCTTCTCCAATAATATCCTTTATGCTACTAAATTTTGATAATACTATTTTCCCTTTTAAAAATTCATTAAATTTATTATCTTCAACTGGTATTTTCCTCACTAAAAAAATTACTGATTCGTATTTTTTTTTATCTAATTCACGAAGATTAACTAAAGCACCACTATTAATTAACTCTTCCCATTCAATAATAACTAAGTCATCCTCCAAATTATCAATATACTTAATAGTATTTTCAATATTTATAAATCGAATATTAATCCCATCATAATTTTCGTTGATTGCTCTCATCAATTCATTCCTGTAATCATTAGCTGCTATTATTCCTATCCTTATATTTTCCATAATCTCCTCTAGCTTATTAAGCAAAAATTTCACTTAGCGCTATTCTTTCTTCCTTTGAATTCCGCAAAGGATCGGGGTTTTTCTAATTTGCCCTTAGGTTTAATCAAAAGCAAAAAACAGAAAGACCTGTAGGGCTTTCTGTTTTTGTATATTATATTATTTAGTTTGATTAATATATTCTATTTTTTATTTCTAATTGCGGCCTGTGCAGCTGCTAGTCTTGCAGTAGGAACTCTGAACGGTGAGCAAGAAACGTAGTTCAATCCAATCCTGTGGCAGAAATCAATAGACTTAGGGTCTCCCCCATGCTCTCCACAAATTCCTAGTTTAATATTATCCCTCTTTGACTTTCCTTTTACTACAGCCATTTCAACTAGTTGTCCAACTCCAACTTGATCTAGAGTTTGGAATGGATCTTGTTCAAAAATGCCAACCTCTCTATATTCCTTAATAATATTTCCAGTATCATCTCTAGAAAAACCAAATGCCATTTGCGTAAGGTCATTAGTTCCAAAGGAGAAAAACTCTGCTTCTTCTGCAATAGCATCTGCAGTTAACGCTGCTCTAGGAATTTCAATCATGGTTCCTACAAGATACTTAACTTCAGCACCTTCCTTTTCAAAGCATCTGTTTATCGTGTCTACAACAACTTTTTTAACAAAAGCTAATTCTGCAACTTCTCCAACAAGAGGAATCATTATCTCCGGTACAATTTCCATACCCTTTTCTTTTTTAAGCTCTAACGCTGCTGTAATTATTGCCTCAGCTTGCATTTCAGCAATTTCCGGATAAGTAATTGCAAGTCTGCATCCTCTATGTCCAAGCATTGGATTAAACTCGTGCAAATCTGCAACTCTTTTTGATAGTTTTTCATAAGGAACATCAATTTGCTTTGCAAGTTCTTTTATTTCTCCATCAGTATGAGGTAAGAACTCATGTAAAGGAGGATCTAAAAGTCTAATTGTAACAGGTCTATCTTCCATTACCTCATATATTCCTTTGAAGTCTGCCTTTTGATAAGGAAGTAATAAAGCTAAAGCAGCTCTTCTTTCTTCTTCAGTTTCCGACAAAATCATTCTTCTAACATTTGTAATTCTGTCTTCTTCAAAAAACATATGTTCAGTTCTGCAAAGCCCAATCCCTTCAGCTCCAAAATCTACTGCAACCTGTGAATCATTAGGGTTATCCGCATTAGTTCTTATGTTTAACTCTCTTTTTTCATCAGCCCACTCCATTATTTTAGCAAAATCGCCCGATAAGTTTGGAACAACTGTTGCAACTTGGCCTTCATATACAGTTCCTACAGTACCATTTAATGAGATATAATCTCCTTCAACATAAGTAACATCACCTATGATAAGTTTCTTATTTTCTTCATCAACAACAATGCCAGAGCAACCTGCAACACAGCATTTTCCCATACCTCTTGCTACAACTGCAGCATGAGAAGTCATTCCACCTCTTGCCGTTAGTATACCTTCAGCTACTACCATCCCTGCTAAATCTTCTGGAGATGTTTCTTTTCTTACTAAAATAGTCTTTTCCCCATTATTAGATGCTTCCACTGCATGATTTGCTTCAAAATAAATCTTCCCAGTAGCAGCTCCTGGAGAAGCTGGCAATCCTTTTGTTAACTCCTTTGCACTCTTAATAGCTTCTTCATCAAACTTTGGATGAAGCAATTGGTCTATCTGCTCAGGTCCTATTCTAAGTAATGCGGTTTCTTTATCAATAAGCCCCATTTCCACCATATCTACAGCCACTCTAAGTGCCGCAGCTGCAGTTCTTTTACCACTTCTAGTTTGAAGCATATAAAGCTTGTTTCTTTCAACAGTAAATTCCATGTCTTGCATATCAGCATAATGATTTTCTAGCAAATCAGAAATTTTCTCAAATTGAGTATATACCTCAGGAAATGCTTCTTTCATTTCTGAAATAGGAAGTGGAGTTCTAATTCCTGCTACAACATCTTCCCCTTGAGCATTTACCAAGAATTCGCCAAACAGCTTTCTTTCTCCATCAACTGGGCTTCTAGTGAATGCAACTCCAGTACCCGAAGTGTCACCCATATTACCAAATACCATGGACTGTACATTTACTGCAGTCCCCATAGAAGATGGGATATCATTAAGTTGACGGTATAAAATAGCTCTATCATTATTCCAAGACCTAAATACAGCCATAATTGCTTCCATCAACTGTTCTTTTGCATCTTGTGGAAAGTCTCTATTTAATTCATTTTTAAACAATTCCTTATATTTAATGATTATATCTTGTAAATCTTCTGTGGAAAGATCCACATCATTTTCTATGCCTTTTTCTTCTTTCTTTGCATCAAATATTTTATCAAACTTTGTTTTTGAAATTTCCAAAGCCACATCACTAAACATTTGTATAAATCTTCTATAGCTATCATAAGCAAATCTAGGATTTTCTGTTAATTCAGCTAGCCCTTCTACCACTTCGTCATTTAGTCCAAGGTTAAGAATAGTATCCATCATTCCAGGCATAGAAACAGGTGCCCCTGATCTAACCGAAACTAATAGAGGATCTTCTTTTTTACCAAACTTTTTACCTGTAACATTTTCTAGTTCTTCTAATTTAGCAAAGATTTCTTCAATAATTTCGTCTTTGACTTTTCTATCTTCAGCATAATAACTGATACAAGCATCCGTGCTTACAGTAAAGCCAAAAGGTACTGGCAATCCAACCTTTGTCATTTCAGCAAGGTTAGCACCTTTTCCCCCTAGAACTGCTTTCATTTCTTTCGTTCCCTCATTAAAAGAGTAAACAAACTTTTCCATTAACTTCTTCCTCCTACAAAAAATTAGAATTGTACTTTCTCTTCCAAGTACCCTTTAACGTCTTGAACAGGTATTCTTATCTGTTCCATTGTATCTCTATCTCTAATAGTTACACAACCATCAGTTTCAGTTTCAAAATCTACGCATATACTATAAGGAGTTCCAATTTCATCTTCTCTCCTATATCTTTTTCCTATAGAACCCGCCGCATCGTAATCTACCATAAAGTGCTTACTTAGTTCTTCATATATTGGCATTGCAACATCTTCTAATTTTTTTGCCAACGGTAGAACTGCAGCTTTAAATGGAGCTAAGGCAGGATGAAATCTTAGAACTACTCTAGTGTCTTCTTTTCCTTTTCCATCCACTACTGTTTCTTCATCATAGGCATCTACTAAAAATGCTAATGTCACTCTATCTGCACCAAGTGAAGGCTCTATACAATATGGAACATATCGTTCTACATTTTTAGGATTATTTGGATCCTGATCAACATAATTCATATCCTCACCAGAATGTTCCATATGCTGCTTTAAGTCAAAATCTGTTCTATCTGCAATTCCCCATAATTCTCCCCATCCAAATGGGAATAAATATTCTATGTCTGTAGTAGCATTACTATAATGTGATAGTTCTTCTGCATCATGATCTCTAAATCTAACATTATTTTCATTCATACTTAATGATTTAAGAAATTGGATACAATAGTCTTTCCAATAGTCAAACCATTCTAAATCAGTTCCTGGCTTACAGAAGAATTCTAGTTCCATTTGTTCAAATTCTCTTGTTCTAAATGTAAAATTCCCGGGAGTTATTTCATTTCTAAAAGATTTTCCAATTTGGGCTATGCCAAAAGGAAGTTTTTTTCTGCTTGATCTTTGTACATTTTTGAAATTCACAAAAATCCCTTGGGCAGTTTCTGGTCTTAAGAATATCTCTGTGCTTGAATCTTCAGTAACTCCTTGGTGAGTTTTAAACATTAAGTTAAATTGCCTAATATTGGTAAAGTCTTTTTTATTGCAACTGGGGCAAAGAATATTTTCATCAGTAATGTAAGCTTCAAGCTTTTCTTTAGACCAACCATCTACAGTAATGTCTTCAATGCCTTTTGCCTTAACATACTCTTCAACCATTTGGTCTGCTCTAAATCTTTCCTTGCAACTTTTACAATCAATTAACGGGTCAGAGAATCCTCCAACATGGCCTGAGGCTACCCATGCTTTAGGATTCATTAAAATCGCAGCATCTACACCAACATTATATTTAGATTCTTGAACAAATTTTTTCCACCAAGCTTTTTTTACATTATTCTTAAACTCTACCCCCAAAGGGCCATAGTCCCAAGTGTTTGCAAGTCCTCCATAAATCTCTGATCCTGGAAAGATAAATCCTCTACCTTTTGCTAGGGCTGTGATTTTTTCCATTGTTTTTATTTGTATTTCGCTCATACTATTTCTCATCCTTTTTCTTTGTTGTTTTCTTTTTTGTGCTTTTTATTGGCTCTTCTTCTGCTTCTTCAGCCATAAAGTCTTCGGCGAACTCCTCCATTTGTCTTTCGCCTCTTTTTGTTACTATTTCAGTTTTTTCTTTAATTTTATCATAAACTTCACTAGTAACAACTTTGTCATAAACTGTACTTCCTTTTACTTTGTCAACAACATCTTTACTTTTTGTCTTAACAGTATCTGCTGCTGTATAGCTTTTTTCAACTACTACATTTACACCATCTTTAGCTGTTCCACTAACATCGACAATTGTTCCGTCTGTCTTAACAATTTCAATATTACATTTGAAACCAAAAGATGCTGCTGTAGCTATTATAAATCCCCAAGGTGTGATAAATGCACCTACTAAACCAATACTAACAGGAATACTTAAAATAGGTTCTCCATCTTCATTTGTAATTCTAACTCTAGAAGCATTTCCTTTTGCTACAGTTTCTTTTAGTGCGTTCAAAATGTTTTGGCCTACATTCCCTACCGTACTATCATCATTTACTTCCGACATAGATTCTAAACTAACTATTGCATCTACTACACTTCCATTAGCATTTTCTAAAGCAGCTTTTGCTTCTTTATAGCTTACCCCTGTTTTTTCTTTTACTAATTCAATTTTTTCCAAAGTAATCTCCATATTATCCTCCTAATTCCCGTTAAGTTTTAATTTAGTGCTATTTCGTCACTCTTCATAGCGTCAATCCCTAAGTGGCATTTATAGTATTCTTCCAAAATTTTTTCTATGGTCTTTTCTTTTTCTCCATCAAGTTTTAGCTTTCTAAAAGTTGATAATGGCTTGCTTTCAAAAAAAATAATAATATTTAGTATATCAAAACTAACATTAAAAATCAATGACGATAGCCTATCTTCATTATTATTTTTACTATAACAATTATTACAAAGAACTATTCCATCCGCTATAGATAATTTCGTTAAATTCTTTTCAGATCCACAACCCCCGCAACTTACTATATTAGGCAAATAACCTAGTATTTTTAATAATTTAATCCTATATGCAATAGTCAACGTTTTAAAGTCACTTTTTCTAATAGAAATTTCTTCTAAAAAACTTACTAAAAGATTATATACATCTACTTGTTTTTCCCCTTCATCAATAACTTTATCCGTCAACTCCAAAACTGATGAACTTGCAATATATTTGTCTATATCCTCACCTATATTAAAGTGACTGTTCTTAGCTTCTGCTTTGGATATATTATAATAATCCCCATTCTTATATATTTCAAATCTTGATACAGTGAAAGGGCTAAGAGGAAGGGCCGTTTTAGACTTACCTCTAAGAGTAATATTTGTCCCTACTGATAGTTTTCCAAATTTTTCAGTAAGCAAAACTAACATTTTTCTTTCATTGACAATATTTCTTCGCCTTAACACTAAACCGTCAGTTTCTAATAACATAAACTATTCCTTATATCCGAAATTAGAAAGCATCTTATCCATGTCTCTCCAGTTTTCTTTAATCTTAACCCATAGTTCTAAATACACCTTTGTTCCTATTAGGGTTTCAATATCTTTTCTAGATGCCTGTCCAACTCCCTTCAACTTTCTTCCGCCTTTTCCTATTATTATGCCCTTATGGGATTTTTTTTCACAGTAAATAATTGCCCCAATATTAGTTATAGTTCCTTTTTCTTCATAACTTTCAATTTCAACAGCCACTCCATGTGGAATTTCGTCCTCAAGATACATTAAAAGTTTTTCTCTTATTATTTCACTTACAATAAACCTTTCTGGGTGATCCGTTATCGCTTCAGGCGGAAAATACATTGGGCCTTCATCTAGTTTTTCTTTTATTTTTCCTATAGCAGCATTAACATTTTTTCCTTCAATGGCTGAAACCCCTATAATTTCATCAAACATCTTTAAACTTTCATATTGATGATAAATTTCTTCAAATTCATTAGGTTCATGCAAATCTATTTTATTAATAATTAGTATTTTTTGAGTATTTATTTCTTTTAAGGCATCTAATACAAATTGGTCTCCAGGTCCAATTTTTTTGCTATCATCTACAAGAAATAAAATCAAATCCACTTCTTCTAAGGTTTTTAATGCCGCCCCTGTCATAAATTCCCCAAGTTTAGTTTTTGCCTTATGTATACCTGGGGTATCAATAAAGATAATTTGAGCCTCATCATCCGTATATATCCCTTTTATAGTATTTCTTGTAGTCTGAGGTTTATCTGTTGTTATAGCAATCTTTTCACCTAAAGCGCTATTTAAAAATGTTGATTTTCCAACATTAGGTCTTCCTATTATACTTACAAATCCACTTTTCAAAATTTAAATCCCTCCAAAAAAATATCCTTTAACTTTTTCACAATTAACTGGTCTTCTTCTTTTCCAACTATAACTTCTATATCAGGAGCAAATTCATGAATAAATTGCCTGCAAATCCCACAGGGCCATGCAATTGCAGAATCAGAGTAAATCGCTATTGCTTTAAAGGTCCTTTTCCCTTCTGATATAGCCTTTGAAACTGCAACTCTCTCAGCACAAATAGTAGCACCAAATGAAGCATTTTCAATATTACATCCCGTATAAACAATTTCATCTTCAGATGTAAGAATAGCCGCTCCTACATTAAATTTTGAATATGGGGCATAAGCTAAGTAAGATGCATCTTTTGCAATTAAAAACAATTCTTTTCTTATGCTATCGTTCATATTTGTTTAACTCCTTCATTATTTCTTTTTCTTTTTTTCTCATTATTTTTTTGTCACCTTCAATCATGTGATCAAACCCCAACAAATGTAATATGCTATGTACAAATAAATACATTAATTCTCTTTGAAAGCTATGATTATATTCTTCACTTTGTTCCTGAACTTTGTCCAGTGAAATCACAACATCCCCTAAAAACAGATTACTCTCTACACCATCGATTTCCCCAGCAAAAGCTATTTCTTCTTGAATTTCTATAACATTTTCGTATTGAGGAAAAGAAAGAACATCAGTTTCCTTATCATTGCCTCTATAGTCCCGATTTAAAGCCTTTATTTCATTAGGACTTACAAAGCTTAAGCTTACTTCAATATTGCAAATATCAACATTTTCACTTTCGAAAATTAACTCTACAACTGTAGACATATCTTTTGAAATTTCATCTTTGTTCACTTTATGCTTTTCAAGTATTTCGAAGTCTACGCACTCAATAAAAATTTGCCTACTCAAACTCTTCTCCTTCATTATTATTTTGATGATGTTCATCATATGCTTTTATTATTCTTTTTACTAATTCATGTCTTACTACATCCATAGATTTCAGATGAGTAAATCCAATACCTTTCACACCTTTAAGAATTGATTCAGCATGTAAAAGACCTGATCCTTTCCCTTTTGGCAAATCGATTTGTGTTACATCTCCTGTGATTACACATTTTGATCCAAATCCCATTCTAGTTAAAAACATTTTCATTTGTTCTCTTGTCGTATTCTGCGCTTCGTCCAAAATGATAAATGCATTATCAAGTGTACGCCCTCTCATATAAGCTAAGGGCACTATCTCAATTACTTCCTTTTCTTTAAGTTTATTTGCAGCTTCTCTTCCTAACATATCATAAAGAGCATCATACAAAGGTCTTAAATAAGGATCCACCTTTTCCTGTAAATCCCCTGGCAAAAACCCTAGTCTCTCTCCTGCTTCTACTGCTGGTCTAGCTAAAATTATTTTTTGAATCTGCTTTTGTTTATATGCTTTAATTGCCATTGCCACAGCCAGATAAGTCTTTCCTGTTCCTGCAGGTCCTATTCCAAAGACAATATCATGCTTTTCTATTTCGCTAATATATTTTTTTTGACCTAAAGTTTTTGCTTTTATTGGCTTTCCCATATGGGTATAGCAAACAATATCCTTTTCTAGTTGGTTATCTTTGTATGAAAGGCCTTTAGAAGCTAAATCAATTACATAATCTACTTTTTGAGTATTCAACTTCTCTCCTGTTTCTATAATGCTAATAAGTTCATTGACCACTTTTTCCACTTTCCCAGAATCTGGTCCTATTAGCGTTAAATATCCATCTCTTTGAACTAGAATACAATCAAACTGCTCTTCTATCAGCTTAAGATTTTTGTCTAAATTTCCTAATAGCTCTTTACTATCTATATTATCTTCTATTAAAATTTTAATGTTCTCCAAAACTTCCTCCTACTTTATACTAATCTTAATTATAACACATTTCGAATTATTACAACTATGTAAAAAGTATTTAAACAAGATAGCTACTAATGCCATTGTTTACTACTAACTTAATAGAAAAAAGTAGTTGCTTTTACACAACTACTTAGTCCTTATTTGATTATCAATTTTTCTAAAGGTTCTGGCTTAGCAAAATGATATCCTTGAGAATATTTTATTTCATTATCTAAAATTATCTGTTGTATTTCTGCATTTTCGACAAATTCTGCGGCTACATCTGCTCCTATAAGCTTTGCCATATAGCATATGGACTCTAAAATTATCCTATTCTCTTTGCTTTTTACTAAATTTTTAATTATGCCTCCATCTATCTTAATAGTATTCGGTTTTAAAGAGACTATTGAGATATATGTTGCAAATCCAACTCCAAAGTCATCAACAGCTATTTTGCAACCAATGTTCTTAATCTCATCCAGAAACTCTGCTAGTTCTTTATTATCATTATAGTTTTCAGTTTCAACGAATTCTATAACAACGTTTGATGGATTTGGATGTTTTTTTAATCTTTGTAAAATCCACTCTTTCATTTCATCTGTCTGTATATCATATATAGTAATATTAATTCCTAATTTACTAGATTTATTTTCAAAGTCTTTCAACGCTTTATCTATTAGCAATTTACTTAGAGGAATATACATTTTCAGTTTTTTTGCAGAATCTAAAAACATTCCCGGAGCCCAAATATTATTTTTTTCATCATATATTCTCATGAGCGCTTCATACTTATTTATTTTACCTGCCTCATTATCATATATTCCTTGGTAAAAAGGGACCACTTTATTATTTGTGATTGCATTATTAAGAACTTGATAGACTTCTACATCTTCTTTTCTTTCGCTTAAAATAATATCTCTCTCATTATTTTCTTCTATGAAATTGTTCTGTACATTTTTATTTAAGTAATATGAACTTAGAGCTCTATCCACCAAATCTTCTCCAAAAACAATAACAAATCTTGATATGCCACCTAAGTCTGTTTGCTTAGCCGTAACCAACTCATATTGTTCATGAAAACCTTTCATTAAGTTTTTGAAATCTTGATCACTCATATCATCATTAGCTACAGCCATAAAGTGTTTATATGTATGTGCATACACATGTATTATTTTATCCAATCCTAATTGCTCATATGCAACATTTCCTGATGCCAGAATTTCTCTACAGGTTTCAAAATATTTTTCTACTCCAAATGTAGCTATCATCATATCTGCATTCATAACCTCTGTCATACACATTTTAGTGAATTTTTTAGTTTTAAGGTCCTTTTTATATTGTTCATAACTCATCACATTAAGGTTAGGGTCTATAATCATAGTCTCTATTTTATTATCTGCACTCATTTTTCCCCTCTTTTCTAGAGTTCATAGTATATCGAATATTTTCTAAATATAGTTTAGTAAATGAATTTATTCCCTATTATAAAATTTTATCATATTAACCATCATTATACAATTCATTTATAATAATCTTCGTAATCATCCTAGACTTACCTACAGTAATTTACGTATAAACATAATTTCATCAAATTTATACTTATATAACATTTGCTCTTTAAAATTATATTCGACTTTATATTATTATCCCATGAGGTACAGCTTTTTTAGTGGTAGAATCTACACTCACAAATTTTACATCAGCCTTCAAATGTTCCGTATCTCCCATTTCTGAAACCCCCACAACATGAATTGTCAAGCTAGTTTTTCCTACAGACACTACTTTTGCTTCAAAATTAATTATGTCGCCTGGAAGTATTGATTTTAAAAACTCGAAATTATCCATTCTTAGAAAAAGTATCCCCTTTGAGTCTCCTCTTGCTGCAACAGCTGCAACAAAGGCGCTCTCTATCACCCAATCTGCTGCTCTTCCTGCATATAGCACCTTATGGTGGTTTAAGTCTTCCATTCTTATCATATGTATTGTATTATATACTTTCATTATTCTGTTTCCCTCTTTAAATAATGTGCTTACTGGATTTAATTTTTTTATTGAAATCTAAATTATTTTTCACATAATCTTCACTTTTATCCATACATAAATACTTTTTTTATTCCTATTATTAACATAAGTATAAGCTATCTTGGTGTATAGATTTTTAATTATCTTCATAAAAAGAGATAACATTTCTGTTACCTCTTTAATATCTTAGGATAGATACTCATCTACAACTTTTTTTACATCTCCGCCATCTGCCTTGCCTTTAAGTTTTCCCATAACTGCTCCTATTAATTTCCCCTTTTCTTTAGGGTCTTTAATATGCATGCTTTCGCTGGTTTCCTTAACAACTGCTAATATTTCTTCTATTGACATCTGTTCTGGTAAATAACACATAAGCACTTTGATTTCTTCTTTATAGGCATCCGCTAAATCAGTTCTATCTGCTTTAATGAAATCTTCTAATGCATCTTTACGCATTTTCACTTGCTTTGTCAATATTTTTAAAATATCTTCTTCTGTAGCTTCTTTTCTTTCATCTACTTCTAGTTGCTTTATGGCAGCCCGTGCCAAATTTATAGTGTTCTTTCGAACTTCGTCTTTAGACTTCATGGCGATTTTGTAATCATTTATTAATTGTGACTTTATATCCATTGGATCGCTCCTTAACTCTAATTAGAATTTTTTATTCGCTTTTTTTCTAGCCGCTTCTGACTTTCTTTTTCTTTTTACGCTTGGTTTTTCGTAATACTCTCTTTTTCTTAATTCGCCAGAAATTCCATCTCTCGCACACGATCTTTTAAATCTCTTTAGCGCGCTTTCTAGACTCTCATTATCTTTTACAAATACTTGTGCCATACCTCTTGCTCACCTCCTGACTTCGCATAATATGCCTACAACGATTTATTATACATGAAATTTTAATTTATTTCAAGAATTTTTAATATATAATTTATATAAATTATATATTAAAAATATTTTTCTATTTTCTATTTTTCTATAACAAATTCGTTTTTTCGTGTAAGTCAACTGTAGCTTGTATGCTTTAGTTATAAATTTACATGTATTTTTCCAAAGTTACTATTTCCCCCAACTCTCTTGACTTAGGAACATCAATTATTCGTTGATTGCTGCTTCCTCTAAACTTTAAAGTCAAATCTTTTTTATCTTTCATAAATTTTCCGTCAATAAGTATGTCTACCAACTCAAACAATTTGGCAATGTTTTCATCTATCAAAGATAGCTTTATTATTTCTTCGTATCTATAACCAGAAAATAATAACACAGTTAAATTATTGTTCTTAGCCTCTTGGGCTATCATAGCACATTCTTTTGGTTGAACCAAAGGCTCTCCTCCAGATAGAGTTATACCCGTTAGAAGTTTATTATTAATAAATTTTTTGATTACTTCATCGACAATATACTCTTCTCCACCCTCTATCTTCCAAGACTCCGGATTATGACAACCATCACAATGATGTGGACAACCTTGCGTAAAAATCACAAACCTAAGCCCTGGTCCATCAACAATTGAGTCGTTAATCATTCCTGCTATCCTAATGGTTTCTCTCATTAGTTTACCTCGTGAGTTTTCCTGTCTTCAACTTCAATTTTCTTTGCATCATTAAATCTATCTACCGTTCCTACTAAATAACCCGTAATTCTTCTTATTCTTTCGAATCCTTCATCTCCATCACTTTCTTTTCTCTTACACATAGGGCACTCATTATCGATAACACCTGTGTAACCACAAACAGGGTCTCTATCTACAGGATGATTGATTGACCCATAGCCCACTCCAGACTCTTTCATGTGCCTTATTATTAGTTCAAAGGCCTCTAGATTTTTTAATGGATCTCCATCAACTTCAACATAACTTATATGCCCTGCATTGCAAAGCTTGTGATAAGGTGCTTCAATACTAATCTTTTCAAAAGCACTAATACTAAAATTAACTGGTATATGAAATGAATTAGTATAATAATCTTTGTCGGTAACCCCTGGAATTTCTCCATATTTTTCTTTGTCAATTCTAACAAATCTTCCCGATAACCCTTCTGCTGGTGTGGCTAGCAATGTGTAATTCATCCCTACTTGGCTTGCTCTTTCATCTACATATTTTTTCATGAAGCCTACTATTTCTAATCCAAGGTTTCTCGCTTCTTCTGTTTCTCCGTGATGGCTTCCAATTAAAGATGTTAAGGTTTCCGCAAGTCCAATAAATCCTAAGGATAATGTACCATGTTTCAATACTTCCCCTATAGTATCATCCGACTTTAGCTTTTCAGAATCTTGCCATAACCCTTGCCCCATTAAAAATGGGAAGTTCTTAACTTTTTTCTGGGCCTGTATTTTGTATCTTTCCATTAACTGCTCACAAGCGAGCTGAAGTTTTCTCTCTAATTCTTCAAAAAATTGGTCTAAGTTTCCGTGGCATTTTATTGCTATTCTAGGTAAATTAATAGAAGTAAAGCTTAAGTTTCCTCTACCACTAACAACTTGCTTTTCTTTGTCATAAACATTAGCAATAACTCTAGTTCTACAGCCCATATATGCAACTTCGCTCTCTGGATCCCCTTCTTTGTAAAATTGTAGGTTGTAGGGCGCATCTAGAAATGAGAAGTTAGGGAATAATCTTTTAGCGGAAACTTTCATTGCTAGTTTGAACAAATCGTAATTAGGATCTTCTGGGTTAAAGCTAATTCCTTCTTTTACTTTAAATATATTAATTGGGAAAATAGCTGTTTCTCCATTTCCAAGGCCAGCTTCAGTTGCAAGCAGTATACTTTCAATAACAAGACGGCCTTCTGGAGTTGTATCTGTACCATAGTTGATAGAAGAGAACGGTATCTGCGCTCCCGCTCTAGAGTGCATTGTATTTAAGTTATGTACAAAGGCCTCCATAGCTTGATAAGTTGCTCTCTTTATTTCAGTTAAAGCATATTCCTGTGCTTTTTTTTGTATCTTCAACACTTGTTTTTCATCTAAATACGATACTAATTTTTCTGCTTCATATTTTTGATAGTCGTCTTCATTTGCCATAGTAGGACAAAGACCTTTTTCATCAAAAATATCTTTACCTATTTTTTTTGCTGTTTCCACACCATTTTCTTTGTCATAAATAATTTCCATTAATTTGCCAATGTTTGTCCAGTAAAGTCTTTTAAACGTCTTCTTTACTCCATCCGCCATTCCATAGTCAAAATCGGGTATACTTTGTCCTCCATGTTGATCATTTTGGTTTGATTGGATTGCAATACAAGCCAGTGCAGCATAGCTTTGTATATCATTTGGCTCTCTTAAGAACCCATGTCCTGTGGAGAAACCTTCTTTAAATAACTTTCTAATGTTTATTTGGCAGCAAGTTGTAGTTAGTGTTAAAAAATCTAAGTCGTGTATATGAATATCTCCTTCTTTATGAGCCTTGCTGTGAATCGGATTTAACACATACATATCATAGAACTGTTTAGCTCCCTCTGAACCATACTTAAGCATAGTCCCCATAGCTGTATCACCATCAATATTTGCATTCTCTCTTTTTGCATCATTATCTTTTGCATCTTTAAAAGTTAAATCTTCATAAACTTTCATTAATCTAGTATTCATATCTCTAACTTTTGTTCTATCATTTCTATAAACAATAAACTCTTTTGCTGTTCTAGCATGCCCATTATCAATAAGAATTTTTTCGACTGCATCTTGAATTTCTTCTACTGTAGGTGTATCATTATGGCAAACTTCTGTTAAGTACAGTTCTACTTGTTTAGCTAAATAGTCTGCTTTTTCTTTATCGCTTCCTCCCAAAGCTTTTGCCGCTGAATAAATTGCTTCTGATATTTTTTCAATTTTAAAATCAGACACCCTTCCATCTCTTTTAACTATTCTCTTAATGGTTCCCATACTTTTCTCCTTTTCATACTCTTTTGAAATATTAACTACAAAGGTTCGTAGCTTGATTTCTCAATTTTTTAGCTATTCTACGAATTTATACAAAACAGGCAATACACTAGATATAGTATATTTTCTATAATATTCTTATAAAATTATACCTTATTTCGTATATTAATCAATAGGCAAATGAAAAAAAAACAAAACATAATTTTATATTATTATCAAACAAAAAACATTGCAGATTTTCAATTTGATATTTAATGCGCATATTTATAAATAATATCTCGGCTCTTCATCTCAGTTTTTCAACACATATTACCACTATAATTAAAAGAACTGGCTTCAGTTTTTGATATTTTTCATTTTTATGATATTATATAAGTATTATTTTCTCTGTCATAAACAGGCCATTGAGAAAGAAAAGTTGTACATCAGCATTAAGGAGAAATTATGAAAAAAAGTTTTTCAACAATTTTTATTATAGCAATAGGCATAATGTTAACAATAGTAATAATTATGTTAACTCAAATCAATTCTGACGAAATTTCCGAATCCAAAAATATTAAAACTTCTTTGTATTCAAATTACGAAGAGCTAAAAAGCTTTTATTCAGAAGCTGATAGCCATAGTCAAGTAGTCGATTACCTTTACAATTGGGGCACAGAAAATGGATTTTCCGCAAGCAAAAACGGTAATATATTGACTATCACCAAAGCGGCAAGCGAAGAATACTACAAAGTTCCTACTACCACGCTACATATAGATGTCGACTTAGATGATAGCAAATCCTTAGCACAATCTACTTCGATAGCTCTTAGTATATTACTAGGTACATCAGATTTTGGAGAAGTATCAGTAATATTCACTCCTTCGAATCACTTTGACTATTATGGAGCAAGTTCACTTCCCCATACTCTTCTTGATACTGATAATTTAGTTTCTTTAAGATACGCAGAAGACTCAGGCTTAACAACTACAACTGCATCTCAATCCGAAATTTCTCTAAATTCAAAATTAAATTATGCAGACCCATCCTATAATAATGCTTATAAGATAACAGTAAGTGGCTTAAGCATGCCTAACAATTCCTATGAAGTTGTCTATGAACGCAACCCTATATTGGAGCTTAGCAGCTTTATGTCCACGCTAAATGATAGCGGAATTTATTTTGAATATAGTAGTTTTGAAGCCGGAAGTTCAGGAGAGAAATTCCCATATTCTGCTTCTGTAGTCCTTCTGTTTGATGATAGAAATGAAGATACTTTTTTAAGACGCGTTTCTTCATTGGAAGAAAAATTTGACAATGAATATAAAGAGAATTACCCTGACTATAGTTTTTCTTGTGATGAAGTTCCTGTTCCATCTACGGTTATTGTCAAAGAGGATGGACTAAGAACATTAGGCTTCATCTACACCTTGTCTGACAGAATCCGTAATCTAGAAAACGATGAGCTTGTATCTGTTGCAGTATTAAATCAAATTTCAACAAGCAACGAGTTGAAGATTTCTATGACAGGCTATTCCAAAGATGATGCATCTCAAAAGGAACTATCTGATAACATAGTAAAATCAGCTGAATTATCGGGCCTTTCAGTTTCGATAAACGAAACTATTCCTAAATGGATTAGTTCTTCAGAGAACAATCAATTATTAGAAAGTTTACAAGAAAATTTAGAAAACACCGGAGTACAATCAGCAGAGCCACTACAGACGTTCTTACCTTCTGGGTTAGGTTATTTTCAGCAAATTTCCCCAGAGACAAATCAAATTATTTTCAACACTAACAACAGTGAATCATTTGAGCAAACGACAGCATTATTAGAATTTATAAAAAATCTAAATGAATAGAATTTAATTTTTGTTCTTGCATAAAATATAAACACTTTAATTTTGATTTACATATAGCCTCTACTTTAATGTAAGTTTCAATTTCACTCAATTATAATTATAGTTAAAATGGTGAGTATTTCAGAATATGTCACCTATATTTTAAAGTATATGCTTATATTTATTAAAAGGAGATGACTTTTGGAAAAGATAACAGCAGAACTACATAATTTTATAAGTTTGTATGGAGAAAAAATTGTTTTTTCGATTTTATTTTTTATTTTTGGCTTTTTGTTAATAAAAGTTTTTCTTCGCATTCTCAAAAAAACTTTCAACAAAAGAAATTATGATCTAAATTCTTGCAACTTCATACTTTCAATAACAAAAGTTGTTTTATATGTACTATTAGTTTGCACTGTGCTACAAATTATAGGGATCCCTGTAACAACTATAATTGCTGCCTTAAGTGTTATTGGTATAGCCATAGGATTAGCTATACAAAATAGTTTAGCAAATGTAGCCGGTGGCCTAATTATTATTTTTACACACCCATTCCAAAAGGGAGATTATATTTTACTTGACAATGTAGAAGGTACTGTTATACAGACTGGGATATTGCAAACAAAAATTGCAACCCTAGATAACAGAATAGTATATATACCAAATGCGAATATTACTGATAATAATCTGACAAACTTTACTGCGTCTGGAACTAGAAGAATATTATTAAATATTTCAATCAGTTATAATGATGATTATAAAAAAGCTATTTTCTTAATAGAGGAAATTGTAAGAAAAGACTCACTAATACTCAAAGAATCAGAAGAGCATCAGCCTTTTATTCGAATGCTTGAACATGGAGATAGTGCAATTATCTTAACTGTTAGAGTTTGGTCTAGTTCAGACAATTACTTAGATGCACGTAGCGGACTGTTAGAGAAGATTAAAGATACTTTTGACGAAAATAAAATATCAATTCCTTTTCCGCAACTTGATATTTCTATAAAAAAGTAATTGTATTATTGATAATATCAATAGCATTGCAATTATCATAATTGCACACATCATAAAAAACTCTTCCGGCAAAATATTTATTACGGGATCAGTTTCAGCATTAAATATCCAATAATCATTATCAAAGGCTATTTCGTGAAAGGTAACAAAAACCCATTCCCAATTCATGGCACTAAAAGTTCCTAATATTATTGGAATTCCAAGTGTTAATATGCCTGAATATTTTAAAATTTCACCCTGGCGATTCTTGATTTTATACAAAATTGTAATTATTACTAATGGTAGTAATAATAAAGTTAAATATTGAAATCTAATAAAAATTGCCTTAACTTCTTCAAAATGAATCTCTCCATGTTCTGACATTGTAAAAGAAGTAAATTCTAATTTTTCTTCTCCAAAGATTGAATTATATTCAATTAAAATTGAGTAATTTTCTATTATTTCTTCATAAGAATACCCACTTTTCTCAGGAATGTCATACAAATCAACTGCCAACTTATATAATGGTTTGAAATTTAGCGTAACAATTACCGAAAATGATATAAAAAATAAGGCTATAAAAATAGCACCAATTGTGTTTATTATTATTCTTTTATACATTATATTGTATTCTTTCATAATTGTTTTCCTTAATTTCAATATTATTACTATTTTGTTAGCTATTTCAGAAAAAAGAAAATTTTTATTTCTATTTTAACTTGCACCTCACAAAAAAAAGGTATATTATGAAGTTACAAGAAAATGGCATATATTCTATTCGTATTATTATACCGTTTTCAAATTGTTATTTCATTAATTTGTTCGTTATTTCTAAAAATATTGTTGCAACAAAAATATTAGTTATTGGTTATTATTTTTAGTTATTAGTTATTGGTTATTATTTTTAACTATTATTTATATTGTAATTTGAATTACTATTTTGGAGTAATTTGGCCAGGTGGCTATTTAGATTTATCTAAGTAGATGGAACCGTGTTTTGTTTTCACTACTATACTATTTTAACACTAATGGCATTTATATTATACTTTAAATTACAATACACTTTTCATCAAAGCCCCCTCGTTAGTTACAAAGCTCTAGTAGCGAATTATCGTATGGTTAGGAGGCATTATGAATATTTCAAAAAACAACTCTTCTTGCTGCAGTCTATGTGAAAAAGAAGAAGGTACAAAACACTTTGGAGACGGCTTTATTTGCGAGAATTGTATTCAACTGATAAAATCAGAGTTTACTTCAGAGAATATCAATTCAGAAAACAAAAATGAGAGTTTTTCTACATTAAGTAAAGAATAATTAAGCTATTATAGCTTATAATTCAAGAAAGGTGAGTAACTAAGTTACTCACCTTTTATATTTATTTATGATTTTCTATACTATCTAAAGCAAATTTAAATTCAACCCCTTCATCAATATTCTTTACATCACAGTAACCATTATGCTTATCAATTATAGTTTTTACAATATAAAGTCCCATTCCAATATTTTTTGCATCTCTATTTCTAGCTTTGTCCACCCTATAGAAGCTGTCCCAAATATAATCAAACTCTTCTGGATTTATTTGATTGCCTTTATTATAGACTTTAAATACAATTTTTTCATTTTCTTTAGTAAGTATAATTTGTATTTTCTCGCCTGCCTTAGTATGCGATATTGCATTAGTAATATAGTTACTCATTGCTTGCTTTAAATAGCCTTCTGCTCCCATAATAATTATATTATCTTCCAGAAATATTTCCAGGTCAAAATCATTCAACAATGGTTTCATGCTCTCTGTCAAATGACTTGCCAAATCAGTTAAGTTTAATTCTTCTAGGTGCATTTGGTTATAGTCATTTTCTAAAGCCGAAATATCCAGCATACTTGCAACCAATTCGTTTAAATTATTTGTTTCTTCTAAAATTGTATTTAAATAAAAATCTTTATCTATATTTTCAATATTACTATTTAAGTTTTCTGCATATATTTGAAGAAGTGCTAAAGGCGTTTTCATCTCATGAGATACATTGGCAACAAATTCTTTCCGCATTTTAACTAATTTTTTTTGTGCATCAACATCTTTTTTCAGTTGTATATTTGCCTCACTAAGTTCTGAGATACTCTCCTCTAATTTAGAAGACATAGTATTAATGCTTGCAGATACATTCGAAATTTCTTTTACTCTCCAATTTTCGCTAAGCTTTGTTTTAAATTCTAATTTTGATAATGCAGCTATAGTTGCTTCCATTTCACTTATTGGCTTTGCAACAAATCTGGATAATATAGCGGCAACAATCAGGCTAATTAATAACACAACAATCGAATTAATGATTGTTGTTTCGAAAAAAGCAGCAAGGCTTGAATTTATTGCATCCATATGAATTACAATATCTACATAAATAGTTTCCCCAAAGCTCTCGAACTGCCCAAATAAAGCCAATTGTTCTTTCCCTTGCTCATTTTCTTTTAGTACTGCTTCTGGTTTTTTAGAATAAGATTCAGAATAATCCCCATAGAGATAGAAGAAATTGTTGCCAAAGCCATCGCTTTTTATTTTATGAGGTTGATTTATATAAATAATTTTATTATCTGTCCTAACAATGATGTCTATTCCATATTCTTCTTGAAGTTCTGATACTGCTGACCTTACACTAAAATGTGTTCCATTATAGTTTTCTGTAATGACATTAAAAGCCTCCTCTAATACTTCGCTTCTACTATCAATATAGTTATTCTTTGAAAAAACTGAAAATAACACAACTTGTAGTCCCACTGTGAATGTAAGAAAGCTAACAAGTAAAATAAAAATAATAATTTTTAAATTAAATTTAGCTTTTGTTTTACCTATATTCAAATTACTTTTATCAGTGTTATTCATTTTTACCCTTCTACTTTATAACCTACTCTATGTACTGTCTTTATTATCGAGCTTTCTTCTTTTAGCTTTGCTCTTAATTGTTTAACATGTGTATCAACAGTTCTATCATCTCCATCAAATTCATATCCCCAAATCTGATTTAACAATTGAGTTCTTGAAAATACCAAATTTTTATTTGTCATTAAAAAGAACAACAAGTCAAACTCCCTCCGTGTTAATTCAATCTCTTCTTCTCCAATAAACCCTTCTCTTTTTTCTAAAGATAGCTTTACTTTACCTATTTCAACAATATCCAAGTCTCTACCTACTCTCTTCAAAACATTTTCTATTCTAGCAATAAGTAGGCTTGGTGAAAACGGCTTAGTTATATAATCATCCGCTCCAATTTGAAATCCTTGGAGTTGATCATATTCTTCCCCTTTAGCAGAAAGCATTATTATTGGAACTAATTCTTTTTCCATTCTAATATCTTCTAGTACTTCCATTCCATTTATTTTAGGCATCATTACATCTAAAATAATTAAATCAATTTTAGTGTTTTTTTCATAATAAACGTTTAAGGCTTCTTCCCCATCATATGCAGTTAATACTTCAAACCCCTTAGCTCGTAATAAGTCAGAAATAGCTCTTACCATTTTCACTTCATCATCTACGACTAATATACATAATTTATTGTTTAACATTTTCTTCTCCAATTTTTTATTTATAACTCTTTTAACAGTTCACTAGTACAACAAGTAATTATTAGAAGTCCATCTATTGGTATGTCATCTAATGCTTTTCTAATGGCATCTTTCCTATCCAGAATTATTTCATAGTCACAATTTGTGCTCTTAATTCCTTCCTCAATTTGCTTACATATTTCCTTTGGTTTCTCACTTCCGGGTTTATGCGAAACAATATATGCCTTATCTGAAAAGCCACCAATAATTCTTCCTGCAGACCTTCTTCTATCCTGTCCTCTCTCTCCAACACAGCCAAAGACTGAATATATAGGCCTTTCTTTATAGTTGGTCTCAACAAACTCCTTTAGAGCTTTATAACTCAAATCATTATGTGCATAATCAAAAAGCACCTCTCTATCATCAATTATATGGAATTCCATTCTTCCTTCCACTTTTGCTTTTTTTAACCCTGATTTAATTGAATTTGCACCCACACCACATTTATATGCAATTGCAATTGCACAAAGGGAGTTACTAAAATTAAACCTTCCTTTAATTGGCAAAAAAAATTCCTCATCAAAATCCTTTGTGCGAACTTTAAACGATAATCCTTCCTCAAGTTCTTCTAAATCATACCCATAAATATCCGCTCTTTCACAGGTACCAAAGGTTAGAATTTGCTCGTTATAAGGGCTATCTATCGCCTCTTTAATTATTTCTTTATGTTGAGGGATATCTACATTTATTATTGCACATTTTGATTTAAAAATTAACTTTTTTTTCGATTCAAAGTAATCTTCTAAATTTGGATGTTCTAGTTCGCTAATATGGTCTTTTCCAAAATTCAAGAAACAACCAATATCATAATTAATTCCTGTTAATCTTCCATACTTTAGCCCTTGGCTAGAAACTTCCATAATAAAGTGCTTTAATCCGTTATTTACAGATTTATTTAAATAACTATATACGTCTAGTGCTTCTGGTGTAGTAAGATTAGCTATTTCTTCAGCATTGCCATAATAGTTTTTAATGCTGCTAGTAATTCCTACACAATCTTTTGGTTCTCCTTCATTGAGAATAGTCTTAGTCAAAAAAGCAGTCGTAGACTTCCCTTTTGTCCCAGTAATTCCAATAGTATTAATCCTATCCCATGGTCTCTGATAAAATATATCTCCAGCAATAGACATTGCAGAGTTTATATCAGTCACCACAACATTTGTAGTTGTTGAGGTTAATTGCTCATTTAATAAGCTTTCTGAAACTATAACATTTGCACCTTTTTTCAAAGCATCTTGCAAATATTCTTTTTTGAATTTTTTGCCTTTAACAAAAAACATATAGTCTTTCTCAACTTTTTCCGAGTTATAAGCAATTCCTTTTACTTGAATATTTAAAGTGCACTTCTGTTCTGGTAACACCAATAGCTTGCTTTCTTTCAATCCCGCTAAATAATCAGCTATATTCATAACAACTCCTTTCAACCCTTCAATTAGTATAATTTTGTCATGTGTTATAAATGTGAACTAATTTTCTCTCTTTTAATGAATCCTTTTCATTAAAAGAGGTAGCATTTGTTTTAGAGTATTATGCATTTCTTCTAAATTTTATGTTAAATAAATACCGACCTCTTTGTCTAAAGACTAGAAGTCGGTAAAATTGTTATACTATTGGGTAAACTGAGTTTTCTTCATCTAACATGCTAAGGTCTAATTTTTCTTGCCTTGCCATTCGGTTCTTAAAGAATGTCTCTGCTGGTTTAGGGAAAAACGCCTGTGTTAAAACATCTTCAGGCTGTTGCATATATGCAGCTGCTGCCTTTTTCGCCTCTTCCATTTCAGGCGCTATTAAGTCTGCTGGCCTACAAGTAACTTGTTCTTCGCCCTTTAATATTTTTTCTACTACTTCGGCTTTTACCGGTTGTGTAGTCTTTCCATACATTCCTTTCACTAACATTTTAGCTTCATTTGGAACCAACTTATATCTTTCTCCACCAATAACATTCATTACCGCTTGAGTTCCAACTATTTGGCTTGAAGGCGTAACTAATGGTGGGAATCCAAAGTCTTCCCTTACTCTTGGTATTTCTTTTAAAACTTCTTCAAATTTATCCATAGCATTGGCTTCTTTCAATTGATTTACTAAATTTGAAAGCATCCCTCCTGGAACTTGATAAACTAAAGTATTAATATCAACTCCCATAAGTTTCGGATCAAGTAAGCCGCTAGCAATATACTTTTCTCTTATTGGAGTAAAATATTCAGCCATTTGGTTAAGTAATTCCATATCTAACCCTGTATCATACTCAGTGCCTTGGAATGCAGCTACCATTGGTTCTGTAGGTGGCTGAGAGGTTCCTTCAGCAAATGGTGAAATTGCAGTATCTATAATATCCACTCCAGCTTCTACGGCCTTCATATATGTCATGCTTCCAAGTCCACTTGTAGCATGAGTATGCAATTCAATCGGAATAGATAGTGATTCTTTTAGAGCCTTAATCATTGAAGCTGTATTATAAGGATCACATAATCCTGCCATATCTTTAATGCAAATAGAGTCGGCACCCATTTGCTCTAGTTCTTTTCCTAAAGTTATAAACATTTCATTAGTATGTACTGGACTTTTTGTATAAGAAATAGTTCCCTGTGCATGTCCACCAAATTTTTTAGTAGCTTTAATTGCAGCTTCTAAATTCCTTGTATCATTTAACGCATCAAATATTCTAATAATATCAATGCCATTAGATATTGCTCTATCTACAAATTCTTCTACTACATCATCAGCATAATGCTTATACCCTAACAAGTTTTGACCTCTTAAAAGCATTTGTAGTTTAGTTTTCTTAAAGCGGCTACGTAATGTACGAAGTCTTTCCCAAGGGTCTTCCTCCAAGAATCTAATACATGCATCATATGTGGCACCACCCCAGCATTCAACTGCATTATAACCTACATTATCCATTGTTTCAAGAATAGGAAGCATCTCCGCAGTAGTCATTCTTGTCGCTATTAAAGATTGATGTCCATCTCTTAATACTGTTTCTGTAATTTTTACTTTTCCCATTTTATTTCCTTTCATAAGGTTTATCGTTCTATGCGTATATACTAACAATTGTACTAGTTTTTGTACATAATATCAATAATATTATTTTATTTTTTTCTTATTCTATAGCTATAACAGTAGTTTTTCTGAAAAAGCACAAAGAATAATGGCCTTGCGTTTACTTTCTCTACCCTAACATTTGACATAAAAACAAATTATAACTATGAGAGTCATTAAAATAAACTATCTAACTGCCCTTCTCTCTAAATAAAATTAAATATACTTAATTAATGTCATATTCTCGTATCATTTTTTCAACATCAGCATAATCGACACAAAGTAATAGTACACTATTTTCATCCATAATTTTCATTGCTTCAAAAAAAGCCTCTACTCTATCTTGTATCACCCTATATTCTCCATTAACAGACTCTATTCCTCCAACGATATCTTTAATTACGTCTTCAAAAGGCTCAGCTCCATTAATGTCTTCTGTTACAAAGCAAAAATCTGAACATCTACCTACAATCTGCCCCATTGGTGTCCTTCTTAAAAATGCTCTGTCGGCAGTTCCTCCTATTATGCTTATTATTCTCTTTTCAGGGTAATCATTTTTAACAAAATCAAATAATGCTTTAAAACTTATTTCGTTATGAGCATAATCATCGATTATCAGCCATCCATCTTTATTATAAAAGTGCTCCATTCTACCCTTAACTTTGACCTTTGATAGTGCGTCTTTTATTACATAAAAAGGAATTCCTTGGCTACGGCAGGCGGCTATAGCACAAAGAGCATTTGATATATTAAATGAGCCTCTCATAGAAAGATAAACTTCTTCAACTTTACCATTTTCCTTCACTTTGAAACTTTGTCCTTCTCCTTTATTTTTAATTTCAAAACCATAAACATCAGCTTCTGGGTTGCATCCATAAGTTATTATTTCTTCGTTAATATCCTGCTCCATAGCATATTCAATCAATTCTGCCTTTTCTGGAATATCAAAATTAATAACTGCTTTTTTTGAAAATTCAAAAAGTTTCTTTTTTGAGTTTAAATAATCTTCAATATCTTCATGTTCAACATCTCCAATATGGTCTTCTCCAAAATTCGAAAAGCAGCCTACCTCAAAGCTAATGCCTGCAACTCGATCATACTTTAAGCCTTGACTTGAAACTTCCATCGTAACATATTCCAGATTATGCTCTGATGATTTTTTTAAATATTTGTAAACATCTAAAGAGATCGGTGTTGTAAGTCTATTCATTACAATTTCTTCTCCAAAATAGTTCTTTATTCCACTAATCACCCCTGATTCCTTTGTTTTTAAGAAGGTATCAAGTATTTCCTTTATATATAATACAGTTGTGGATTTTCCCTTAGTTCCTGTAACTGCAATAATATTAAGATTTATTGCTTCAAAATTAAAAAATTTATTGGAAATAATAGCCATTGCTCTTTCAATATTATTAACAATGACTTCTTTTCCTTTTATACTTTTTTCTTTTCCTTTTATGTTCAATTTATCAAGTCTTACTATTAAGGTTGCTTGCTTTGACAAAGCTTCCTCTAAATACTCAGGTTTAAAGTTAACTCCCTTACCAATAAATATTCCATTATTTAAGTTTTCTTTCGAGTTATAATTTAATGTTTCAATTTTTTTCCCTAATAATTCTTCCTTAACATCACAATAAGAAATTAATTCATTTTCATACAATAAATCCAAATATTCTTTTACCGTATAAATCAACGCGCACCTTCTCTCTTCAAAACTCTGTCATCATACCTCACAATTATAACACTTATTCAACATTATTAATAGTGATATTATTTTTTTATATGTTTATGTCTTATATAGCAACACATCCAAAATTTTTAAAGTAAGTGCAAAACCTTGAATTTAATGTTGCATTTAGTCTAAGAAGGATTTAAGCTTGCATTTAG
>CAYJGT010000016.1:0-29085 GCA_964370035.1 uncultured Oscillospiraceae bacterium
TGGAGATATTGGAGATATATAGCGTTGGTTTAGGCTCACTAAATAACGATACGAAAGTTCCTATTAAATCCACTTATATCTAGGGGTGATTAATAACCACTGTATATTAACATTTGTTTTTACGCCCTTTTAATTAGCTTAACCTTAAAAGCTGATACCTTATTGCTTATTTCCCAGGAGCTGAACCTAAAAAAACAGCCTTAAACCAATGTGATATTTTACCTGTCTATTTGACAAGAGCATATCAATGCTAAAGACTGTTTTGTAGTTTTCCTGCTATTCTTTAAAATACAAAAAAATTATTATCCTGAAATTATTTCCTCTTGCTAATTTCCGAAAACACCTCTTGAACAACCCTAATCCCTGCCCAACTAGTGATTTGGTTGGATATATCCAATGGCGGTGAGATTTCCACTATATCCATAGCTTTAATAGGCATTTCTCTAAGCATCCTTCTGACAAAGTATATCAATTCTCTACTTTCTATCCCACCAAACACAGGGGTGCCTGTTCCTGGTGCATATGCTGGATCTAGCACATCAATGTCCAATGTGAAATATATGCTGTCATACCCTTTAAAGTGTTTCTTCATTTTTTCAAAAGCCTTTACATGGCCTTCTTCAAAGACTTCAGTAGCAGAGACAACACCAATACCTGGATATTGGTCAAAGGCTCCTTGCTCATCTATTTCCATGGCCCTTATTCCCAAGAAGAATAAATCTTCTCCATTAATATGGTTTTCTAAAGCCCTTCTTTCTGTATTCGCATGGGACCATAGATGTCCTTCGAAATCATAACATAGATCAAAGTGAGCGTCAAAATGAATTATCCCTACTTTACTTTTAGGATTTTTTTCTTTCTCTGCTTTAAAGAATGCATTATGCAAGGGGATGGTTACGGAATGATCTCCCCCTATAAACAAAGGAAAATTACCGTATTTAATCACTTCATACGCATCTTCTTCTATTCTCTTGAAGGTTTCTTTCCAATTTAAATCCACTTCAACATCACCATGGTCATACATTAAACCTTTTTCATAAAAGACCCAACTATCTGTAGACTCATTTAGATATTCAGCTGCAAGTTCTCGAATTTTTGTAGGTGCCATTGCCGCACCCTTTCCTTGACTGGTTCCTCCGTCAAAGGGTACTCCCAGAATATTCACTTTCGCTTCTTTAGCAGTTTCACTTCCAAGACCTAGCCAAGCCAGTTCTCTGTTAAGCAAGGTTTTCATCGTTCAAATCCTTTCATAATATTAATAAAATTCGCACTTTTTCTTTAAGGAAGTAATCCAAAAAAACAGGTATACTCCTACTTATTATTTAGAAGTATACCTTAACCACCTATAATTTTATATGTTTTTATTGCTGTTCTTTTATCTTTATTTTGTTGTGAATGCAAAATAAATTCTTTCTCCTCTATACTATATCTCTAGCTGGCTTTTTCCTTTGAGAATTTATCCCTTTTTATTTTCTTCTATTTGTAATTCCACACTTTCAAAAGATGTTGACCCTTTAGACTTCTTGTTTGCAATGCAGCTTTCTAAAGATATTTTTCCAAAAATGTCTTCTTCAAATACTGAGGAAAACTCTTTAAACTCTTCTAACGATAACTCTTCTAAGGCGCAGCCCTTTTCAATAGAATATAAAACAAGCTTTCCAATTATCTCATGGCAATCCCTAAATGGAACTCCCTTTGACACCAAATAATCCGCTGCATCAGTTGCATTCATGAATCCTTTTTTACTTGCACCTCTCATATTTTCCTTATTAAATGTGATAGTATCCAACATTTCAGTAAATATGTTTAATGAATTTTGAATGGTCTCTACCGTGTCAAATATTGGTTCTTTATCTTCTTGCATATCTTTGTTATAGGCTAGAGGCAATCCTTTCATAAGGGTTAGTAATGTAATTAGAGCTCCATAGACCCTACCAGTCTTTCCCCTTATTAGCTCTGCCATGTCTGGGTTTTTTTTCTGAGGCATTATGCTGCTTCCTGTAGCATAAACATCATCCATTTCAATAAAGTTAAATTGGCTAGAATTCCATATAATTAACTCCTCACAAAATCTGGAAAGATGCATCATAATAATTGAGCTATTGCTAAGAAATTCTATTGCAAAATCTCGGTCACTTATTGCATCCATCCCATTAGGGCAAATTCCATCAAAATTAAGTTCTTCCATTAGAAAGTCTCTATCTGTGTTATATGTTGTTCCTGCAAGAGCTCCTGAGCCAAGAGGGAGACAATTAATTCTTTTATAGCTATCTTCCAATCTTTCTTTATCTCTTTTGAACATTTGATAATAGGCTAATAAGTGATAAGCCAAAGTTATAGGCTGAGCATTCTGCAAGTGAGTGTAACCAGGCATAATCGTTTCTTTATGCTCTTCACTTCTTTTTACTAACACCTCTTGCAGTCCTTCTATCTGCTCTATAATTGTTTTAACTTCTTCCCTTAAATAAAGTCTAACATCTGTTGCCACCTGATCATTTCTAGACCTTGCAGTGTGGAGTTTCTTCCCTACCTGGCCTATCTTCTCTATTAATATCCCTTCCACAGCCATATGTATGTCTTCTTGGTCAGATGTAAACTCATGCTTTCCTTGTTCAATTTCATCTTTTATCTCAATGAGAGCAGATATTATAGTTTCACTTTCTTCCAAATCGATAATTTTTTGCTTTCCTAACATCTTCGCGTGGGCAATACTTCCTTCTATGTCATGAGCATATAATTTTTTATCAAAGTTTATTGAAGCATTGAATTCATTAACAGATGAACTCGCTGCCTTTATAAACCTTCCTTTCCAAAGCTTCTTTTTCACTAGGTATTCCTTCCTTTATTTCTTTTTGTATAGCTCTAATTTTTAATGGTAATGAGAACAAATTAATAAATCCTTCTGCATCGCTTTGAGAGTAAACTTCATCTTTTCCAAATGTCGCAAACTCTTCACTATATAAAGAGTTTGCTGACTTGGTTCCTGACGGAATAGCGTTTCCTTTATAAAGTTTCATTCTCACAGTACCTGTAACCAATTCTTGTGTTGAGTCCACAAAGGCTGAAATAGCTTCCCTTAACGGCGTGTACCAAAGACCATCATAAATTAATTGAGAGAATTTTGATGCAACTATGCTTTTATACTGCATAGTGTCCCTATCTAAAATAAGTTTTTCTAGAGCCTGGTGAGCGCTATACAGAATAGTTCCTCCTGGAGTTTCATATACCCCTCTCGACTTCATACCAACTAATCTGTTTTCTATAATATCAATAGTTCCAACACCATGTTTGCCTCCCATAGAGTTTAGCGCCTCTAAAATTTCTACAGACCCTAGCTCATTCCCATTTATAGCCACAGGAACACCCTTTTCAAATGAAATTTCAACATACTCAGCTTGATCTGGCGCCTTTTCTACCGGAACACTTAATACATATATATCATCTAAATGCTCATTCCAAGGATCTTCTAAATTTCCTCCTTCATGGCTAATATGCCAAATATTTTCGTCTCTACTGTATATTTTTTCCGTTGTCTGTGCAATTTCCACATTATGTGCCTTAGCATATTCTATACATTCTTCTCTTGAAGTTAAATCCCACTCTCTCCAAGGAGCAATTATTTTTATCGAAGGATTTAATGCTTTTACTGTCGTTTCAAATCTAACTTGATCATTACCTTTTCCAGTGCATCCATGGCAAATTAAAAATGCGTTTTCCTTTTCCGCAATATCCACCAAACCTTTCGCCATTAACGGTCTAGCCATAGAAGTTCCTAATAAGTAAGACCCTTCATATATTGCCCCTGCTTTTAAGGTTGGCCAAATAAAGTCTTCAACAAACTCCTTTTTTATATCCAAAACATAGCACTTATCTGCTCCGCTACTTAATGCTTTCTTATAAATCGCCTCAAAGTCTTCTTTTTGACCAGCATCACAACAAACTGCTATTACACTATAATTGTAATTTTCCTGTAACCAAGGAATAATAACCGAAGTATCTAACCCCCCTGAGTATGCTAAAATAATTTTTTCTTTTGTAATCATAATTTCCTCCTGATATTATACTTAATATTTGCATATTTATTCATTAATAAGTATTATTATACATGAACATGCAAATAAATCAACCCCTTTTCATCATATTATTTTTTATTTTACGATTTTACGAATTCACTAACCGTTCTTTTCTATAAGTTTGCCATTCCAGGTTTAATCATATATACTATACGCACGGCCAATAATTAGAACCCTAATTACTTTGGCTTGTTTAAATGCATTACGCAATTACTTTAGATGAAATTATTTTTCAACATACAATTAATCCCCGTTAATGCGTACCCTTGGCGAGTCTACTTTTTCAAAGAGAGCTTATACATTGTGCCAATATTCGCCTGTTATTAAACATAAGATAAACATATAAGAAAAGGAGATAATGTGAATAATATTCCGATTTTAAGAAAAGACTTCTCTAAATATGCAACCTTAAATATGCTAGGTATGGTAGGCTTTTCTTTTTACATACTAGTAGATACTTTTTTTATCGCAAAAGCTGTAGGTACTTTAGGGTTAGCAGCATTAAACTTTGCTATTCCCGCATTTTCTCTTATGCAAGGTATGGGTTTAATGCTCGGGATTGGTTCTGCTACAATTTTTTCGGTGAACAAAGGTGCTTTAAGCTCCGAAGGTATGAAAAAGGATACAATATTTAGCCATTCCTGTTTTGCTGCAATTATTTTAGCTTTTATTTTCCTTATCTGTGGTATGTTTTTTGCCAACGAACTTTCTTTACTTCTTGGTGCATCTCCTGAAGCTTTGCCCCTAACTTATATATATATACGGTTTCTTTTCCTTTTTTCCCCATTTTTTTTACTCAACAATATTCTTCTTGCTTTCACTAGAAACGATGGTAATCCAAAGCTTCCTATGATTGCTTTATTATCTAGTAGTATTTTTAATGTTATCATGGATTATATATTAATGTTCCCTCTAAATATGGGGATGCTAGGAGCAATATTAGCGACTTGTTTTGCTCCCATAGTTAGTATACTAATTTTATCAGCCCATATAATCAGAAAGAAAAATACCTTCCACCTATTGCGTTGCAAAATAGAAATCAGAAAAATATTTACTGCACTAAAATTAGGTGTGTCTTCTTTCGTAGCAGAGCTTTCCACTGGGGCAATTATTACCACCTTCAATATACTAATATTAGCCGCTTCTGGCAATCAAGGCGTTGCTGCCTATGGAATCATTACAAATGTCGCAATTGTTTTTACCGCTATCTTTACCGGGCTAGCTCAAGGTGCCCAGCCTTTATCAAGCAAACTATATGGAGAGCGAAACTCTTTTCTACTTCATAAAGTGCTTAAGTATTCTGTAATGACAGCTTTTTTCGTTACAATCCTGCTATACTCCATCACTTTGGGTTTTCTTGATCCAATAATAAATATATTTAATACAGAAAAAGATCCCCTACTTGCAGAAATTGCTCGAGATGGATCTATTATTTATTTCATTGGATATTTCTTTGCAAGTATCAATATTATTACAGCCGCATACCTAAGTTCTGTATTAAAGGCAAAGAGAGCTATGATTGTATCTTTATTGAGAAGCCTTATTCTAATAATACCAATGGCAATTATTTTAGCAAACCTTCTCGGTTTAACTGGTATTTGGCTTACATTTACTCTGACAGAATTCGTAGTAATGATTATCTCAATCATATTCTTAATTCAAGCTGTAAAAGAAGATTCTAAATCATTCAAAAAATAGTATAACCGTTTTCACAGAGTACAGTTTTTAGATATACTCTGCTTTTTTGTTTTTCTTAGGTATCCTTCTAACGCTAAACTACAATAATCACTTACCTTCTTTTCTCAAAAGTTTACCTAAAGAAAAAGCACGGATGAATTCCGTGCCTTTCTTGATATTAGTTTAGTTTTATTGAATTTTAATGACTTTATTTATCTTCAGGATAAGAACCATTGCATCCACCACTGCAACTTCCTTTTTTCTCGTTAGTTCCGCTATGAGGACAACCAATGCATTTAACACCTTTTCTTTTTTCGATGATTATCTTTCCAATAGCTATTCCTAGGATCGCTACAATCACCAATATTACGATTAAATTTCCCATCTTATATTCTTATCTCCATTAAGTTTCAACATAGACTTTATATTAAGCCTGTAAAGCTGCTTTCTTTGGTTTAATCATTAAGTAAACAACCAATCCGATTAAAGCCGCTACTACTATTAGTCCTGGTAAGAATCCAGTTCCAAGAGTTCCTGCAGTTGCCAGTGTTCCTATTTGGTAAACTAGGAATGCTACAACATATCCTGTTCCTAGTTGGAAAGCAATTCCTCCCCATAGCCACTTTTTATTTTCCATTTCGGCATTCATTGATCCGATAGCCGCGAAGCAAGGAGGTGTATATAGGTTAAACATTAGATACGCTAACGCCGCTACTGCTGTCATTCCCATAGTTGCTGCTACTGATTCGCTTCCGCCTACTAAAGCTAACTCTTCAGTGTCTATAAAGTTAGTGATTCCGTAAACTACTGCTAAAGTTCCAACAACATTTTCCTTTGCGATGAAGCCTGTGATTGCCGCTGCTGCTAACTGCCATGTTCCAAATCCTAAAGGTACTAGAATTAATGCAAATGGGCTAGCTATAGTAGCTAGGATACTTGTATCTTCCATACCTTCAGGCACAACTTGGAAGCTAAAGTCAAAGGTTTGCATAATATGTACTACCGCGTTACAAACAAGAATAATAGTACCTGCTTTTATGATGAAGGCTTTTCCTCTAGAAAGCATTGATAATGCTGCGAATTTTATACTTGGGAACTTATACTCAGGTAACTCCATAATGAAAAATGCTGACCTACCTTGATTTCCTGTGATTTTCTTAATTATTAATGCACCAATAATGATTAGGAAGATTCCCACAAAGTACATTAAAGGTCCAACCCATGACGCTTCTGCAAAGAAAGCTCCTGCAAATAATGCAATTACTGGCAACTTAGCTCCGCAAGGTATAAATGGAGTCAACATTGCTGTTGCTCTTCTTTGTGTAGGGTCTTTAATAGTTCTTGATGCTGCAATTCCTGGAATTGCACAACCAGTACCAACTACCATAGGAACTATTGATTTTCCTGACAAACCAACTGTTTTAAATATTCCATCCATTACTACAGCCACTCTAGCCATGTAACCACAATCTTCTAGTAATGCTAAGATGAAGAACAGTACCATTATTAGTGGTAAGAATCCAACTACAGCACCAACTCCGCCTATTATTCCATCAACTAATAACGAACTTAATATTGGTGATACTGAGTCTCCCATTAATCCAGATACCCAGCCTCCGAACATTTCGATATAGCCTACTAAGAAATCAGCAATTGGAGGTCCCACATAAGTTTGAGAAACCATGAATACTCCAAACCACATAATAACAGCGAAAATAGGAATTCCTATAAACTTATTAGCAAAAATTCTATCCGCTTTGTCGTGTGCAGTTAGAACATCAGCTGCTGCTCTTCTTTCAATTTCATCCACAACTTTATTTACAAATTCAAATCTTTTTCTATCTGATTCTTCTACTGCCCCAAGGTCATTTTCATTAACTGAGCCAGCTTTGAATGCTGCTTCTTGAGTTCCACCTTTAATTGAAGCGGCTTTCTCAATCAACTCTTTCATTCCATTGTTTGACGATGCTGTAGCTACAGTTTCTACAACTGGACAGTTTAAGTACTTAGCTAACTTCTCCGCATCAACCGTTATACCTTTTTTCTCGCTAATATCCGTTTTGTTTAAAGCAATTACCATTGGTACCCCCAACTCAGAAAGTTGTGTCGCCAAAAATAAGCTTCTACTTAAATTATTCGCATCTACTATGTCAACAACTACATCTATCTCTCCACCTTGAATATGATCTCTAGTTATTACTTCCTCTGATGTGAATGGTGATAAGGAATATGCTCCTGGTAGGTCAACTACTATTACCTCTCCACCAGAATATATGCCCGACTTTAAAGGAGCAGTATTTTTATCAACTGTAACTCCTGCAAAGTTTCCTACACGCTCTTTCTTTCCTGTTAGAGCATTGTATACTGTTGTCTTACCACTATTAGGGTTTCCCGTTAGTGCTATTCTCATTTTTCCCTCCTGCTTCAGTTATGATACCGTTTATAAATATATCGAAAAAGTTAGTTAGATTAACCTAACCATTGGATAGTTTAACATAACTAACTTTATTTTGCAATGCTTTTTCTGATTTTTTTAAATTTAATAGTATTGATTCTATTTTCCTTTAACGCCCGCATATTAAGATATCAACAATTATTTTTGTATTATATAGCAATAAGTGTAGCTAATTCTTTGTCTATACCATATTTTACATTCCTTATTGAAATTGCATAAGTCGAATTAAGAACAGATACTAATACAATTTTTTCTCCGGAATAGCACCCTAATGTAAGCAGAAAATTCTTCACCTCTGGATCTTCTGTAAGCACATCCTTTATTATGTATTCTTCTCCCCATTTCGCATCTGTTAAGTTTTTAGTCATTTTGTCCTCCTAAGGTTCTCTTTCTGTTAGTTATTCTTAACTAATTCAAGTATAACATTATCTACTACCCTTTACAATAGCTATATTTTAATATGACTGTTAAAATCAGCCTCTCTAGGTTACTATAAGAGCGACTACCGCAGCTTACACTTCCACTTAGGCAGAACAACTTTCCTACTTCAAATAAAAAAGCTGGCATATTATCATACACCAGCTATAGACACGTTACCCTTACACCGACCTACTTTCACTAAATACTTTTTATCCATTGGCTAAAACTATAATTCCATCCCCTTCTTCAAATTTGATCCTGTCTGATTTCTTAGGGTTTGTTATTATTTCAAATGATTCCCCTATTCTTTTCTTATATCCTACTGGTATGTATCCTTTTTCTGCCATAGCTTTAGTAATTTCATAAAAACTAAGTTCTTCTTTTGTTTCTATATGATTGTCAGCAGGAGTAATATATATTTCAGAACCATCTTCATCTAATATTTCTCTAAACACTTTAGCCAGAGATCTGTTTTCTGATATTTGCGTCATTAATAGATTTATAATATCTGAGCCAATAACCAAGTCATTTACTCTTGTTATCCTTGCAAGTTTTTGATTTTGCACCACCCTAAGTTCACTTGTAATAGAAAACTTTCTTTTTTCTTTTTGAATAATATCACGAATATTTATTAGATTCACCAATGTTCTTGCATCCGATTCCTCTTCTTCCTTCATATCGTCACTTAATAGTAATATATAGTCAATATCGTATTCCATAAGTTTATTTAACTGGTCAATTTCCCCAACATCAATGTCCATCAATTGAATTTCTAGATTTTTTAGCCTAGATTGCACAGTAACTTCCCCTGCCTTTATTCCTTGATCTACTAGAATCACCTTTGAATCCTCTACCACAAAGTCATCAAGTTCTAATAGCACTTTATTTAGCAATCTATTTCTACCTATTACAACAACTGTTTCTGGTCTTTCTTCTATTTTCTTCTTCAAAGCAAGGCTTACAGTGCTTTCATGAATATATTCTTTTGGTTTTTCGGCACCATTATCCTCCATCAATAAAATTAGCTCATCACTTTCTTGCAAAATAGTTTTGCATGGTGGGTTCAAATTGATGTTTTCCCCCCTCTTATATCCAAATACAATTGCCTTTTCGAAAAACATAAGAACTTGTCCAAATTCTTTACCAGCTAATTCTGGATAATTTTCAAAATAAAGCTCATCTCCATCAAAGTCAAAGAGCTCAAAAAGAACATTTGTCAACCCAGGTTGTCTACATGTTTGGGCAATTATTCTTGCAATAAAATCATCTACTATTAAAACTTCAACATTTCCCAAACTAATATTTTGAATAGCATTAAAGCTAGACTTAGATTTTACTGTACAAACAACAAAGGGCAGTTGTTCTTCTCTTCCGTTTTCTTTCAAATAACTGCTAATTGCTATTACACATTTAACAACATTAAAATCTTCACTTTCATTTACAATAATTGACTTACAGGTTTCTAAAGAGCATTTTTCTAGCATATTAATGTCAAAAATACTTCCAGTTCTACATATTATCTTTGTATTCTTAAAATCCTTAATATGATTGGCAATAAGGGCCTCAACTTCATCTTTATCTTCTTTTGCCAATATTACAATCTTAGGTTTCTTCTCACTTTCATTAGCCTTAATAAGCTCCGAAATTAAGGTGTATATATTGCTATTAAATCCTAATATTACTGTATGATTTTCTTCAATTACTCGAGAATTTCCCTTCCTTAGAGTTTCTAGCTTTGATTCAAACCCTGTAGTAATAATACCTATTAAAATACTAGTAACAAAGAGTCCGCAAATTGTTGCAATTGACATGAGAATAATAAAATCAGTTCTGTCAGTTTCAGCACCCGTTATGGTTCCTGCATCTATAATATGCATTATGCTTAACCACACATTGGCTCCTAAACCTTCTCCATCATTGCCAAAAATTATCAATAGCACGCCTACAAGTGTAGCCACAATTGCTGTTGCCAAGAAAAGCACTCCTACAAGGGCTATGCTACCTTTTGCCATAAGGTTATCAAACCTATATTGAATCTTGGCTCTTATTCCATTCTTCTTCAAATTCCCCTCCTAAGTTCGTGCTATTTTTCTTATAGCACTGAAAGACTCTCTTGTATCGTTAGATAGTTTTGTGACAGCTCAAAAAAATTCGTATTTTCCTATGTTGAAAAACGTGGCACCTTTATGCATTCTGCTTGTTAGTCATACTTTTCAAAATGCACTTTTTCAGTAATATATCTATCAACAAACCTGTTAGACCCTTCTCTCTTAGGATATCCGATCGAGATAACCGAAAATGCCGAAATGTTTTCAGGAAGATCAAACATATCTTTAATAAAGCCAACCCTATCCTCATCAGGTGCAATTCCTAACCAAACTGCCCCAAGACCTAATTCAACAGCTTCAAGTAATATGTTTTGAGTACAAGCCGCTAGATCTTGCGGTGCCTTCGCCGGGAGTATAAGCCCCTCTTCATTTCTCAGTACTACGATTCCCAGAGGTGCCTTTTCTAAACATATTGCATAAGGATGCACCTTTGACAATCTAGCCAAATTTTCCTTATCTTGAATAATTATAAACTCCCAAGGTTGCTGATTTCTTGCTGAAGGCGCTTGCATCCCTGCCCTAATCATTTTGTCTATTTTTTCTGGCTCAACTTGTTTCTCCAAATATGTTCTCACGCTGCGCCTAGCAAAAATATTTTCCATTTTTTTCTCCTTATATTCTTTATACCTTATTCCCCTTTTCCTGAAACCTAAACCTTTTACCTATCTTCTCTAAAGTAAGGAACACTCAAGCCTTTAGGCGGTTGATCCTCCTTTTTATTTTTGTAAGTACTTAATATTACAATAATTATTGTAGCTAAATAAGGTATCATATCTAGCAAGTATTGAGAAACATGTATTCCCATCGCTTGTAATCTAAATCCTAATATACCTAAAGCTCCAAATATTAAAGCTCCAACGAAGGCTTTAATTGGTCTCCAAGAAGCAAAAATTACTAAAGCTACAGCGATCCATCCTCTTCCAGCAACAATATTTTCCTGCCATATTCCAATATAAACAATGGCCATATAAGTTCCGCCTAACCCGCAAAGTCCTCCGCCTATCAAAATGTTTACATATTTGTATAATGTAACATTTATTCCTGAAGCATCTGCAGCGGCTGGGTTTTCCCCTACAGCCTTAGTGTTCAATCCAATTTGGCTTTTTTTATAGAAAAACAACATTCCGATTACAAGTGTATAGGCTATATACACCATAATATCCTGATTAAAAAATGCCCCTATTATAGGTATGTCTGATAGCAAAGGTATTGGCAACGGTTGAAATGCTTCCCCAAAACCCGCTGGTAAGGCTTGTCCTATTAATGGTTTCCCCATTAATCCTGCAAATCCTGTTCCAAATATAGTAAGTGTAAGTCCTGTAACTACTTGATTAACCCTTAATGTTACTGTCAATAGTGCAAATATAGCAGCACCTAGTAGCCCTGCAAAAAACGCCATCATTAAGGCTAAGGCTGGACTACCAAAACTCATAGCTGCAGTAAACCCTACTACTGCTCCTATTAACATCATCCCTTCAACACCTAAGTTCAAGTTACCAACTTTCTCAGAAAGTATTTCTCCTAGAGTTGCATATAGTATTGGAATTGCTGCGACTATTGCTGCGCTAATAAAACTTTCCATTATGCGTTTCCTCCTTTACTGACTGTTTCAACTCTCTTTCTTAATCCTTCTCCTTTTACTAATTTGTAATTAACAAAGAATTCTCCAGCCAAAACAAAGAACAAAATCAAGCCTTGAATCATCCCCGCTACTGCTGCCGGAACTGACATTGAAATCTCTACATAAGAGCCACCCTGTGTTAACATCGCAAACAACACACACACTATAGCTACAATAGGCGGATTAAGTTTTCCTATCCAAGCTGTAATTATCGCTGTAAATCCAATTCCTGCCGAAAGTCCTGCCGAAAGGGAATTTTCAATAGCAGAAGCTTGAACCATACCCGCAAGTCCACAAAGCCCTCCCGAGATCATCATTGCCGTGATAGTTACACCTTTTATATTTATTCCTGCATATCTAGCAGTTTCAATACTTTCTCCAACTACAGAAATTTCATATCCTTTTTTCGTATTATTAATAAATATGTAAATTAATATTATCCCTATTATTGCAAGGAATACTCCTGCATGAAGCCCAAAAATTTCTGGAAGCACTCCATTTTCATTAAACTTTGGAATTACAGGAAATCCATTTCCCTCCGGATCTCTCCATGGACCGAATTGCAAGTATGTCACAAAATTAATCGCTATGTAGTTCAACATTAAGGTGAATATGGTTTCATTTGTACCAAATCTTACTTTAAAGAATGCTGGTATTAAAGCCCAAATTCCACCACCAATCATTCCCGCAACGATCATTAAAGGAATTACTAAAATCCCCGGCAAATCTGGGTCAACATTTAATGCAACAAAGGTTGCTCCTAGGGCTCCCATCATAATCTGCCCTTCTCCACCAATATTCCAAAACTTCATTTTAAAAGCTACCAATATGCCCATAGATGTAATTATTAATGGTATAGCTCGTTCAAATGTTTGTAGAATTTTGCTACTCTCTCCTATTGCCCCATAAATCATTTTGGAGAAAAATTCTAACGGATTATACCCCATTAGAAGAATGAATATTCCTGTGAAAATAAAGGCAACTAGTATGGCTGTCACTTGAATTTTTATTATCTGCTTCTTTTTTAGTCCATCATTTTTTACTATTCTAAGCATCTTTACCCCCAATCTGACCACCTGCCATTAGAAGCCCAATGTCTTCTTTAGAAACTTCTTTAGGGTCAACTATGCCTGTAACAACACCATCACATAAAACCATTATCTTATCACATAGTTCAATAAGGACATCTAAATCTTCTCCTACGAAAAGAACTGCAACTCCTTTTTTCTTTTGTTCATTAAGCAGGTCATATATTTTATATGATGCTCCTACATCTAAACCTCTTACAGGGTAAGCTGTAATTAGAACTTTAGGGTTTGCATCTATTTCCCTTCCTAGTAATACTTTTTGAATATTTCCTCCTGAAAGTTGTTTTACTGAAGCATATATACTCGGAGTCTTTATATCCAAATACTCTACAATATGTTCAGCTTTTTTAGTACACTCATCTCTTTTTAAAAAAATCCCTTTTTGATTTTGATAATCTTTAAGTATCAAATTATGAACAATATCCATAGTTCCAATAAGACCCATTCCCAATCTATCTTCTGGGATGAATCCCATTCTAATTCCTAGCTTAATAATGTCTCTTGGCGATTTGCCTAAAATATTCTCATTTTCAAAGAATATTCTGCCCTTTGCCGCTGGCACAAGTCCTGCAATGGATTCGCAAAGTTCCTTTTGCCCACTATTTGCAACACCTGCAACACCTAAAATTTCTCCACCTTTTATGGATACAGTTAAATTCTTTAGAGCTTCCTTACCTTCACTATCTATTACCGTAAGATCGTCAATTTCCATCATTTCCTTGACTTCTTCAACTTCTTCTCGCTTAATAGCAAGACTGGTTTTCGCCCCTACCATATGCTCAATCAAATCGGAAATCTCTGCATCTTTTGTCTTTATTGTGGCAACTGATTCTCCTTTTCTAAGAACTGTAATTCTATCGCTTATTTCCATAACTTCATTGAGTTTATGTGTAATAATGATTATTATGCAACCATCATCTCTCATGGCTTTAATGATTTTAAATAATTTCTTTATCTCTTGGGGAGTTAATACTGCAGTAGGTTCGTCAAGAATAAGAATTTTGGCCCCTCTATGAAGAACCTTAATAATTTCAAGAGTTTGTTTCTCTCCCACTGACATGTCATATACTTTTTTCTTAAGATTAACATCTAATCCATATCTTTCAGAAATTTCCTTTATTTCTTCTTCTAACTCTTTTCCTTTTTTTTCACCTTTAACTCTTCCCATAAGGATATTGTCCTTAGCAGTTAAAACATCCACAAGTTTAAAATGTTGATGTATCATTCCAATACCCAACTTTATAGAATCCTTTGGTCTAGTAAAGAAAACTTCTTCACCATTGACATAAATAAAACCGCTGTCAGGGGAATATATCCCCGACAGCATGTTCATCAACGTAGATTTTCCAGCTCCATTTTCACCAAGTAGTGCGTGCACTTCTCCACTTTCAATCTTGATATTTATATTATGGTTGGCCTTAAGTTCTCCAAAGGACTTGCAAATATTTTTCATTTCAATTGAAACATTATTCACTAGTCTCCTCCTGTTTCCTATTACGTATTGTTATTTACTTGTAGCACCTTTTACTAAAGCGCCATTTGGAATAGCCCAAATTTCTTCTCTTGTTAAAGTTTGTCCTTCTTTACAGAATACCGTTCCATCTGTTAAAACAATTTCTCCAGAGAATGGAGCAAACTCTCCTGCTTCCATTTCTGCAGCCTTTGAATTAACTGCATCCTGCACGTCTTGCGGCACTAAGTCAGTCATTTTTCCTAACCCAATATACCCATCTGCCATAGTTCCGTAGAAACTATTTGGTTCGAACGTTTCATCAAGAATAGATTGAATAGTTTCAGTGTAATAAACTCCATGATTCCAAATCGCTGAAGTTAGATACGCCTCTGGTGCTGCACTGCCTTCATTATCATAGTTATAACCAATAGCATAAACTCCACTTTCTTGAGCTGCAACCTGTGGACCAGTAGTATCCGCATGCTGTGTAATAACATCACAACCGGCAGTAATTAACTCTTCTGCAGCTTGTTTTTCTTTAGTTGGGTCATACCATGAGTTAATATAAATTACTTGAACTTCAATATCAGGATTTACTGATTGAGCTCCTAAAGTAAATGAATTTATTCCTATCATTACCTCTGGAAGGTCGAATGCAGCCACATATCCTAGCTTGTTTGATTCAGTCATGCTTCCTGCTATCATTCCAGAAAGGTATCTAGCTTCCTCCATTGCTCCAAAATAGTTATCGAAATTAGAGTCATTAGCCTTATATCCAGCGAAATGTAAGAAATGCTTGTCTGGATTATCTGCTGCATACTCTTCCATATAATCCATATAACCAAAACTTGTACCAAATATAATTGTACAACCTTCATCTAAAAGTTGTTGAATCGCAGTATTTATTGCTTGACCATCACTGTCAGGAACTTCTTCTTTGAAAAGAACCTCTACTTCACTACCAAGTTCCTCTTCAACCATTTCCACCCCTTTATAATGAGCTTGAGTGAATCCTCCATCCTCTTTAGATCCGATAAATATAAATCCAACCTTAACTTTTTCTCCAGATTCTCCACCACAACCTGTTAGAACTGCTGCTAGCCCAAAAGTCAGCAGTAACACTAGTATGATTCCTATAATTTTCTTCATGCTTACCTCCACATTTCCCATTATATCTTTGTTCAAAGTACAGTTTTTACATTTAAGCATAATATAGTATTATTGTTCCCTAAAAACTTTTCCTTTCACAAATAGTTTATAATTAATTATACATTTTATTTTTTCAAAAATACATATGTTTCTATAAAAATATATGTGTTTTTCATTTTATTTTCTTGTTCGAGTCTCATTTTTCGAACATAATAAGCATTTTTGTTTTTATTGTTCGTATATTCTCTCTTTTTATTATCTAATCTTTATCTTTTTACTTCATTTTTATTTGGCCATCTTTTATCTCTATAATTTCAGCCAGACTATTTATTTCAACCTCATACTTTTCTAACTTTGATCTACCATTTTGGAAACATTTTTCGATTACAGCCCCAAAATATACCACATTAACTTTAGCCTCTTTTGCAATTTTCAACAGCGCTGCTCCAGCTTCTCCGTGCGCTAAAAAGTCATCTATAATAATAACATTTTCTCCTTCGGCAAGAAATTTTTTCGAAAGTATTAAATTAGATTCTGTTCCCTTAGTAAACGATTTAGCTGTCGCTGTATAGAATCCTTCAGTCAAAGTATTAGGCTTTGCTTTCTTTGCAAATACTGCCGGAATATTTCCTAAAGCTTTTGCTGTAAAGCACGCAACTGCAATTCCGCTGGCTTCAACCGTCATTATTTTATCCACAGGCCTATCTCCTGCTAGTCTGGCGAATTCCAACCCTATCTTTTCCATAAGGTCCACATCTAGCTGATGATTAAGGAACCCATCAACCTTTACAATAGAATCTCCAACCCCTTCACCATCCGTCATAATTTTATCCTTAAGTGCTTTCATTACTTTTCCCCTGGTATATTGTAATTACTCATCTAATTGAGCAAGTAATACACCTTTCCTTTCTCCCTACGATTTATGTCGCATAGGGTCGACCATCTTGGTAAAATTGAATTGTGAATGTGTATTTTCATATAGCTAGCTTTCTATTAGCTTTTCCTTTTATTCTCCTTGCCAAATTAATATCCAACTCCCACTCATTACTTTTTCTTCTGAAATTTCACTTTTTCTTATCTTATTCTTTATTCTTCATTCTTATTATTTTCTCGACTTCTTCTATCTCTTCTTCAGAGAAAACTTCTATTTTATTTTCTCTCAAAATTTTTGCCGTAACCCCTTCACCTTTTATTAGAATTCCTTCAAAACTCCCGTCGTAAATTTCATTACTTCCACAACTAGGGCTTCTTTCTTTTAGGATAGCCATTTTTACATTTTCGTCTTTTGCTATTTCAAGAACTTTAACAGCTCCACCGTAATAAAATTCAGTAACATCATTTCCTTCTCTATTTACTACTCGATTCCCAATTATTTCTGCTGGAACTCTAGGCGTAGAAAGCCCCCCTAAAACTTCAGGGCAAATCGAGATAATATGAAACTCCTTTTCTAATAAAGGAAGTATTCTTTCTATTTTTTTTCTAACTTCTAATTTGGCTTTTTTTCCATCATATCTGCAAGGTTCTCCTAGCAAACAACTACTAATTACAATTTTTTGCATTTTTTCTCCCCCTTATGGTATACTCTATCTATCATGTGAATGGAGGTTTCAAATGGCATCATCTTATAAAACCAACAGACAAAACAATCGCTCTACCCAAAAAGCACGAGGGTTTTCTATCGAAAAAAAAATCACTATTATTTTCTTAATTTCTATTTCAATGTTTTTTACTGCTTATATGACAAACCCTTACTCCTATCCCCCATTCGATGCTAAGTTTATGGAAGATTACCCTGTTCATGGCGTGGATGTTTCCTCATATCAAGGTGATGTTGATTGGAATGAACTTTATGAGCAAGGAGTTGCCTTTGGGTTAATAAAAGCTACTGAAGGTTCTTCTTTAATCGATGCATATTTCAATGATAACTGGGATAATATCTACCGCACACCTTTACGATATGGAGCTTATCACTTTATGAGCTTTGAAACCCCTGGTAAAACTCAAGCAGAAAACTATATCTCAACTGTAGAAAAGAGACCTGGATCACTTCCTCCAATTGTCGATGTTGAGTACTATGCAGAATTTTCTAGTAACCCACCATCTAAGGAAACAGTGGATTCTATATTAAAGCCTCTATTAAAGGAGCTCGAAAATCATTACGGCCAAGAACCTATAATATATACAAATATAAGTTTTTATAACATATATATTAAAGAGACCTACAATAATCCAATTTGGATAGCTGATCTCAATGGTAATGATAATCTCCCCGATGGTAAAGATTGGGACTTCCTTCAATATAGCTTCGAAGGAGAGCTTAATGGCTATTCAGGTGCAGAAAAATACATCGACCTTAATGTATTTAACGGAAGTATTCAAGATTTGTTAAAGTATTAAAGTAAATTTTTGCAGCCCATAACCAAGGTTATGTGGCTGCTTTTTTATTTAATTCACTATTTTAATTAGCATTTCCAAATACCACCTGATTTATTAATGCCATAAGCCTCTTATTGCCTTCTTTAATTATTTATACTTATCCGCCATTATTCTTGCAACGTGAACTCCGCTTGCAGAAGCTTGAGACAGAGAGTGTGTAACTCCTGAACCATCCCCTAATACATATAAACCTTTCACTTTAGTTTCTAGGTTTTCGTCAACCTCTACTTTCGAGTTGTAAAATTTAACTTCTACACCATAAAGTAATGTATCTTCATTTGCAGTGCCTGGAGCGATTTTATCTAGAGCATAAATCATCTCAATTATATTGTCCAATTGCCTTTTAGGAATAACCAAACTTAAATCCCCAGGTGTAGCCTTTAGAGTAGGCCTAGTAAAACATTTTTCCATTCTTCTTTCACTGCTTCTTCTACCCTTAACCAAGTCTCCAAATCGTTGTAGTAAAACTCCGCCTCCTAACATATTAGAGAGTTTAGCAATAGACTCTCCATATTCATTGCTATTTCTAAAAGGCTCTGTAAACTGATTCGATACAAGCAATGCAAAGTTGGTATTCTCTGTTCTTAATTCAGGATTTGCATAGCTGTGCCCATTTACAGTTACTATTCCGTTAGTGTTTTCTGCAACCACTTCCCCGTACGGGTTCATACAAAAGGTCCTAACCATATCGTTGTATTTTTCAGTTTTGTAAACTATCTTACTCTCATAAACATCATCTGTAATATGCTTAAATACGACCGCTGGAAGTTCTACCCTTACTCCAATATCAACTCTATTACTCTTTTGATCTATCCCAAATTTTTTGCAAACATCTGCCGCCCATTTAGAACCTGATCTTCCAGTAGCTATTACCACATTTTCGCAAGTGTATTCATCTCCACTTTCTGTCTTTACAGTAAAACCATTTTCCTTCTTTTCCACAGTATCAACGGCTTCTCTAAAGGAATAATCCACTCTATCTTTTGTATATTCATATATTTTTTCTAATATCTTTACATTTCTATCTGTGCCTAAATGTCTAACTTTAGCTTCAAGTAGGTGTAAATTGTTTCTAAGAGCAACAGTTTTCAAATCAGAAGATGCTGTTGAATATAGCTTTGCCTCGCTACCACCCAACTGACACAAAGCGGAGTCTACATATTCCATTAAATCTACAGCTTCATCAAATCCCACATATTTATGCAAGTCTCCACCAAACTGTGTAGTAATATTATATTTACCATCAGAAAGTGTTCCAGCACCACCATAACCATTCATAATTTGACATGGGTTACATCTAATGCATCTATCTACCTTCCCTGTTTTTATAATACACGTCCTTTTTTCCAAAGGGTCTCCTTTTTCTAAAATCAAAATTTTTGCGTTATTCTTGATTTTTGTCATTTCATATGCTAGAAAAACACCACCGGCTCCAGCGCCAGCAACTATCAAATCATAATGTTTCATCGTTATCCTTTCCTTTTCCCTTACATTTTGTTATACTAATCCAAAAGGAGAATTAGCATGAAAAATAAAAGAAATTTAATTATTAGCATTTGTTTCTTTATTGGAGCAATCTTTTCAGCAATAATACTATTCCGTGACGGATTCAGTACCTACTTAATCACTGGAATAATTCTATTTACTCTTGTCGGACTTGGCTTCTTTAAGCGTAGAAATGATTCATAGCCTTTATCAATTTACCATGACATACTAATTGTATATTGTTCATAAATATTCCAAATGGTTTCTTGTTTTTTCTATCAACACATATAAAAAAGCTACGAAATAATACTATCATAGCTTTTTTTGTTTTTCAATAATTTGTGTATCGATTTTTATTTCAACTTGTAGATCAGCTTCTCGTCAACTATCTTTGAAACTAAAAAATTACTCTTCTTCAGCCTCTACCAATGCTTCAAATTCAGCTACAACAGCTTCAAATTTTTCATCGTCTTCGATTTCATTAATTTCAAAGCCATCTTCTACTTCCGCATATGCGTAGATGTACACTTCTCCACTCTCATCATCTGGAGCTAAAGCGATAAACTCTTCATCTTGAAAATCAAAAGTTCCAATTATTTCACATTCTACCTCTTCACCATCATCAAACTCTAAAGTTATTACATCTGTTTTTTCATTATTATCTGTCATTTCTTTCCTCCAACCTGTTTTTAAACACGCTATTACAAACTAATTTTCCATGTGACTGCATTCTAAATCATCACAATATTCATTATATCATATTTCTTCGAATTCCTCCAAGTATTCGGAGAAAAAATATCCTTCTGCCTGTGCAAAATCTAACACTATAGACCGGTTCAAATGATATTTGTCCGCATTCCCTAGGTTTTCTTCACCAATAGCATCTATTGCAAGTCGCTGAAAAGCATCGGCCATATTTTGAGTAGGTGCTGTAATAATTAACTCCCCTTGCTCCGTTAATAATAGCCCCCCTAACATATCATCCTTCATATTAAAAGTTTGACAATGAACATGTTTATTATTATCCGCATAAAACATCACTAATGTTCCACCCAAATATCTTGTCACCGTCCTTCGAAGGGAAATTGTCATATCCATTTGAATTGGCGTCCCTGTTTCTTTCAATTTTTGAACAATAACAAACTCTTGCGATGTAAGAATAAAAGCTGCTTCCACTGATGTTATATGCAAGTCTCCCATTATTGACACACTCTTTATCTTTAACTCCTCAACCTCAATATAGAATGTAATAACTCTATGGCGGCCATGACATTCTATGAGAGTCTCGCACCTAAATTTTGTTTTTTCCACATTAAGTGGATTTATCCTATTTCTGTACATAACACTAATAGGTATTTTTTCAAATTCTTCTACAGATAATGGTCCTTGGCATAAAGTTTCTGCGACTTGAAAATCTCTTCCTACACAACGCATAAGAAAATAATTTATCAGCTGATTAACTGAGGTTATCTTTTCCGACTGTTTTATTAGAAACTTAGAATTATTTATTCTAGGAACTTCTTTATCTAAAATAAAGTTAATTTCTTCTATACCTTCAGGATATGAATTGTCAACATTTTTATTTTTCGCTGTCGCTTCTTTTAATATATATATTACCTCAGCCTCTGTCAGTTCAATAAATTTTCCACCTAAGCAACCAGCAACCTCTGCTTCTAAGGACATTATCTCATTTTCATCACTGCCCCATATTGAATAATAAGATTCAATTCCATATTCTTCAGTATCTATATGAAGAAATTGGTGAAGCTCATCTATATCTTTCCATCCTTCAACTTCCCAGCAAATATAAAGATATATTGCCCCCATTAGGCGTGTATCTGTCATTTTTGCGTGTTTAAATTTTTTCTGAGCTTCTTTCTTTGAAGAAACTCCTCCTTTTATTAATTGTAACATATCCTTTCAAACACTCCTTTACTGATTTTTTTCACAGGAGCCTTAGATATATTTGACATTACTATTACATATGCCGTTTCTTGTGGACAAACCCAAAAGCTTGCTCTAAATCCATCATCTGTCCCTTCATGCCCTACTAATTTCTTTCCATCTTGATTTCTTATGAACCATCCTAGTCCCATTTCTTCTCCATTATTGGGGACTATGGTATGTCCTGCCCAAATTATTTTGTAAAGGTCATCATCAACTAAGGTCTTATTCAATGCTGCCTTTGCCCATTTTTCTATATCGTACAAATTTGTGGTCAATGTTGAGCTTGGCCCATGTTCCCTATTATAAGGATAATGTTTTTCTAAGCAAATATGATTCTCTTTATCTTTACAGTGTGGCATTGCCATACCTGCTTTTTTTAACACATCCAAGTTTAAACTTTCCTCTAAGGTATAATTATTAAAATTGTTTTCTTCTTTCAAAACTTTTAGCCCTCTTTCAAAAGTTAAGAAAGTCGAGTTTTCCATTTCCAATGGTTTCAAAAATATTCTATTTATATATTCTTCGAAGCTTACTCCTGAAACTTCGCTTATAACTGCACCTAGTATTTCATATCCCATATCACTGTAACTAAATTTATTATCTTTTGGAGACCAAAGTAATGTTGAATTGGCCACTTGCTTGGATTTCACGAAATCGCTTAATGCCTCTTCGTCTCCTCTAGGCTTATCCCAATCGTATTCTCTAACTTCTTTCAACCCAGATGTATGCGTTAGCAATGATTTTATCGTAATATCTCCCAATCGATCATCGTTTATCTTTACCCAAGGAAGTACATCCACTAGTCTTTGTTCTATTGATAACTTCCCTTGGTTAACTAATATCATAATTGCCATAGATACAAAAGTCTTTGATATTGAAGCCATATGAAATAATTCTTTTTCTCCTAACTGCTCTTTTTTAATATAATCTGAATATCCAACAGCTCTTCGGTATTCGAATTTCCCTCTTCCTGCCGAAACTGCTATTCCTGGGAGATCATAATAAAAAAGTGTTTCTTCCAAATACTTGTCTATACTTTGGGTTATTTCAGTAAATATCTCTTTTTCCATAACCATCCTTTCCATTTCCTTACTTTATTATATCATTTATGTTAAAATTTTACTAATGTAAATATAAAGGGGTTTTTGTGGGCATTGTCTGTAGCCAAGGTAAGGGTTTTAAGTTTATCCCAGTTTTTTATCCTTCTTTCATTCCTGAAATATGGAATTTAATATGTAAAAAAGTTATAATAATATAGTAGTAATTAATACTAGCTATTTTTGTTCTTCGAAAAACAAATTATTCAATAAGGCAACTTACTCTAGTAGTAATAATAATATTAATTACTATTTACACAAAATCTAATAGATTTAAACAAAACATCCAATAATATAAGTTGATTATTTAAGCACTACTCAATGCAAATTCAACACTTTTCACTTTTACTTGCACAAGGAGGAGAAAATGCAATACAGAAAATTCAAAAAAACAGGCGAAGATATTACCTTATTCGGCCTAGGTACAATGAGAATGCCGATTTTAGATGACGGAAGTTTAGACGAAAAAGCTTCCATCAAGATGATTAGAACTGCCATTGACAACGGCGTAAATTATGTAGATACTGCATATATGTATCACAACTTCGCCGCTGAAAAAGTAGTTGGAAAAGCTTTGCAAGATGGATACAGAGAGAAGGTATTTCTTGCTGATAAAATGCCTGTCTGGCTTGCAAAGACAGAAGAAGAAATGAAAGAAATCTTCTATAAGCAGCTAGAAAACTGTCAAGCTGACTGCTTTGATTTTTACTTACTACACAATGTTACCAAGCAAATATGGAGTATAGCAGAAAAGTACAACACACTAGCTTTTTTAGAGGAGATGAAAAAGGAAGGCAAAATAAAGCATCTAGGGTTTTCTTTTCATGACGAATTAAACTTCTTCAAAGAGGTAATAGACTCCTATTCTTGGGATTTCTGTCAAATTCAACTTAACTTTATGGATATGGATTATCAAGCTGGCGTTGCTGGTCTTGAATATGCCTCGTCCAAAAGCATTCCTGTCATAGTTATGGAACCAGCAAAGGGTGGAAGAATTATCGATAGTTTGCCAGAAACAGTAAAGACATACTGGGCCTCAACTCCTACTCAAAGAAAGCCTATTGACTGGGCCTTAAGTTGGGTAGCAAACTTCGATTCTGTTCTAACCATTCTTTGTGGTGTTCATTCAGAAGAACAGCTATTAGAAAATATTGAAATCCTAAGCAAGGCTGCGCCTAACAGCTTATCTGAACAAGAATTAGCAATAATAAATAAAGTTTCTGACGAGTATAACAAATTAATAAAATATTCATGTACCGGCTGCGACTATTGCCTGCCCTGTCCACATAAAATCCATATCCCAACTGTAATTAAAATAAGAAATGATTGGGATTTATTTAACCACTCTCAAAAAGTAAAAGATGATTACGATTTATGGCTTCCAAAAAATAAAAGGGCTGGGAATTGCACGTACTGTGGCAAATGCATTATCAAATGCCCACAGCAGCTGCCGATTCCAAAAATCATGGAAGAAAGTCAAGAAATATTCGAATAGTAGGTTAACTATTTCTTTTCTTGCTTCTTCTTTAAAGCAACCTCTATTTACCATATTACAATCGAAACTTTTCACAAGACAAAAAAATATAAGTGTAACAGCTTTCGCCGTTACACTTTATTTTTTATATTAGAGACAACAACTTCATCATTGCCCTTTCATTAGGTTTACACACTAATAATGAGTTTTCACATTTAGCAATAAACCTGTCTTTCTTTATTTTTCTACTTTATAGCTTCCGCTTGAACCTTGTTTAGGTTATCAAAATCCATGGCTTCTGAATACTCTGAATCCATTTCCCTCATAGCTCCAGGGAACTCATATTTTGCCATAAGGTCAACGAAATATGCAGGTTCAAATTGCTCTGGGTTGCAAACACCAGCACCTGCCCATTTGCCAGTAGCTATTAATTCTAGCATTATTACAGGGTTAAACGCAGTCTGAGCTACAACAGCATTTGTTCCATATCTCTTAATACACTCTTGATTATCTGCTACTTGGTACAAATAAACTTCTCTTTTCTTTCCATCCTTTATTCCCGTTACCCAAGTACCTGCGCAACCTTTACCTGTCATTCTTAAAGTTGCCTCTGTTGGATCAGGAATTACCTTTACTAAATAGTCTCTAGGTGCAATTTCTTCTCCTCCGACTTTGATTTTTGCATTTGGTTCAGTCATTCCCATCTCTCTTAGATTAAGAAGGATTTCCCTAAGTTCTCTTGGAACACCGTATTTAAATGTAACTCTGTCACACTTTACATGCCTAGGTATCATTAGTACTTCTTCATGTTCTACATTTATTACTTCTACTTCGCCAATTCCTCCTGGGAAATTAAAAATTTCTGGTTCCGAGAAGTTTTCTGTAGTGAACCAACCTTTGTCCTTTTCCCAAACAACTGGAGGCTTCAAACACTCATCTATAGTAGTCCAAACAGAGAATCCGAAGTACCCTACATCGTCCCCATCATAGTTATCTCCGTCTCTAACTCCTATTTCGTGAACTTCATCAAATAAATATTTTTCTGCATATTTAGCATATACATTTGCCATTCCTGGCTCAACTCCTGAACCTGCTATTGCAAGAAGTCCTTTTTTCTTCCACTCTTCGTCCTTAGCATATTGATAGTCGCCTAATTTAATATTAGTTTTGTTATATGGGTCTGTTGGGTGTGGAACTGCTAATGTCATAGCACAGTCAATATATCCTAGCCCTAAATCAAAACAAGTGTCAAAAATATTTTCGTTAAAGCTTGGGTCACAAGCATTTAAAACATTTGTAATATTATACTTTTCTACTAGAGCTTTAATGCTATCCGCTTCTCTAGCATTTATAAATTCCCCTACAAATCTTTCGTCATCACATTCTTTTGCTACAGTTTTTGCTCTCTCTTCATTAAAGTCAGAAAGAACAACTTTTTCTGCCCACATTCCGCCTTCTCCTGCTCTTTTTATAATTTTTGCTGCAGAGTTTCCTACTCCACCTGAACCAATTATTAGTAGTCTCATATTTACCTCCTACAATATTAAATCAAACGTCAAATTCGGTTAAATCAAGCTATTCGAATTAGCTATTTCTTAAGTATTAGTCTATCAATTATGGTAAAAATTTCAATAATGTATTTGCTCTTAATAATTATTATCTTGCTTATATTAAAGAAATCAATTGTTTTTATTTTATACAATATTTTATCAATTACTAACTTTTTTGCTCCTTCTAATCATTAAAATATCCCTAAAGCACAATTGTTTTTCACAAGTTTGCTTTAGGGATTGGTAAATTAATTTTTTATTTAATAACAGTAATAAAATCACTAGATGGCTATTGCCTGCTAAACAACTCTTCAGTATTAATTAATTAATATCAACTCAACCTCCGTAGGTTCTAAAACCGATCTAATTAAAATCGTATCACTTCCTCTAATTACTTCATGATTAACTTTTGGAAAACTTCTAATTGCACTTATTATTTTTTCTCTATCATCAAAATATAAACGATTCTCTTTAGCATGCATTAAATTTTCCAATATGGCCTCTGCTGTCGTCTTGTATCTAGCTACATGCACATCCCCAGAAAGATTATTTACATTAACTAAAAACTCTTTTACAGTATTGTCCTTTTCAATTATTTTTTTTGTTTTTTCAAAAGAATCAGACTTAACTATTTCATTAAGTAAAGTACCATTTCCATGAGAAACTAATATGCTATAACTATCCTCACCTTCAATTTTTAGTTCTTTCTTCGCTATAACAAAGTTCTCACCTTCGGCAATCAATTTATCCCCAATGGCTCTAAACATTTGCAAAGGTTTTGTAATTGTTAGATTACTTCCTTTTTCAATAGAATCTGCAAGTCCACTTCTTCTATCTTTATATATATACTTTTCTTCCCCAGTTATATCTATTCTAAATGTTTCTACTTCTCTATTATTTTTATAATCACTATACTCATTGCCTATTAAAGTTCTAATAGCTTCTTCTATCTCTGAAACAGATGATTTCTCAACTACTGCCATCGTCTTTTTATTGCTGGTTTTTCCTGCGTACAATTTTCGATACTCAGCTGGAGGCATTCCAAACCACTGTTCAAAATGCTTGACAAAATATCTTAAAGCAGAAAATCCACATTCCTCTGCTATGGCACCCATTTTTTTTCTAGTATCTAGCACTAATTTTTCAGACTCCTCAACTCTAATAAAGTTAAGTAGCCCTTGAAAACTTAACCCAGTCGCTTCTTTTATTACATGAGAAAGATAAAACAAGCTCAAATGCTCTCTTTCTGCAATCTCGTTTAAAGTTAACTTCCTAGAATAATTATCATACATATATGTTGTTATTCTCATTAGCCTTCCAGAAAGCACTTTATTTTCTTTCTTCCATTTACAATTAATGAATTTTCCATCTTCTAAAGCAAAATTTTGAAAATCAGATAAGAGAACAGAAATAAGATTATGTCCTTTTTCAATTAACCTGTGTTCATATCCGTAACCTTTTTGAATTTTTTCAAGCATTATTTTAGAAATAATAACTCGTAGCATTTCAATATACTCTTCATCAACATCATCGCTATCAATTCCCGATACAAAGAAATTGTTCCCAAGCTTTCCTTCATAGTATTTTGCATAATATTTAAAATCAATATGAAGAACCATCATCATATTTGGCTCTCCATCTACAGTCTCAAAACTATGCATTTCTCTTTCATTTAAAAAATAAATATCCCCTTCTTTTAACTGATAGGCATAGTGTCCGTTCCTCATATTAATCTTGCCTTTGAGCATATAAACAATCTCCAAGTCATCATGAAAATGAATAGGATGTTCAATATAATTGCCAACAGTTATAGTAATAGGCACATCTTCTGCAAAGTGGATTTTTTCTTTCATTTTAAACTCCCCTTAATTATTAAGACACTTAAATTATAACTTATTTCTAGGAAAAATTCCAATAAAATTTAATAACTTTGCTATTTTTGCTTACACCTTTTGCTTACAATTACCTATTTTAGCTATTCTAATTCAAAACCCACCTGATTATCTTGCTTTTAGCATGTAACATTTCAATAAATATGCTATACTTTGATAAATAGACTTTTACTAGTTTTGTGAGTTTTGAGTCACCAAAAGGAGTAAATATGGGGAAGGTAATTCTATACACTAGACAATCCGATAAAACTTTAAATCAACTAAATGAAGAAGGGCGTTTTTATCCTACCAAATCAAAGGTATCTGATTATTTTGGAGAAATCGTTAATGAGCACATATTAGGCTGCTACACTTGGTTGGCAAATGAGCTTGAAACTAGACTTTCCAAGCCAGAATATGCAGAGCTGCCAATTTGGTGCGCTGTAAGGAAGGAAGATTCCTTTCTACCTATTCCTGGCACAGTTCTTTATGTGTTGGCGGTTGAAAAAAAGGATTTAATATATTTCGACGATTTAAAATGGGACTACACTCTAAATCATATGTATCTCCCTGAAAGTAAGGCCGATGAAGAAAGCTTCAAAAAACACCTATCAAAATTGGGTTTGAAAGGTAGCTATGAAATTTTCGAGCCTATGTATAGAGGAAGGCTCCCAAAAGAAGAAAAACAAGTTCGAGAAAGTTGGAAACGAATTTTCGACATAGACGATTTTGGTTCTCCTCTAGTAAGAGCCTTTCTTTGGGAAATTAACAAATCTCAAGTTCTTCAGGTCATTCGAGAGGGAGAAGAACATTTAATTAAAGAATCCCTTGATAAGTAGCCTTTTGAAAATCAACTATGAAATAAAGTGAGTTCTCAATAATCATCCCCGATATATTCAAATCAATTTTTATTGACAGCCTTTTTTTCATAACCATAGACTAAGCAAAGCAACAATAAAGAAGTGAATCTAAACTTATCTTTTAAATTTAGATCCACTCCTTATATTAATTTACATCGATATGCTCATTATAAAATTTAACTTTCCATAACCTTTAAGTCTGGGCTTATTACAAGTGTAGCTCCTGTAGCTTCTTTTACCTGCTCCACTGTAAAGTCTGGATGTAGTTCTGTTAGTACTAAACCTTCTTCCTTTACTTCCATTACTCCCATTTCTGTAACT
>CAYJGT010000017.1:0-26174 GCA_964370035.1 uncultured Oscillospiraceae bacterium
CTCTTCCTCCAACATTTATTACTTGTTTTCCTTCTGCTACTATCGTTCCTACTCCCGTTGGTGTTAAGAATCCTCCAAGTCCATTTCCTCCTGCTCTTACTCTTTCTGCTAGAGTTCCTTGGGGAACCAGAATACATTCTATTGTCCCTGCATTCATCTTTTCTCCGACTTCTCTATTTAAACCTACATGAGAGGCGATTATTGTCTTGACTAAACCTGCTGATACAAGTTTTCCTATTCCTCTTCCTGGAACTCCCGCATCATTTCCTATTACTGTTAAGTCTTTTACTCCTTTTTCAACTAGGGCATCCATTAAAATTTCCGGAGAACCGCAGGACATAAATCCTCCAACCATAATTGTTGCTCCATCTTTTATTGGTGCCACTGCTTCTTGGGCAGTCATTATCTTGTTTTTCATTTCTCCTCCTTCTTCATTTCCACTTGCTTATTTATTCATCCCTTTTTTAACCATCTCTGTTAACACAAAGGACGCAACATGTTCAGCATATGTATGTGGTCCAAAACCTGCATCATATCCTAATTCTTGTGCTAATTCATGAGAAATTCTAGGTCCTCCGCAACATAAAACTACTTTATCTCTAAGACCTTCCGCCTCAAGTAGCTCTACCATGTTAGTAAGATTTTGTACATGAATGTCTTTTTGAGTTACGGTTTGAGATATTATTATCGCATCTGCATTTACTTCTTTTGCTTTAGCAATGAGCACTTCATTAGGAACCTGACTTCCTAAATTAATAGCCTCTACACCTTCGTATCTTTCAAGTCCATAGTGGCCATGGAATCCCTTCATATTCATAATCGCATCAATTCCAACAGTGTGAGCATCTGTTCCCGTAGATGCACCTACAATTACCACATCTCTCTTTATATTTTCTTTAATGAACTTTCCGCACTCTGCCCTATCCATAATATCAACTTCTACTTTTGTAACTTTAATAGTAGTGTAGTCAACCGTATGCTTGCACTTTCCATAAACTATAAAAAATGTAAACCCATCTTTCAAGTCTTTTGAAAAAGTAACGCTAGGTTCATCTAATCCCATTTGCTTAGCAAGGAGTTTTGCAGCTTCGCTACCCTCTTCTCCATACGGAACCGGAAGTGTAAATGAAAGCTGCATCTGTCCGTCGTTTAATGTATCACCATAAGGTTTAACCTTCTTTAAGTCAACCATTGCTATCGCTGTATCTTTACCAGTCATTATTTTGTACCTCCCAACATTAATGGAATAAACGGATTAAAATATCCATCATCCTTCACAGCAACTCCATCTAAACCTTTTCCTCCATCTTTAGGTCTTTTTATCCCTGCAAACTTTCCATTTTCCAAAGTATAGAACAAACCATCTTTTTCAATTTGGTGCAATAATTCATCAGCTTCCTTAAGTACTTTCTGAGCTCTTTTTTGAATCATTCCGTCTTTCTTAAATTCAATTTCTTCTCCTAAATGTCTTGCATTATTAAATACATATTCTGCATTCTCAAGAGCTAAGTATCTATCCTGAATATGTGGAGTATGAATAGCCTCTGTCATCATTCCCAATAGCTGTAATGACTGTCCTGTAGTAACAGCTATCATATTAAATAGAGCATCTTGCACATGACCTTTAAATATATTTCCTGTCATAAACTTAGTAGGAGGCATATATTTTAATGGCGCTTTTGGAAAAATTTCCTTTGCCATTTGCGCCTGTGCCAATTCAATCAAAAATCCGTCTTCAGTATCAGGGTTTATTTCAAATGCATGGCCAAGACCCATCTGATCCTCTTTTATATTAGCGAGAACTGCAAATTGCTCATTAATAAACTGAGAAGCAAGAACTGTATGAGCCTCTTCAATAGCATCAGCAGTTGTCAAGTAATTATCTTCGCCTGTGTTAAATATGCTGCCGCAATATCCAATAATTACTCTTGAAAAATATTGATCAACCAGTGTTCTTTGCATATTAATATCTCTAAATAGAATCCCATAAAGAGCATCATTAAGCATAACATCTAATCTTTCTATCGCTCCCATTGCTGCAATTTCCGGCATACACATACCAGAAGAGTAATTACAAAGCCTAATGTACTTACCAACTTCTTCTCCAACTTCGTCTAACGCAGCTCTCATTATTTTAAAGTTCTCTTGAGTTGCATATGTTCCCCCGAACCCTTCAGTAGTTGCTCCATAAGGAACATAGTCAAGTAAGCTTTGCGCAGTAGTTCTAATTACTGCAATGATATCTGCTCCCTGCCTCGCTGCAGACTTTGCTTGAAGAACATCCTCATAAATATTTCCAGTCGCAACAATAACATATAGATAAGGTTTTTTTCCTTCTCCAACGTTTTTTATAAAATCCTCTCTTTTCGCTGTTTGAGATTTAATAGTTTCTAGCATCTCCAGCGCTACAGGCTTAATAGCATTTTCAACTTCACCCAAAGTGGCTGTTGGCAGCTCTGTTATTTTTATTTCTCCAATTGACACTTTTTCTGCTATTTCCTGAGGCTTTAGTCCTGTTTGAATCATTGCATTTCCAACCCAATAGGCTACTCCTCTAGAAAGTCCTCCCGCCTCTTTTATTTGGTCTACAACCACATTCGGAAGAGGAGTTTCAACATCATCCACTCCATCTATTCCTAAAAGCCTTAAGATTGTTCTTTCTGTACTCACTGTAGTATGCAGCTCTATAAACTCTTGCATACTTTTCGAGATTCTTCCCGCGCAAGATCTTGCACTGTCGATTACCTTTGGATCTAAATTAAGTTTGCTTTTCATAGGTTTCTCCTTTTCTATCACTACATTTTTTCTCAACTTATTATTTTATTTTTGCTTTTACGAAGCAGTTATTCTCATTATCTTTAATGTCAAATTGCCTATTCTAGATGTTCTTTTGCACTTTCTAATATTTGTTTATCAATTCCTAGTATTCTGGCAATATTTAGCGCATCATGTGGAACCTTTGCCTTTTTCTTTACTTCCACTAGCCTATAATCCATATATTTACTCACAATATCAATTCTCTGACTTCTGTTTGAGTATTTTATTTCTCTTTCAAGAAGCTTTATATCCGTATTAGCTAATCCTACAACCTGTAGATTCTTCACTTCCTCTTCATCCCCCACTTCAAAGTGAGTCGTTATTAATGTTATAGTTTCCCTTTTTTTCAAATATTCAATTAAACCTTTTGTTAACGCTCTTCCTTCTATTGGGTTGGTTCCGCTAGCAATTTCATCAATTAATATCAAGGAGCGCTCCTTACTATTATCTAGGATTTCTTTCAATTCTTCCATTTCGCTTCCAAATGAGGATAATCCTCTTTCTACAGATTGGCTATCCCCAATTAAAATTTGCATAAAACTTGATAAACCTATCTTTAATTCTTTTGCAGGAACGAAAAATCCATACTGGGTTAAAAACACCATCATTCCTACCAGCTTAAGACTTATTGTCTTACCACCCATGTTTGCCCCCGTTATGCAGGCAACCCCTTCTTTTAGACTAATTGAAACAGGAATATATTCTTTCTCTTTCTTTTTTAGTATATGCTCTACCTTCGTATGCCTTCCCTCATTAATCTCAATAATATGATCTTTTACAATCTCGGGCTTAACACAATTATTGTTTACTGCAAATTCTGCTTTTCCTATTGTAAAGTCTAGTCTCCCTATCCTTCTCATATTTTCTAAAATAGGCTTGCTATTTTCCCAAATTCTAAAGGAAAGCTCTTCTCTTACAGCGTCCTCCTCAACTTCTATTTCTATTTCAAGTTTTCTTATTTCTTTGTTTTTTAATTTCTGTTCTTCAGTTTCGGCAATTCCAAAAGTGATAGAAACTAGATCTTGGGCAGTCTGCTCAAGTTCCAGAACATTGTTTAACTTTTCAAACTCCTCAGTGTCTCCTTTTGAAACTATGTAATCAAACTTCGGAGTTAGATGTATTTCTAATTCTCGCCTAAGTCTTTCTCTAATTTTTTTCTTTTCATTTCTTATACTAAGTTCTTTAGTCTTCTTTTCCTCACGAAGTTGCTTCAACTTTTCTGAAAATTCTTCATAGATATAAAATGTATTTAATCTATCTCCTCTTGGGTCAAGTTCATCCAGTACTTCTCTTGTGTCTAATATTTCAAATTCCTTTGGAATATTTACTCCTTTGAAAATTTCTTTTACTTTTTCAAATATTAGCAGCGTGCTTTTTATTTCAAAAAGTTCTATTGTGGAAAGAGTATCTTTTTCCGATCGTTCTACCGAAAATCTAATATCTTTTAAAGGCATTAGAGCCAATTTCAAATCCACCAACTTTTTATTTTCATCTCTATTAAATTTAATTATTTCTTCAATTAAGAAAAATTCTCTTTTTAGACTTTGTTCTTGCCCTGGAAAAAAAGCCTTCATATTTTTAACCGTTTCTTTTCCAAATGGGGTTATTAGCTCGATATTATTTACGATATATTCAAAGTCCACTTGACTCTTACTTCTTACATTTGAAAATCTTCTCGCCATAGCTCCCCCTTTCTAAGCCCTAACATCTAATATGGGAAGATTGGGAAGCACTGCTTCCATTTCTTCTTTTAGCCTTTTTTGTTCAAAAAAGTATCCATTGGGAGAATAGGGATTTACAGTTACTGCGGCAACCTTAATATTCTCCAAAACCTCTACTTGCATGCCTTTTTTCAAATACTGTTTCCAGCTAGCATTGTCTATAAATATTTTTGTAGGATCTTTAAGTATAAACTTTATATTTTTCAGTTTCTGAATTTTTATATCCCCAACCACACTTGATGTAAAAGCCCCTGGAATATAAATAAATCTAACTTCTTCTGTTATTTCCTTATCAAGATAATTTGAAGATCCTAATCCAGTCTTTAAATCTAACTGTTTCACTTTATTATTTACATCTATTGTCAATATTTTATCCAAGACCTTCAGCTCTTCTATGGACTTTCTTACCAGCTCATTTTCCAACTTTGGACAACTATAAAGGGAAATTACATGGGCCGTTTCCTTTACCACCTTTTTTAAGTCTCTCGAAAGAACTGCTCCTGTAGCCAAAATCACAGCATCAGATGCTTCTGGATTAGCAATATGTCTTCTGTCTATTGCCCCATCTATAAGAACTATTTCTACACCCATATCAAGCAAATCTTTGCATAATAATTTTTGTTCTTTTGTCGATACAGGACCTGCAATTTGAACATATCCTGCATCTACAACCTTGCAAATCATTATTTGTCCTATGGTGCTATGATAATCTGTTAATCTCATTATTTCTAAATCTGCATCTGCTAAATCATACAAACCTTTTGGAACCGCAACTAAAGTTCCCTCTTCCAAATACACTCTAGGTTTATCAGTCCCTGTTACTAGGTCTGTATCTTCTCCATCCCTACCAGTAGACGTAACGCCAATAACCATTCCTTCATCCATCGCCTCTTCTACAAGATAGTTAAGTGTAGCTGTCTTACCAGAGTTTTTTGCCATTCCCACAATGGAAATTATTTTATTTTCTAAAGATAATTCTTTTAAAAGACTCATTTCGACTCCTTATTATACCTTCTGTTTTACCTTATATTATGGGAATACCTGCCTCACTTTTGAGGCAGGTTAAATAAATTTATGTTTCTTATTTTCTCTTATGTCTTGATAGGCCTTCTGGCTCTAGGGAGAGTTTTAATCCTTGTTCTAAAGCTGCGACTCCTTCGTATGTGTATTCTTTTTTACCTGTGCAATAGTCGCATGTGCACGGTACAGATTCAATGTTTACAGGTTCAGTATAGGTCGTGATAACGCCTTCATAGTTTCTGAGCACAATTTTTCCTGGTGCTTGAGATATAATATATTGAGGCATTACTGGGGTTTTACCTCCTCCGCCTGGTGCATCTACTACAAATGTTGGAACTGCATATCCTGAGGTATGCCCTCTCAAACTCTCAATCAACTGTATTCCTGTAGATACTGGTGTTCTAAAATGCCCAATTCCAAGAGACAAGTCACACTGGTAAATGTAATACGGTCTAACTCTGTTCTTTACAAGAATATGAACTAAATCTCTCATAATATGTGGGCAGTCATTAATACCTTTTAGCAAAACTGTTTGATTTCCCAAAGGAATTCCTGCATTTGCTAATTTTGCCAAAGCCACTTCTGCCTCTTTTGTCATTTCCTTTGGATGGTTAAAGTGTGTATTTAGCCAAACCGGATGATATTTTTTAATCATTTCACAAAGCGCATCCGTAATTCTCATAGGCATAACAACTGGCGTCCTAGATCCAAGCCTTACAATTTCCACATGCGGAATTTTTCTTAGTTCTGAAAAAATATACTCCAAAGTTGCATCCTCAACACAAAGACAATCCCCTCCACTTAATAGTACATCTCTAATTTGAGGAGTCCTTTTTATGTATGCAATACATGCATCAATATCTTCTCTACTTCTGCTTCCATCGTTTTCTCCAGCTATTCTTCTACGAGTACAATGTCTACAATACATAGAACACTGATCAGTAATCAAGAAAAGAACTCTATCTGGATATCGATGTGTAAGTCCAGGCGCTGGTGAATCTTCATCCTCATGTAAAGGATCCGCCATATCTTCAGCAGAAGTATGTGTTTCCCCAAGAATAGGCACAGCTTGCATTCTTACTGGGCATCTTTCATCGTCTGGATCCATTAATGATGCATAGTAAGGAGTAATACCAACTCTAAACCCATCCATTACTTTAGAAATGTCTTCTTTTTCTTTTTCATTCAGGTTAACTACTTCTGCAATTTCATCAACTGTTGTTAATCTATTTTCTACTTGCCAATGCCAATCATTCCACTGTTCTTCGGTAACGTCCTTCCATAGAGGAACTTCTTTCCAATTTCTTATTGTCATTTTAGCCTCCTTTTTTCGTCTATATCAGATAAACAACTTAGGGAATATTTCCCTAAGTTGTTTATAACTGCTTAATAATTATGCATACATTTCTTGGAATAAATCTCTTAGAGCCTTGTTTTCTCTTAATACTTGTAAAGTGATCTCTGCATGATCTTTTGTGTATCCATTACCCACTATCATATTCACATCTTTTCCAACACCTTCAGCACCTAAAGCTGCTTTTGTAAAGTTTGTAGCCATTGAGAAGAAATAAACTGTTCCTTCATCTTTACAAGCTAAAATAGATGCCATTTCTGTATTTTCTATATTTACACAGTTAATTACCAAATCAGCCAGCTGCCCATCAGTAACTTCCATCATTTTGTTATAGAAGCCTACTGCATCTGTGCAGTCAAATACGAAATATTCGTCTGCAAGATCAAGTTTTTCTGCTCTAACTTTTGAGCCTTCAGATCCAGCTGCACAGATAACCTTACCTGTAATACCAGCTCTCTTCTTAGCTTCATAAAGACAAAGAAGCCCAGACTTTCCACCGCCACCAATTACCACTACTGTATCTCCTGGCTTAACTAATTTAGCCGCTTGTGCAGGAGCTCCTGCAACATCAAGTGCGCTTAGAGCAAGGCCATCTTCCATATCATCTGGCAGTTTTGCATAAATTCCGCTTTGGAATAGTATTGCTTTTCCTTTTATATCCACTTGGTCAATATTAGGTCTAACCTCTAAAATCTCTTCGATTACTAGTGGTGTAAGAGAAAGAGACACCAAAGTTGCCAATCTATCTCCAGGTTTTAGGTCGCCAACATAATTTTCCCCAACCTCTAAAACTGTTCCGATTAACATTCCGCCTGAACCGGTCCAAGGATTTTTATGTTTTCCAGCTTTCTCTACAATGCTAAGCATTGTCTTTTTAACCTCTTCAATATCTCCTCCTGCCCTCTTCTTTATTTCAGTGAAAGATGCAGAATCTATGTTTAATGTTTGAACATCAATCAATACTTCATTGTCAAATATTTCCATATTATTATCAATTACATCCGCAGGCTGTGGCAACACTCCCTTTGGTGAAATAACTCTGTGTGTTCCGAATGGGCATCCTTTTTTCATAATTCAATCCTCCTATTTAATCTAAATTTACTAAAAATATTATTAATATGTTTTAATTAGCAAAATAACTATACCTACCTCATCACCTGAAATATTCTAAATTATTTTCAACTTACCCTATATTATAAGCAACTTCTGTGCCAAATATGTGTTCTGAATATGGATTTTTCAAAATTTCAATTTTTCATTTAAATTTCAACGTATTTCTTTTCATAATCTCCTATTACAATAACTTAATTTTCGAATTTTTCTGCTTTTTCGAACCACGTTTGCTTCATTCAATAAAATAGCGAACCTTTTTCGGTTCGCTCCCATGCTTTTATTTTATTATTATACTTTTAATTATTTCTGATTTTGCGAATTAGCCACGCACCCTTAGTTAAACTTCATACTTATTTTTTTTCCTTACAAATTGAGTTTGACTAATGCCTATTGAACTCGCTGCTTTTCTTGTGCTTCCATGTGTTTCATAAGCTCTTTTTATTATTTGCTTTTCAAAATTATTCATCATTTTTTCCAAATTAATATCTTCTTGCATCGAATTGAACTCGCCGCCCTCAAAGAGTTCCTCATGAAGTCCTCTAAGAACATCTACTAGCTCAACCTCATCGGATTTAGCAGAAATAATTAATCTTTGAGTTGTATTCTCAAGTTCTCTAATATTCCCTTTCCAACTATAGTTAACTAAGTATTTTAATGCATCTTCACTAATTCCTTTTTCCACTCCAAATTTTTCACCATACTTTTTCAGAAAGCTTTTCACTAAAGGCGCAATGTCTTCCTTTCGTTCACTTAAAGGAGGAATCTTAACCGAAACCACATTGAGGCGATAATACAAATCTCTTCTAAAAGTTCCCTCTTCAATACTTTTTTCCAAATCCTTATTTACTGCAGAAATAATTCTAAGGTTAGTTTTAATTAGTTTTACACCACCCACTCTATAAAACTCACCCTCCTGTATTACTCTCAATAATTTTGCTTGCATATCTAATGGAATTTCTCCAACTTCATCAAGAAAAAGAATCCCATTGTCTGCCAATTCAAAGTACCCTTTCTTTCCCATTGTACTAGCACCCGTAAAGGCTCCTGGTTCATATCCAAAAAACTCCGATTCCATTAAGTTAGGGTAAATAGCCGCGCAGTTCACCTTGATAAATGGTTGCATTTTTCTATCACTGCTCTTTTGTATTAAGTTAGCCACCTTTTCTTTTCCTACCCCAGTATCTCCACTTATCAAAACGTTACAGTCATACTTTGAGACCCTTACTACTTCTTCTACAATCTTTTCCATTTTACCATTACTGCAAACAAATTCTTCAGGAAGTTGTATTATTCTTTTTCTTTTTATCACTTCTTCTTCAATGGAGGTTTCCTCCTTTTTCTTGCCGATCGCATCATTTTCTTTAAAGTATGATGCCAATTCCCCAACAATTTCAATATCGAAACTGTCATATTCTTCCATGTACCCCTCTGCGGTAATTATTTCTATTTGCTTTCCTAAGGATTCAGTTATATATAAAGCTGAGTTATAGTTGTTAATCAAGTTGGCAAACATTACTGTTCCTCCATAATCCGCGGCTAAAACGCATAAGGATTCTGCTCCAGGCACTTCCGAACAATTTATTACCAAATCAAATTTGCTTTCTCCCTCTAAGTCTTCTATTGTTTCTATAGGTTTTAAAATGTTCACCTGCTTGGAAATATCAAAAATTTCCTCTAGCAACTTCGATATTGACTCTCCTCTCATTACGGTCTTGTTCTTGTTATCAATTAAATTTACAACTTGAACCTTTTCCCCTAATATTTTTCTAATAGTATAACCAAAAATAAGATTCATCAGAAGGTTTGTCCCCACTATTAGCACATTTTCTTTCCCTTCAAGAATTTTGCTCATTCTATATATAGTTCCCGATTCATTAAACACATACAAAGTAAGGTTCACCGGCAATCCTTCAGGTTTTCTAATTATTGGTATATTGTCATGAGCTATTACATATCCCTCCACTTCAATTTGGTTAAAAACTCTATCTATTTTACCGATTTTTGTAATATGCATTGGTATAGAGGCTAAAGAAGCATTACAAATCACCTGCTCTCCCTTTTCGAATTCCTCTTTATTCTTATATGAAGTTCCTAGTTCGTCAATTAAACCACAAACAACTCCTCCTGTGTCTGTAACTGGATTGTGGAGCTTCCCTCTTTGAATTACTATATCAATTATTTTTTGTTTAATTAGTTCGTCCTCATCGTGTGCTTCCATGCAAATTTGCCTAAAACTTGTGCTTTCAATATGAATTCTACCAATTTTAATTTTCACTTCATTTTCCTTAAGCTCTCTGCCATTATCAATTTTCCATGCAGAAGTTGGCAAAACGTTTTGAGGCTCCACCGATCTTTCAACTCCAAATTTATTCGTTTTATCAAAATAGCTTCCCATTTAACATTCCTTTCCGCCTTATTTATTTCCATATTATTAAGACAGCATTAATTATTCTTATTACTTTCAATCAAGTTCAAAATACACTGCCAACTAAATCAAGTAAGGAAATACTATGATAATTATCTTTAATTTAAGCAGCCTCACTTTTATTTTACATCAAATTATACTCAGCCCTTTACTCTGAACATATTTCGGTTCACGTTTACATTCTACTCTGTTTGCATTAAATATTCAACAATTTTCCTGTTAAAAGTTTACTACTTTTAACTCCAATTTATTTATATTTTTTATTTTGTTATCGTTAATATAAAATAGCCATTAGAATAATTAATAAAGTTTTATTTGCTTTTTCATGTGAAACATGTTACATTCTCATTAGTAACTTGAAATTTTGTATATTTTTATAATATAAGGAGGAAAAAATGGATAAAATTAGTTCAACATTAAGATTAAGAATGTCACACAAAGATGCTCACTATGGCGGTAGCCTAGTTGATGGCGCTCACATGGTTCACCTCTTCGGTGATTTAGCAACAGAACTTCTAATTATGGCAGATGGAGACGAAGGCCTTTTCTTAAGATATGATGACGTAGAGTTCCTTGCTCCAACATACGCAGGAGACTATATTGAAGTTTATGGCGAAATCACAGAAATGGGAAATACTTCTAGAAAAATGTCATTTGAAGCACGAAAAGTTGTAGCTGCCCGCCCTGACATTAGCCCTTCTGCCGCCGACATCTTAGATGAGCCTATTATCGTAGCTAGAGCAAAGGGTATATGCGTAACTCCTAAAGATTCTCAAAGAAAGTAATCCCCTTAATCATTTACAAAAGCAACTAAAGAGGCCCTTAGTTTTTCAATGAAACAACCCCCAAACTGTTAGTTTTACCCTAACTTTTGGAGGTTGTTTTTATTATTATTCAGATTTCGGTTTGCGTTTTACTTAAACCATATTTTTAGTAAACTACAAAACCGACTACTACATACGCTAAAAATGCTAGTATTGCTGCTATTACAGTATAAGGGAATACTGCAATTCCCAGTTGAACTGAAGTTTTTTGTACTGATTGCGAACACATAAGCATTTGTTCTCCATACATGCACATTGTAGCTCCACCTATAGATCCGGCGACTACTGCCGCCATTGCAAAGTAAGAGCTAACCCCAAACTGTTCTGCTAGCGGTACTGCAATTGGACCTAAAAGAAGTATTACTGCCCAATAATCAATACCAAGATAAACTATTATTAACGCTACTGCGAATACCAATGCTGGAATCATTGAACCAGTTAAGTAAGGTGTTACTGTTTCAATTACAAACACATCAAATCCCATATTTGTAAGCCCAAACACCATAATGAAAGCTAGACCGATTACCACAAGAGTTTCAACCATTGAACATAGCCCAGTAATGAACTCTTCGAAGAATGTATCTACACTCATTCTTTTCCTTGGAATGTACATTAAGAAAGCTACTAATAATGCAGCACATACTGCAACAATTAATTCTGCAACCCAAATCATTACTCCAATTAGCACCAATACAGGAACCAAAAAGTCTATTATTTTTCCTGCTTCTTGCTCTTCCTCTTCATGTTGGCCGGTATGAAGCTCTAACTCACCAGCTTCCGCTTTTTCAAAGGCTTTTTTCATTCCAAACATTTTCGGAAGTATTCCTAGTGAGAATAATAAGGCAACCAAAATAATTGCAAACGGGTAAAATAAGAAAGGTATAACTTTCAATATTTCTGCAATCATGTTTGAATCTGCTGCCGAAACACCTTCATCTAACATAATCCCATAAGTGTAAGAAGACATGGCACTTATTGGTACCAACGCAGTTACAGGAACACCCATAGCTATAATAATAAATCCGATACCCTCTCGAGGAACCTTCTGTTCGTCAGTAATTGTTCTTACTGTAGGTCCTATCGCCAAGTCATTAATATAATCATCAATACATAGAATTACACCTAAAATCCAAGTGAATACCAAACTACTTTTCTTCGATTTAATATATCTCTCTGCCATGGTCCTAAATCCATGTGTTCCGCCTGATCTAATTAAAACTTGTATTAAAGCACCAAATAGCGGAAGTACAATTACTAACCAAGGATATGCTCCTACATATAGTATTTCGTACCAACCGTCTATAAAACCAAACATGAAATTTGTTCCGTCACTGATAATGAATGTTATTGCAACAGCAATAATCATTGATGGAATAACTCTTTTTGTCACTATTACTAACACGAGTAATACCAATAGTGGAATTAATGAAATAATACCCATATCAAACTCCTTTATAAATCTAACAAACTATCGTTTGTTTTACTATATAACTTTTACTAACAATTATTTTTTTGCAACCTGAGCAAACACTTCATACATAAGTTTAACCGCCGCCCATGAAGTTGTATTGTTAATTGTATCAAGAGGAGGGGACACTTCAACGATATCCATTCCTACTAAAGGTAGTTTTTCGAAAAGTTGATTTACTATTTCCATTAATTCGTTAGATGTTAAGCCACCAGCTTCAGGCGTTCCTGTTCCAGGAGCATAAGCAGGGTCAAGTACATCTATATCTAAAGTAATATAAACCACATCATATCCTTCGAAATTCTTTACTAACTTATCTATAGCAGCCTGGTAACCTTCTTTAAATATGTCATATGCTTTAATCACTAATAGTTCTGGGTGATTCTTAAACAGTTCAATTTCTTCAGCTTCGTAAGACCTAATTCCAACTTGTGCCAAATCTCTATATGATATTGTTTCATCAGTGGCTCTCTTTAGTGGACATGCATGAGACCATTTGCTATCTTGATAATCTTCGCAAAGATCTGGATGTGAGTCAAAATGTATTATTCCTATTTTCTTTCCTTCAAATGCTTTACCTAATGCTTTTTGTAAAGGAATATGAACCGAATGATCTCCTCCTAAGAAGATACAAGTTTTACCTGTCTTAAATAGATCAGTTGCCATTCTTTCAGCTTCCCCATAGTATTTTTCCCAATCTAATGTAAACTCTACATCACCTGCATCATATACTCTTAAGTCCGGGAACATTTCTCCCTTTAAGTTTACTGGCGGAAGCACTGTTGAACATTCTCTAATTTGATCAGGAGCCTTTGCCGCACCTTTTCCTACGCTTGCCGCACCATCAAAGGCAATCCCCATAATCATAACATCTGCTTCATCTCTTTTGTCCGTCTTAATTTCTCTCCAAGCTGTATAAGCTCCCATAATGTAGTCCTCCTGTTTCAATCTTTAACTTAAAAAAATTTCAAATAAATTAACAAAACTGTTGCACTAATATTATAATTATTGTAGACTGTTTTAAACACCCAAAAGTACTGTTTATTAATAAGTATATAGTAGTAATTTACTATATACTTGCAAATTTTGTTAAACAAATTAGTGTTTTTTTTATAAATAAACAAAGGATTAGTTATGTTAAAAAGAAACGAATGGGAAAAAATAAACGATTTAACAGCCTCCTTGCACGGGATTCAAAATCTAAAAGCAATGAGGCAAACCTTTCTAGGAAAGCTCTCTCAGCTAATTGATTTTGATTTTTCCGATTTTAGCTTAGGTAGTATTTCTTCCAATAAAGGGCGCTCCTTCTTAGTCGACCCAGTTGTAGTCAGCACACTGCCTCACGCTATTGAAGAAAAGTTTATTCATTTATATGAAGAGCAATACCGCGATTTGGATTATGTTAGTTGGATCTTTTCCCACCATCAATCAATTGCATATAAAGAAAGTGATCTTATTGACCCAAAATTAAGATTAGAGACAGATTTTTATAAAGAATATCTATCAAAGTTTGACCTAGGACTCGTTGCCGGTTTAAGCATAATCAGTTCTGGGCGTTTTGTTGGAGCCGTAACCCTTTACAAAAGTGAATCAAAAAAAGATTTTTCAGCAAGAGATTTATATATTCTCAATCAATTATTACCCCATTTACAAATCCGCCTAGCCTCTTCCGAAGAAGCTGCTATTAAAAACAAACAGCAACTTTACAATATGCTAATATATAATTACCATCTTACAAAAAAGGAAGTAGATGTTATTGGCCAAATTAAAGAAGGATTAACTAATCAAGAAATCGCAAATACGAATTTCACATCTATAAATACAACAAAAAATCATATTGCCCACATCTATGAAAAATTCGGAGTCAAGTCAAGAACTAAGCTATTAGAATATCTTTCGAAAGCAAAATTAATAGATTATTGGAATTAATATTACAACTCTAATTTGCAAATCACTAGGGTAACAAAGAAAAAACAGGGAGGATTTTATGAAAGCAGTTTTACAGAGAGTAACATCAGCCAGTGTCACAATTAAGGAAAAAGAAAAAAAGGAAATCAATCAAGGGCTTGTTGTACTTTTAGGAATTACAAAGGAAGACAATGAAAAAGAAGTTTCTTATTTATCCGAAAAAATTTCAGGGCTAAGAATTTTTGAAGATGAAGAGGGAAAAATGAACAAATCTCTGAAAGATATCAATGGAGAAATGCTAATCATATCTCAATTCACACTTTACGCAGACTGCAAGAAAGGGAAACGACCATCCTTCACTGATGCCGCAAGGCCTGAAGTTGCCATTCCCCTATACGAGAGTTTTATTAATAAGGTCTCCAATTTAGAAATTCCTGTACAAACTGGAGAGTTTGGAGCTGATATGCTTGTTTCAATTAACAACGACGGGCCTGTCACTATTATCCTAGACACAAAAGAGCTTATTTCAAAATAAGCTCTTTTCTAGTTTCATTTTTATTAATCCTTCTTTTTTTAGATTTCTGCTCCCCATTACTAATTTGATACTAGCTTATCTTCCAACTTACATAACTCCTTTTCGCCTAAGGCCTCCGATACTCGCAAGGGACTTTTGCCTGACATAGCCCACAGCCAAATTTATAGTCACCTCTTTCTATATGAGGCGGCCACATTGATGCACAGACATCTTCATAGTTAGAGCAAAGGTCTTTATCATGCCCATTTTTTGAAATGGCCTCACATGGACATCGTTTTATGCATGCCCCACAGCTTCCATCTTTATAATACAAACACCAATCATATGGGCCAAACCTAGAGTCTTGGGTGCAGGTAGGAATAACTTGATCCGCCTCAGATTTCACTTCAATTACCATAGTGGATAACCTTACTGCCATTCCCTTTTCTGTAATAATCCCATCACTTAAGCTAAAAGTTCCAAGCCCCGCAGCATATACCGAATGTCGGTGCGACCATCTAGATGCAATCCCTAGTGGCTCTGATACCTCTCTTTGAAATTCTGGTTGAAGATCAATAGATACCGCCTTATATCCCAAACTTTCCATTTCCGATACTAATTTCCCGCTAAATTCTTTCATTAAGGGTTCCCATTCTCCTCGCGACACAACCCAGTTATCCGAGGGAAATACCGTTGCTTTTCTCTGCATTAATCTAGTATTTTCGTTCTGCGGAAAAACCATTGATATTACCCTGATATTTTCTTCATTAATTTTTTCAGTTTTATACTTTAACCTTAACACTTCCAAGGGAGACCAATGAAACTCCCCGATATGGGTCTTTAAGAAGTTATAATAATCATCAACTCCTGATACAACTCCCATCATAGGCTCTAGGAATAACGGTTCATCTTTCTTCCCTAAAATGTTAAAATTATTCAGTTTTAACCCACAATACACAGCGTTAATAATACTTTTTAATTCTATATTATTCATTTCCCCCTCCTTTTCACACTTATACTAGTGCTATTAAATTACAATATCCATCAAATTTTATCAGTACCTGCTTATGAATTACTATTCTTCTTTACAAATTTTCAAAGTCATTCAACATATAAATAACATACCCAAACCTTTGTTATAATTGTCCTTCACCTTTCCCCCTTTCATTCAACATATTTCATTATTTTTCATTGATTTACATTTTTCCAAAAATAAATTTTTACTGATTTCTTGAAACTTCAATGTTTTTAGTAGGGCGAAAAGCAAATAATATTTTTTTATATATGTCAAGTTTTTTCTTGTTTTCAAAAAATATTTTTTTTATTAATTTCACAAATAAATTCTGTGGATATTTTTTTTCGCTTTTTGAATAAAATATGTATTTATGTTGAAATTTCAATATTTTTTTCTCGAAAGTTTTCCACAGGCTTCTTGTGATAAAATTGTATACAATTTTATTTTTTTTGTGGATAAACCTATTTTTCATTTAAATTTCAATTTGTTTCTTTCTGTGGAAACTCTGCTCTTCTTTCCTTTTTTTCAGCCTTTTTCTTTTATACAAATCTTCTAGGTTCTATTTTTTTAATTTCAAATAAAATATTATTCGAAACATTATTTTTCACAATTCAGCAACTTATTTTTCCTTTCCACCACGAAGACTGCCTCTTTATTTTCACATAACTATTCATTTTCGACATTTCAATTTAGGGCAAAAGTTTAACTTCCAATACTTTACATTTCCTCTTTATATGTTATCATTAATTATAGAAAAATTCAATTTAAGCTTGCCAATATAATTTAGCTGCCATCATAGTTAAGCACAGCTGAACAAAAGTGCCAAAGCTTCAAATCACTATGAATAATCAATTTTAAGTTTACTAATGGTTATTACGACACCCAAAATACTAGGAGGTTAAAATGTCAAAGAAAATACCTAACACTCAAACACCCGACTGTATCGACAAAATCGCAAAGCAAACATGGTTGTACGAATTAGCAGATGGTGATATATTACCAAATAACGAACTAAATGATTTTGTTGTTCCTCCAACTCATGCGGCACACCTTATCAATACCTTTTTAATATCTGAAGGTTCTGCCCGTCAGAATTTAGCAACATTTTGCCAAACCTATATGGATCCTGAAGCCGAAGCACTAATCGCAAACAACCTTTCCAAGAACTCCATCGACAAAACCGAGTATCCCCAAACAGCAGAGATCGAAGAAAGATGCATTAAAATGATTTCACACTTGTGGAATGCTCCTTCCTCCGACTACATAGGAACCTCTACCATTGGCTCCAGTGAAGCTTGTCAACTTGCTGGCATGGCTATGAAGGTTCGTTGGGAGGAATACGCAAAGAAAAAAGAACTCCCTTTTGGCGGGTGTACAGGAAAATCTCCCAATATTATAATATCCTCCGCTTATCAAGTTTGTTGGGAAAAATTCTCCACATTTTGGGATGTAGAGCTAAGAGAGATACCTTTAACGGAAGATGCTTTAACTTTAGATATACCCGCTGCAATAAATGCAATCGACGAATATACAATTGGCATAGTTCCTATTTTCGGCGTTACATACACAGGCTCTTATGATAATGTTGAAGCCTTAGATTCCGCTCTAGAAATATATAACGAAACAGCTGAATATAAAATACCCATACATGTGGATGGTGCTTCTGGCGCTTTGTTTGCGCCTTTTACAAATAAAGATTTGAAATGGGATTTCAGGTTAAAAAATGTGGTTTCAATATCTACATCAGGGCACAAATACGGACTTGTATATCCAGGTGTAGGTTGGGTGGTTTGGAAAGATAAAAAATATGTTCCTCAAAAACTATCCTTTGATGTAAGTTACCTAGGGGGCTCACTCACTACATTAGGAGTTAATTTTTCAAGAAGCGCAAGCCAAATAATCGCTCAATATTATGTTTTTTTCAGATATGGTTTTTCAGGAATAAGAGAAATTCATCTCAAAACCAGTAAAATCGCACAAAAAATTTGCAATAGCCTAAAAGAACATGACTTATTTGATTTCTACAACGAGGGAAATGAATTACCTATAATTTGCTACAAACTAAAAGACACTGCCAATGTTGGTTGGTCTTTATATGACCTTTCAGACAGGCTGATGATGAAAGGCTGGCAGGTTCCAACCTATCCACTACCTAGTCAGGAAGAAGAAAATATAGTGCAAAGAATTGTATGCCGATCAGATTTTTCCCATAGTATGGCAGATCAACTCGCTAACGCCTTCGAGGAAGCAATAAATGTATTAAATAACGCCCATGTCACCGTTCATGCAAATCAAACCGACCCTTACGGATTCACTCACTAAATTTTAAAATCCCTTTTATTATATAAGATACAACCTGTTATTGTTGCCGCTATGTATATGGCGGCATATACGGCAAACTCTCCATATATATCAGAATTTGATTCCAGTGCGCTAATTGGTCCTATTGTCGCGAAAGGAGAAATGTAACCAAGTAATTCTCCATTTTCCCCTAGCAACTGACTTAGGTAACCTAGCATATAGCTTAATAAAACTATAAAGCTACCGATTGCTCCTGTACCTACTTTAACATTAAAGCCAGCAAGCAGCAGTATAATTCCACTAAAAAATATAGGTATCAAACTAGATACTATACTCATTCTTAATATTTCATTTAAATTATAACTTTCTCCTCCTGCAACAATTCCACATAGTATAGTTACCGCCGTTGATAAGATAACTACTAACAGTAGCGAAAATGTGACAACCAAATATTTACCAACATATATTTCCCGTCTGCTAACATGTAAAGAACTAAGGAATTCAATAGATTTGTTTTTCTCTTCACTTATGATTATTGAGGACGCAAAAGTTGCTCCATAGATAGAAAGCGCAATTAAGACAAGCTGATAAATCGTGCCAAAGTACGAAGAGTAATTTCCTAAGTCAGCCATATTTTCCATGCCAAATAACCTCATTATTTCTTGAGGCATTGCTTCAAATTTTACAGTGGCCATATCTTTTACAGAGGGGAAGAAAACCATATACATAGCCATCATAGCAACTATACCTATAAGCCACCCTATTATTCTTTTTTTATTTACCAAGAGGCCAAAGGTGAAAATTTTAAAAACATTACCCATTTTTAACCTCCTTATAATAGTCTATAAATTCATCTTCCACAGTCTTTCCCTTTATTTCTAAACGGGTTAAGTTTAGCTTCGATAACTCAGTTATAACCTCGTTGATGTTCCCTGTAATTTCATAGGATTTCTCTATTCCATCTATAGTAGTATAAGTAACAACCTGCTTTAGTCTCAATGTTATATTTTCCATATCAAAATAATCTACTAATTCTCCATCTTTGATTATAGCAACATTATCGCAGTAACGCTCAACTTCACTTAGATTATGACTAGAAAGGAAAATGGTTGTTCCCTTTTCTTTTTCCTTTATCAATTGCCGGAAAAACTTTCCTTGCATAAGTGGGTCTAATCCGCTAGTTGGCTCGTCTAAGATTATTATTTCTGATTTTTTTATAAAGCACTGGATTAACGAAACTTTTTTTCGATTTCCAAGACTTAATTCTTCTACCTTTTTGTCTAAATCAAGCTCAAAATAATCTGCTAATTCCTCAATGTATTGTTGAGTTGCCCCCGCAAACTTTCCCGCAAACTTAAGCACCTGTCTGCAAGTTAAATTTTCATAAAATGCAGCCTCACTGGGTGCGTAAGCTATCTTTTCTCTAATTTTTTTTGCATCTCTAACACTATCATAGCCAGCAACAGTTATCTGCCCTTTTGTAGGAAATATAAAACTTAATATAGCCCTTATCGTTGTGCTTTTCCCTGCTCCATTTTTTCCTACAAACCCTACTATTTTTCCCTTTGGAATTTCAATGCTCAAATTTTTTACAGCTTCAACTTTACCGTAGTTTTTATTTAAACCATCAATATTAATTATGCTCAATTTATGCCTCCAACTATTTATCTACCAACCTTGCAATAATGTTCCAACAGAAACTCCTCAACTTCTATTTCATCACCTCTAAACGCAACATTTCTAGTATCCTTCTTAATTTGATATTTGTAAGCTTTATCAAAATACTCTTTTAAGAATAGAGTTATCCAGGTTTCATGAGCATCAAGTTTCCCTGTTCTCATTTGATATTCAAAAGCTTTATCAAAATATACCAAAGCTTCTTGTAACTTTTCTTTTCCTAACCTACGCTCTAATTTCATTATATTCAATTCATTAATTTGTCGCCATTTTTCATATCCTTCTTCTTGCCCATACATATCAATATATTCCTGCTGAGCCACTACTACATATTCATCTAAAGTAATTTGGATTCTTTTCTCTAAAGGAACATCCACAATCACCACCTCAGAACTTTTAAAATAGTCTTGAAAAGGAGCAGGCAGAAAATTTTTACCTATATGCCGCCCTTCATCTTCCATTATAATATATTCAAACCCTTTTGCTTCTTTTCTAATTAAATCAAATGCCAAATCATTTTCAAAATTAATTTGGGTAGGTTGTGGTGTAGCATGACCGCCGAAGCTAGAACCTCTGTGATTTGCTATCCCTTCTAAGTCAACAAAATTACCAAATTTCTTAAGCAATATTGTCTTCCCCGATCCGGTGTAACCTCCTAAAACTATAGGCTTTACATTGATATTTTCTGGAAGCAGGCTTCTTATTGTAAAGCTGCGAAAATATTTGTAACCCCCTTCAATCCTAGGCACGTCTAAATCAAAAGCCTCCTTAATCCACTTTTGGGCAAAGGCAGATCTAGAGCCACCCCTAAAGCAATATAGCATGGCATCTGGGCATTTCTTCAGCATATCATACCACCTATTTAGCTTATCTTCTTTGTTTATCCCCGAAACAAGGCCAAGACCTAGTTCTGTCGCCTCCTCTTCACCTTTATGCTTATATACAATCCCAACCATCTTCCGTTCTTCGTCATTCATTATTGGAATATTAACACTTGTTTCAAAAGCACCCCTTTCAAATTCAATCGGCGCACGTACATCAATAAGAGGCCTTCTATCCAACACCAACTGTTTAAAGTTTTTATATAGTATTTCCGTCAAAATTCAACCTCTTTCTTTTTCCTTATACAGATTCTAGGTTTATTTTACCACAATATCAAAAAAAAAGGCCAACGAAAATAAGTCTCTGGCCTTTAAACTATCATACATCATTTAGTTTTATTCTTCTTTTAATATTTTGGGTAATGATTTAACCTTCATATTTGTCCTTTAGATTATCGTTTTTTTGTGTGTTAACTCATAGTTCAACCTATTAATTTTCACTTACTTTAGGTATGACTTTATGTCCCTTCTATTTTTAATCCCTAACTTCACAATTACTCTGGATACAAGTTTTTTCACCGAGTCCAAAGCATAGTTTAGCTCTTGACCAATTTCCTCATTAGTATAAGACTTTGCTAATAGCTTTGCTACCCTAAACTCAGCTTCTGTTAAAGATTCATCTAATTGAGCTAGCTTCTTTCCATCTAACGGATTTGCTGCTTTTAACCTTAAGTTAATTCTGGAAAGCAAAATTCCAGGAATAAATGGTTTGTTAATAAAATCAGCCGCGCCGCTTGATAAACTTTGCATTTCCGCTTCAGGATCAGATAAACTAGTGAGGAAAATAGCTGGAACATTTTTATACCCATCTATTTCTCTAATTCTCTCTAGGGTTTCATACCCATCCATGTCAGGCATCAATATATCAAGTAATATTAAGTCCACTCCATATCCACTTTCAAGAAACTTTATAGCTTTTTCTCCAGATGGAGCAAGACTAACTGTATATTCTTCCTCTAAAATTGACTCCGCTTGTTCTAACAATGTAAAATCGTCGTCTATCACTAGCACCCTTTCTTTGAAGTCCATATTATTCCATTCCTTTCATTTTTAAAAACTTACTTATTTCAACTTCCGCGTTTCCTAATTCAAATGACTTTGTTTCTGAAATTGCTTTTTGCAATAATGCCTTTCCCTCTTCCGTTTCTTCTACCTCTAGGATCTTCTGCAAACAAGCAATTAACGGTTTGTGCCTTAATTCTACTAGCAATTTGGGTAACATTTTAATGCACTCTTCAACCTCTTCTTGGGAGTCTATTTTCTTCTCTTCATTTGATTTTTTTTCTTCTAATATCATATTATCAATTTCCACAATTACATATTCCAAACCTTTCCAGCCACGTTCCCATTGAAAAAACAAATATGGCATTAGGCTTCTTGCTTCAGCATTATCTCCCGCGTTACACAACCTTTCAACTTCTGCGGCAGCTTCAGATAATCTTTCCATACCCATGTTTTTTGCTTTTCCTTTTAAAGCGTGTACAAGGAACCTCATATTATCAAAATCCCCTTCTTCTAAAAGGCTCTTTACTTTTCCAACTTCTTCATTGTGCCTATTACATAAAAGTTCTGCAGTTTTCTTATACTGTTCTAAAGATCCGTCAAAATAGCCAATCCCTTTGTCTATATTTATTCCATATTTAATTAATCCATTTGAAATTTCCTTATAAACAGTTCTAAATTCTTCTCCATAAGTTTTTTCCAAGGGAACAATTTCAACCAATTCTTTCGGCAAATACTTAACTATTAACTCTTCTAATTTATCCCAATGAATAGGCTTTGATGCAAAATCTGCAAACCCTTCAGTTAGCAACTCTTGTTCAATGCCAGAAACTGCATTTGCAGTAAGAGCTACAACTGGTGTATCAAATTTAGGAATTCTTTTTAATAATCTAAATGTATCCACTCCATTTAACCCAGGCATCATGTAGTCCATAAAAATTACATGAAAATCCCTTTTCTTCACAGCTCTAATAGCCTCCTTGCCCGAGGAAACTGTTACCACATCAAGTTTCGTTCGCTTTAATAATGAATTAATTACTAGCAAGTTTTCTTCATTATCATCCACAATCAAAACTTTCCCTTCAGGAGCTATAATTGTAGAAGTTCTAATTCTATCTTCACTTGAGCTCTTTATCATAGAAATTCTTTGTGGAATTTTTACAATAAACTTACTACCTTTTCCATATTCGCTTTCAACCTTTATCTCGCCTCTCATTGCAGCGCATAGCTCTTTTACAATTGCCAATCCAAGACCAGTCCCCTCAATCCCTCTGTTCTTTTCAGGATCCAATCGAGAATATTCATCAAATAATTTTGGTAAATATTCCTCTTCAATACCAATCCCTGTGTCTTCGACAATAAACACGAGAATAACGTCTTCTATCTCATTCAATTCTGCACGAACTGTTAGAGTGACACTTCCTGTTCTAGTGTACTTTGCCGCATTACTTAATAGATTTGTTATTATTTTTTTCAGCTGATCTTCATCTCCATAAAGGGACTCTGGAATATCAGAATCAACAAAGCTTCTAAACTCTAAATCCTTTTGGTCACAGTAAACCTGCCCAACGGTCCGAAGAGATCCAATTAAACTTTCCGTTCTATAATCTTTCAAAATTAACTCTAGTTTACCCGATTCGATTTTTGCAACGTCTAGCACATTATTCACAAGCACCTGTAACATACTGCTAGCCTCATTGATTTTATCAGAGCACCTTTTTATATCTGCATTAGTTGCATTCCGTTGAATCATTTCATTCATTCCTAAAATAACATGTATAGGCGTTCTAATTTCATGACTTACGCTTGCCAAAAATACACTTTTAGCTTTGTTTGCTGTTTCAGCACTTTCTCTAGCCTTTACTAGTTCCTTCTCTTGGTTTTGATACATGTTAAATTGGAAGTACATAGTGGATGAAACTCCAATACTTACAGTTACAAAGGCAAATATTATATCCATCACCTGTGCCTCTGAACCCCTAAAAGAGGTAACTGATTCTGGATAATAAAAAGCATAAATGCAACAACCTACGTACAGCGTCAGTTCCAAAAATAGAAACAATACGATTTTTTTGCCTTCAAGCATATATACAGTAAATACTGTAGCAAAAACAAAAAATACTGGCATCCCACTATCGTATCCCCCACCAGAAAAAAAGATTAGCGGAAATGCCCCTATAAAAACCATCAGCACAGTGATCATATATGCACCTTGAAATTGTCGAGTTTTATTAGCATACACTAGCAGTCCAATTACTCCCACACATACTATTGCTAACACTAGTCCTGGAATAGGGCCTAGTGCCGTGTAGTTTAGTGAGGCCATAATTATCAATATTGGAACTCCTACCAAGCCTAACAGATTAAATATTTTTATTCTAAGGTCTATATTTTTGCTAAACATTAAACTAAGCGTTAATTTTGGTAATTTTTCTTTTTCTTTTTTATTCCCCATTATTCTCAACCCTCATCTTTTTATAATTTCCATTTATCTCATTTTTCAATCTTTTTACATTAATAATCATTAACCATAAACATTTTTCACCTTTAATCACTTAATAGCTTCTAATTTTTTCTTTTACCCTGTATCCCATTATCAAAAAATTTAACGCCACAAATCCAATAATCATTGTTGTAAGATAAAGTTGTATACTAGCAATATTCTCTACTATATTGTAGAGTTCCATATGTCCATTCTCTAACAAAAATCCTTCCATCTTCACCGATGCAACAGTTGCTGCAGCCATCGGAAAGGTAAGTCCAGCAAAGCCTGGATGGAATTCATAGGCAAAAAACCTTGGTAACATACGCACAACTACTATCAAAGACATTAACATACAAATATACAATGCCACCACCAACCAATATTTTGGTTCTTCCACAATTGTCAAATATCCTCCCACCGTCAAACTACAAGGTGCCAGTATCACTGGAATGCTATGATACATGGAAATTTTCAGTTCATATTTAATAAATCTGTATATAAGCAAAGGCATAATTATGGCATATCCTATCATTCCATAATAAATTAATCCCGTTAGAAATGCATCTGCATTCATATCTTTACCTATTACAGCGGCGTTCAGTATGCCAACATAAGTTACAAACCAAGTGGGTACAAATGTATCCATTACGCGTGTTTTTATAACATTTTTATATGTAAAAATCAAAATATGTAAAATATGCCCAGCAACACCAACTACCCACAAGGTTTTCCCTATAGTATAGTCATATATTAGCAAATAACTTCCTATTATCGTTATTATCATGGTAAAACCTGGGTACATGCTTGCAGGAATTACTTGGTCATATTCAGCCTTTACAGTTATAGGAAATCTAATTATCTTAACTATATATAAAACCAATACAGTTGCCGCACCTATTATGCTTAATTCTCTAATAATCTCATGTCCAAATCCATAATATATATTCCCCAAAGAAGCAACACCTACAAAGCATGGGAGGATTGCTACAGGAAGTCTCTCTAGCCTACTTATTCTCTCTTTTGTCCTCATTTTATATATATCTTAAGCCTTTCATTCTCGTTAATAATTGCTGACACTAATATTATATCATAGATAACTGACATGACAATATAATTTGATTCAGATAGAAAAGTCTATGAATAAAATCGAAAATTCACATTATCTGTCTTCCTTATTATCATTTCATAAATTCATATATTGCCATTTGTTTCATGTAAGCTTGAACTCTAATCAATTGATGCATACAATAACATCATGAAAATAGTAATCTAAGTTTACAAATTATCCCTGAAATCTTATCCAATAAAATAGTGTAACGCAATAAGTCGCTACACTATCAACCTAACATATTTGATTGTTTCATTTTCATTCTACACAGTTCTCTTGAAATCGTGAGAATTATTCAAAACAATGCCTCTTTTACTATTCGTATGCAACTTTCTCATTTGTCCTTTTTGTTTTAGATACGAGAAGGACATAATAACAAAGAACCTTTAGCACGCTTATTAATTTTTCTATTTAAACACTTCCTCTTTTACAAATTCCGTTATTTTAGCCGGGCTTGCCTTTCCTTTAAGCTGCCTCATTGCTTGACCAATAAAGAATGACATTACCTTTTCTTTTCCATCAAGCAGCTCTTGAACACTAT
>CAYJGT010000018.1:0-25780 GCA_964370035.1 uncultured Oscillospiraceae bacterium
TTGGAAGAAACAGCAAGGGGATTGATGTTGCTTCATTCATTATTGAAGAAAGACGCAGAAGAAGATAAATTTATGATTTTGGAGAATTTCTTTTATGTATAACTAAGAGATATACCTTGAATGAAAAATCTAAAGAAAAGACTCAAATTAAAATACAAACTATTAAACAACAACATAAAAGAAAAAGCCAAGCATTTAGCGAGGCTTTTTCTTTTATTGAGAGAGGGTTCTAAAACTATTGCTTTACAAAAATGCAAGGGGGCAGTTGTGATGCGAGATTGTAAACTGTAGCAGTACTATAATCACTTTATATTGCTTTTGAAAATAATATAGCTCCGCTAATAAATAGGTAGAAGTAATTTTTTTTAAAATGGATAATTGTGGTAAACTTACTAAAGAGGGGTTTTGTGTTATATAATATTAATTATAATTTTAGAGTTATCTTTGGGGATTAGGCAAACTATAAATTGTGACAAAATGGAAAAATTAACCAAGTGAGCTGTAGAAACATAAGGTTAATTTACCTCGTGGTAACAATAAGTGGAGCGGTATTATACCTAATAAAAAAGCAGAAAGCAGTATGTTGTAATTCTCTTAGGGTGGGAAGCGAACCTTATTAAAATAGGGATTGGAATTAGCACAATGTGTTAATTTTACTTGAAACTTAAGAAAAGTAGATAAAGAAACTTCTTAAACACAGAATAAAACAAAGATTATAAGATTTGATTGAGGTGAAGGAGAAATTTTATGAAATTAGAAGATAGGGAAAACTTGATAACAAATGGAAGAAAATCAAGAGTGCCGGATTTTGAAAAGAAAATTAATAATGAAAACTATAAATATACAAACAGAAAACTTGAAAGAATGCAAATAAATGTAGGGAAACTATGTAACCTGCAATGTGTCCACTGCCATGTTGGTGGTGGGCCAAAGAGAACTGAAATTATGACAAAAGAAGTAATGGAAGACTGTTTAAAGGTATTCAAAAAAAAGAACTTTGAGATAATTGATATCACAGGGGGCGCCCCTGAAATGAATCCTAATTTTGAATGGCTGTTAAGAGAAGCGCGAAAGTTGACAAATAATGTGATTGTTAGGACCAATTTAGTAATCTTAAAAGAAAAAAAATATACGCACTTAATTAAGTTGTACAAGGAATTAAAAATAAAACTTGTCTGCTCATTGCCGTGTTACACTGCGGAGAACACGGATGAACAAAGGGGGTTTAAGGTTTTTGAAAAGAACATAGAAGTTCTAAAAGAGCTAAATAGATTGGGGTATGGCAAACGGAAAGAGTTGGAACTTGAAATGGTATATAATCCTGGAGGACCATTTCTTCCTCCGCCACAAAAGGAACTTGAAAAAGTCTACAAACAAGAGCTGAGTAAGTCTTTTGGAGTAGAGTTTAATAATTTAATTGCAATAACTAATAATCCTATTGGCAGATTTGGTGAAAGTTTAATTGCGGAGGGTCTCATAGATAGCTACTATGATACATTATATAAATCATATAATAGAGAAACTATTCCAGTAATGATGTGTAGAGACCAAATTTCCGTTGGCTGGGATGGAAGGGTGTATGACTGCGATTTTAATCAGGCGATAGGGTTGGAGATTGCAACAAGAAAAAATATAAAGGACTTTCTAAAGCAGGAAAGTTTGCAACGCAAAATTAGATTTGGGAACCATTGTTATGCATGTACTGCTGGGCAAGGCTCTAGCTGCAGTGGAGCTACTGAAAGAAAAGAAGCTATGTGATTTAAAGGATAATACTAGTTAATGAATAAAGATCCTGATAAAGGTGAAAAGCTGTTTGATAGGTATTATAAGGATTGCGGATATGATGATCAACTGCAAGATTTATAACAAGTAATTGATAGTGAAATTAAATAATACAAATTTTTAATGAAATATTGCAGAAAAAAATATTTCGGTGAGTTTCATAAAAGAATAAAGTATTTCGATGGCTTTCATAAAAGAATAAAATCTGTGATGTCTATAACTCACGTGTTTGACACGAATTACATTGGAGGAGTATGGGAAAAAGAGAAAGAATAATAGCAGCACTTGGAATAATGGTTATTTCCTCTAATTTAAGAGCGCCTATAACTGCAGTTGGGCCAGTTGTAGAGATGCTAAAAGAAGAGTTTGGCCTATCTAATGGTATGGCAGGCTTTATAACAACCTTACCTTTGATAGCCTTTGCTCTGGTATCGCCATTTGTAGGAAAACTTATAAGCGGGCTAGGATATAAAAAGACAATGGTGCTAGGCCTATTTTTAATGGGCGCAGGTATTGCTATTCGTTCCTATACCAATGTATTCGGATTGTTTCTAGGAACTGGAATTCTAGGCATCGGAATTGCTATTGGAAATATTCTCCTTCCTAGCTTAATAAAGCTTAAATTTCCTGATAGAGTAGGAGCTTATACTAGTGTACTTACCACATCTATGAGCATTTTTGCGGCTATAGGAGCAGGTCTAAGTTATCCTTTGGCAAATACACTAGACTTAGGGTGGGAAAATGCTATGGGAATTTGGGCTATTCCTGTAGTGTTTGCTTTGGCAGTATGGCTAATGCAGGGGAAAGTTGATACAATAAACCAATCAGTTGATAATGAGAAAAATAAGGAGATAAAGTCAATTTGGAAAGTACCATTGGCTTGGGGCGTGGCAACATTTATGGGAAGTCAATCAGTGGTATATTACTCATTGGTCGCATGGCTTCCAACAATTATAACTTCTAAAGGGTTTTCAGAAACTTTTGCAGGTAACATTGCTTTGATCTTACAGTTGGTTAGTATATCTGCAACCCTTACAATACCAATACTGTGCGATAAGTTTAATGACCAAAGAAAACTAGTGATATTGACTTGCTCTTTTTACTTTTTAGGATTAATTATCTTGTTAGTAGGGGGAGAAGAGAGTCTGTTAATAGTTTCGGCTATTTGTATGTCGTTAGGTTCGGGAGGGGCAATCAGCTTAGCTATGGCGTTTATGTCATTGCGAAGTCCGACCGCCTTGAGAGCATCGCAACTTTCTGGAATGTCCCAATCAGTAGGTTATATATTTGCAGCAATTGGACCGGTAGCTATAGGGTTAATCTTTGACTGGAGTCAGAGCTGGACATTATCAATATGTTTGTTAATGCTATTAATAATTATTCACTTTGTTGCAGGGCTTATTGTAGGGAGAGACATAGTGATAGATGGTAGTCATACCATAAATCGTAGATAGGGGATAAGCAGGGGAGTTCGCAGGGGATAAGCAGGCTGCAAATTCTTGAAAAACCATGGGGAAAGTGTTATAATTCGCATATATAATACGTGTGGTTAGTTAGGAGAAAAATGGGAGAATATTTTTGGATTATTGCAGGGATTTTGGTATATTTTATACATAATCTTTATATTTTAAAATTTTCACTAAACCTTCTTAAAGAGGCGAAAAAGAACAAGGTGTTGGAGATTGCACTACCGATTTTCAATACAGTTGTTTTTTATGTCGCATACATGTTAGGAACTCCATACTTTTTGTTGAGTGTGATAATATATATTAGCTATCTTGTGGAGTTAGCTTGCCTATCCAAAGGTGGATTTAGACAGGCTTGGTTTGGTGCTGCAAGCTATACTTTGAGTATTCAAGCTGTGCATTTGATAATCTTAATAGGGATGAGTTTAATTACAAATAATAGGCTAATTGCTGTCTATGAAAATCCTCAACTCTTCTATCAAACGATTTTAATTTGCTTTGTAATGTTATATATACTTATAGTAGGTATAAATAAGTATGTTCCTACAAAGCAATTACTAATGGCTTCTAATTCGAAAATGTACTCTGAAATAATATCTGGAACGGGCACAGCTTTGTTACTTCTTACTGGTTTAGATGCTTATCTTATTATGGGAAATAAAGCATATATTGAATTTATGGTAACAGTTGGCATAACTTGTGTATTTGTGTTAATGATATACTATTGCGTCTTTTTCTTTACTCTGTACTTGGTTAAGTTGCACCCGTATAAGAGAAAATCGGACGAAGCTACACTGGCACATGGGAAAGCGATGCAGAAAAAAGTTGTTGCTGAAAAAAGATTATATACAGATGACTTAACAAAATTATATAATAGAAGATTTATTATTCAAAAGATAGATGCGCTTTGTGAGGATGGGAAAGTAGGATTTGGCTTGATGTATGCAGATATATTTGCTTTAAAACAAGTCAATGATACGCTAGGTCATAAGGTGGGAGATAAATATATTATAGATGTAGCCGATGGGTTGAGAAGTTCAATTAGAGAAGAAGACTTTGCAGCAAGATTAGGTGGCGATGAATTTTTGATTATTTTAATTGAAGTAACCCCAGAGGACATGGAGAAAGTGGCAGAGAGAATAAGAATCTCAATGCAAAAGAAAAATGAGAAGGAAAGTTATACCTCCCACGTAAATTTAGGATATAGGGTTTTTCCAACACCTCAAAATAATGAAGAAAAATACAGTAGGACGGAAATTTTAGAAAAGGTTGATGAGTTGATGAAGCAAGAGAAGGTTTCATATTATGAGAAGAGAGGTAATTAAATGGTATTTGTATCTTCCATAGTATATATAATTTACATTATTGCTGTACTTTACTATATATCAAAAATATATGGGACTTCAAATGTAAAAAAAGGAATAGTGCTATTAGTGACTCTCGTTAATAGTTTTTTGTTTTTTGTCCCTATTTATTTACTGGAGTTTAACTATGAAGGATTAGTGATGATAGTATTCTTTGTAGTGTTAGGGATAGAAGTAAAATTAATATATAAACAATCTTATATTTTGACGGTTGCATGTGTATTATGCTTTACAATTAACTATTTTGCTATAAAGGTTCTTTTGATTGGTATTCTATCGCTTACTAGGCAAGAAGGGGTGCCAGAGATTATAAGTAGTATAGATAACAGATTTATAATAACTATTGTAACCATGCTCGTGTTAATACCATATATTTTTATAAGTAGCAAAATACTAATTCAAAAGTCTGTGAAGTTCACCTTTGAAGATATTTCCGCTATGAAGATTTCTTGTGTTTTGCTAGGAATGGTTGCGGGCTTTCAGGTGATTTCAATGTCGACTATATATGTTCATACAGAAAACATTGCATATAATGCGTTCTTTCAAATAAGAACTGGAGTTTTTGCAATAGTGGCATTTTGCTTGATAATGGTGATAGCATTTATATTTTCTAGACTGAAGAAAGTTTCTCTATCTTATGAAAAAATTGCAGAGAAGCTTAAAAGTGAAAAAATTACAATAGAAAAGCTCGAAGGCGAAGCCGAGATAGATTTTTTTACAGGCTTCTACGTGAAAAGTATTGTTGTGGACAAGTTGAAAACATATTTGGAAGAAAAAGAAGGCTGCTATGTGGTCTTTATAGATATAGATGGACTTAAAGTAGTAAATGACCGATTTGGCCATGAAGAAGGAGATTGGTACATAAAAGCGGTGGGGAATGAGGTTGGAAAAGTATTTGAAAATGATACAATAGCTCGAATAGGAGGAGATGAATTTCTAATCGTAGGGAAAGATCTCAAAGGAGAAATATCTATTGAGGAGAAAATAGATGGTTGCCAGAGTAAAGTAATTAGCCTTAGAAAGATTGAAGGGAAAGGCTATGAAACTTCAATTAGTGTGGGCGTTGAAAAGGTTAATGGCGATAATAATTTGTCAGCTGAAGAAATAATTGAATTGGCAGATCAAAAAATGTACAGTGATAAAAAAAGTAAAAATAAAGCAAGGCGATAATAAACTTTTCGCCTAAACTCGACCTAAACTCATGATAGCTTTAATGAAAGAAAACCTTGACAAACACAAGAAATATGTGCTAGAATGCTATTCAAAGGCGTTGACAGGAAGAAAACATTAGAGGCCCTCTCAGAGAACCGATGGTTGGTGCGAATCGGCGTGTGGCGCTAATGTATATACTCACCCTTGAGCTGCCAGTCTGAACATTTACAAGTAAGATTGGACGTGTGCACTACGTTATAGGTGGAAACCTTGTTAGAGGTTTAGAGGATTTTTGAGTAATCAAAAATTGAATCGGGGTGGTACCGCGTGAATTTTCTCGCCCTCGACTTATTTTTAATAGGTCGAGGGTTTTTATATTCTCGCCTAAAATACTAGAATTAAAGGAGGAAACTATGAAGAAAAAAGGATTTGAAAAGTACATACCATTTAATCCACAAGAAATAAAAAACAGAACATGGCCTAATAATCAACTGGATAAGGCACCAATGTGGTGTGCAGTTGACCTCCGTGATGGAAATCAAGCTTTAATTGATCCGATGAATTTAGAAGAAAAATTAGAATACTTTCATAATCTTGTAGAAATTGGAATAAAGGAAATAGAAATTGGTTTTCCTTCTGCTTCTGAAACTGACTTTGAAATTTGTCGTGAGCTTATAGAAGGTGGACATATACCAGATGATGTAACTATCCAAGTTCTTGTGCAAGCAAGAGAACATTTGATTAAGCGTACATTCGAAGCCATAGATGGAGCGAAGAATGTAATATTACATTTCTATAACTCAACCTCTACTTTACAGAGAAAAGTTGTTTTTGATATGGATATGAAACAGATAACAAAAATAGCAACAGATGCAGCTGATTTGATTTATAAAATGAGTGCGCCAATGAAAGAACAGGGGATGAATCTAAGTGTTGAGTATTCTCCAGAGTCATTTATGGGGACAGAAATGGACTTTGCTGTTGATATATGTAATCAGGTAATGGAGCATCTTCACGCAACAGAGGAGAATAAGGTTATTTTAAATTTACCTAGCACAGTGGAGAACTGTATGCCTAATCAATTTGCGGACCTTATTGAATATTTCTGTGATAAATTACCTAATCGTGAATGCGCTATTATTTCGGTTCACCCCCATAATGATCGAGGAACAGGAGTTGCAACTGCAGAATTAGGGTTACTTGCAGGTGCTGACCGTGTAGAGGCTACACTTTTCGGAAATGGGGAAAGGACAGGGAATGTGGATCTTGTAACTCTTGCTATGAATCTGCATACTCAGGGTATTGATTCTAATTTAGACTTTAGTAATATAAATAAAATAAGAGACATGTTTGAAAAATGTACGAAGATGCGTGTAGGAGAGCGTCATCCGTATGCTGGCGAATTGGTATTTACTGCTTTTTCAGGCTCACATCAAGATGCTATTAACAAGGGTGTAAACTATATGAAGTCTTCTAAAAGTATGCATTGGGAAATTCCGTACCTTCCTATTGATCCTGCGGATCTTGGTAGAGAATACGAACCTATCATACGAGTGAATTCACAGTCAGGAAAAGGTGGAGCTGCATTTATAATGTCCACAAACTTTGGCTATGACCTTCCAAAGAATATGCACCAAGAGTTTGGGGCAATTGTTCAAAGAGAAAGTGATGCAGTAGGAAAAGAGATAATGCCAGACCGAATATTTGAACTTTTCCAAGATGAATATCTAAATAGAAAAGCGCCTTATAGCATGTTAGACCATACATTCTTTGAAACTCAAGTAGAAGGTCATTCCCATGTAAAGTTCACAGGTACCTTGCAACACAAAGATACAGTGTTCCAGGTAGAAGGAGAAGGAAATGGACCAATAGATGCATTCTTTAATGCTATAAAAAATGAAAAAATGGATAAGTTTGACTTCTTGGATTATAAGTCTCATGCGGTTTCAGACGGCTCTGACTCGGTCGGAGTTGCATATATCTTACTTGAAGATAGAAGTACTAAGAAAAAGTACTATGGCGTTGGTACTTCTCATAACATTAACCTGGCACCTCTTAGAGGTATATTGTCTGCGATTAATAGAGCTGTTAGTGCAAGTTAAAAAGAAGAAAAAGCAAGAAATTGCATGCCAGATGAAACTAGGGTGATTGCATTAACTGTTATTTCTACTGTACTTGAATTTTTATACAATTCAACTCTAAGTACTGGAAGTGCTGTAGGGGCAATAAGTTTTGCTAAGCGTAGAGAATGTCGAGGTAATAATGAATAGAGACATCAAAAAAGAAGAAGGATTTACCCTAATGGAAGTTATTATCGTAATAGCAATTCTTGCAATATTAGCTGCTGTTGCAATTCCAACAATTACAGGGTATATAGAGAAAGCTCGTCAAACAGCTGATTTGCAAACGGCTTCTAATATTATACGTGCAGCTCAGGTGGCAATGGCAGATCCTCAGAGTGGAGTTCCTTCGGATACATTAGTAGAGATTCTTTGGAACACAGGACCAGAAACAGCACCTGCAAGCAGATTGGGAACTATATTGATGCGATACCCCTTAGAAGGGGGAAGAAACTCGGTTTTGAAAAGTGAACCCGGGGTTAAATGCCTTGGGCGCAATGACCAAACTGAAGCACAAAAGGAACATTTCAATAAAATGTTATTGGAAACATTACGTGTGGAGGCAGAAGAATATACAGATTGGGGAGCGAGAGGCTATATAGGGAAATTAGGTGAAGCGAAGTCTAAGGTAGGGCAATCAACTAGTTTTGTTGTGCACTTAAATTCGACAACTGGCGAGGTTGCCCTAGCTTCTTATAGAACTGCTAAAGATTCAAATGTTTGGATTGATGAGATAGGAGTAGGGGATTTTGTATTACGAGCGCCATAAACTATTAGTAATCATCTCCAATTAAATTCATAATACTTCTAATCACAGTTTCTTCTTGTGCTTGACGAGTCAAGAAAGCTATATGTGGAGTTAAGGTTACATTGTTATGGTTTATTAAAATGTGGAGTTCTTTATCGTCCATAGCTTCAGGATCGAAAATTTTTCCTAACTTGCTACCTTCTCTGTGGAAAACATCAAGAGCTGCGTAGGAAACCTTCCCTGTATTTAGACTTTCGATTAGGGCTTCTTGGTTAATAATATCTCCCCTCGCAGTATTTATAATAATAACCCCATCTTTCATTTTCGAGAAAGCCTCGGGACCCAAAAGATTTTTTGTGGCGGGGGTTAAAGGGCAATGAATAGAAATGATATCGGACTCCCTAAGCAAAGTGTCTAGTGTCGCAAATTTTGTGTATTCTGACCAATATTCTTTTTTTATTGCATCAATATTTCCCCTCCTGTTGTTAATTAAAACTTTACACTCAAATGGGTGTAATTTTTTTGCACACATGCAGCCTATGTTGCCGCAGCCAATTAAGCCTACAGTTTGAGAGGCAAGATTTTTTCCTAATAATGGATTTAAAGAAAAGTCTCCTTTAGGGATGTTTGTTTTGCTAAGCTTTGAAAAGCGCAAAGCTTCAAGTATTGACATTATTGTGAAATCTGAAACTGCATGGGGTGAGTAAGGTGAGTTTTTCACCTTAATTCCAAGCTCTTTGGCTTTAGGTAAATTGATGTGATTAAGGCCTATCGAACGGGTAGACACAAAAGTGACTCCGTACTTTTTTAAAGTTAGCAAAACTTCCTCATTGATTATTGAACGGCTGTTTACAGAAATTCCATCAGCTCCCTTAGCAAGAGTAATGTTATCTTTATTAATTGGTTCCTTTACCCAGTCTATTTTGATTTCAGTGGGTAAGGACTTAGCTCTTAAATATTCTTTATCAAAATATGTTCCGCCTTCAATTTTACCTGAGTCTTCTAATGCTATTTCAAAAAATGGTTTTTCAAAATCCCAGACTTCATAACCCATAATCTTCATGAACAAATCTCCTTAATTGTATAGTGTGAATAATAAAAACCTTACCTACAGGTTAGGTAATATAAGCAATTAATAAATTATAATAAAATAATTACTTATATTATATCAAAAATTTGCTTTAGGAGAAAATAGAATTACAGAATTACAGTAGCAATCGGCGCAAGGTGGAAATTTGCGAATAAAGGCCTTTTGTGGTATAATTAATGACTATGGTTATGGAAAAGAGGCGCTATGTTTTTATTAAATTTAATATTTTTGTTCACTCTATTTATTCCTTTAGGTATTATTCTTACTGGATTACACAGAAAGACAATGCCTGGAGAAATTATAAAGAAATCTATAGTTGTTAACTTAATTGCAGCAATGGTAGTGTTAGTTGTTGATAAAATACAAGGAGGCTTTATAGAAAAAGACTTTAAAGCCAATGTAGATAAAATGATGGAAACTTTGGCAGAGGGGGGTATATCTCAAGTAAGCGGGGTATCTCTAGAAGAGTTAGGGACCTTATTTAATAGCTCAATTGAAACCATGTTGGTAGTAATGCCGGCAACAATAATAATTTGGACGATAGTTATAAGTTTTGTGGAGTACAAGATTTGCTATGCAGTTGGCAAGAAAAAAAGAGGATATGGAAAACTTCAAGAAATTGTACCAATTCAGGATTTTACATTAAAAAGAGAATTTTTCACAGCAATTTTAATTATTTTCATAGTATCTTTAATTGCAAGCCTTGTATTAGGAGAAGTTGGGACTACCATTTATATAAACGTATCCTTACTTATAAGATTCCTATTTGCTCTGCAAGGTATAGCAGTGGTAATTACTTTCTTAACAGCGAAAAGAACGCCAGTAGCGTTAGCTGTAACAATTAGTATCATTATTTATTTGTTGCCATTTGGAAGTATGCTGCTAACCTTGTTAGGTATTGCAGAGGCAATTGTTGGATTAAGAAGACGTATTCAAATTAAGTAGTAAAGCTATTCAATATGCATAAAGCATAATTATGAGGGTAAATATAAAATATGGAAAATAAAGAAAATATCTATAGCAGAGAATTTACTCCCGTTCCAATATGTAATGTGGGAATTAGTGGGAAAATAACATGGGCAAATGAACGCATAAAAGATGTCTTTCTTTATGGAGACATAGTAGAGGCGGATATTTTTGCGTTGACAGGAATTTATTATAACGAGTTCGTTAGTAGACATAATAGGGAAGAAAAAATAGAGATAAAAATTTCAGAAAAAACCTTTAAGATACTAGTAGAAAAAATAGATGAAGAAGAAATTAGGCTTTTCTTCATTGAAAAGACAGAAGAAGTTATTACAAAAGAGGAGCTACAGAGAAAACAGGGCTGTATAGCACTGATACATGTAGATAATTATGAAGATATAGTTGGAAATAGTAATAGCTCGGGAGACGTGAAAAACGAGATAGAGTCGAAAATTAGAGATTATGGAAAAAAATTAAAAGCTGTAGTAGGAAGACACAAGTCTAATCTGTACTTTTTCATGTTAGAAAGGCAATATATAGAAGAAGAAATAAATGAAGAATTTCCAATACTTGAGGAGATTAAATCAATAAACACAGACGAAGACTTTCCGGTAACTCTTAGTGTAGGGGTAGGAATTGGAGAGCTTGATTTAACTGAAGCTGAGACATTTGCCGATGAAGCATTAGATTTAGCTCTTGGAAGGGGGGGCGATCAAGCAGTAATTAAACAAGGAGAAGTGATTCAATATTTCGGTGGACAAAGCGAAAGTGTAGGTAATCGAAATAAAGGGAAATCTAGAATAATTGCAGCAGCATTAAAAGCTTTAGTTGATAGCTCTAGAAATGTAATTATTATGGGACATAAGTACCCAGATATGGATTCTTTTGGAGCGGCCCTAGGGGTACATAGAATAGTAAGGCCTATAAAAAAGGAAACATATATACTGCTAGATAATCCGGGTAAAAGTTTAAGCATGCTGTACGATAAGGCGAAAAGTTTGGACGAGTATAAGTTTATAAATAAAGAAAAAGCTTTAAGTGTAATTAAAAAGAATACTCTATTAATTATAGTTGATGTTAATAGGCCAAGTATGACAGAGTGCCCAGAACTTTTAGAGAAAGTAGGCCGTATAGTAGTGATTGATCATCATAGAAAGGGAGAGCAGTCTATTTTAAAACCTACTATAGCGTTCACAGAACCAGCAGCCTCATCGGCATCTGAACTTGTGGTAGAAATGTTAGAGTATAGTGGTGATAATATTTCTAAGCTGGAAGCAGAAGCGTTATTAGCCGGGATTTTTATGGATACAAACAGATTTTCTGTAAAAACAGGCACAAGAACATTAAGTGCCGCTGGTTGGTTAAAAGGGAAAGGTGCGGATCCTACTGTAGTTAAAAGATATTTTCAAATTTCCTATGAGATGTTTAAATCCAAAGCAATGGCTATTGCTAGTGCAACTGTAACAGAGGAAGGGCTCGCGACGGCAGTTTGTGAAGGCTTCAATAGAGATGCTCAAGTAATAAATTCTCAAGTTGCAGACGAATTATTAACGATAGAGGGAGTCAAAGCAAGCTTTGTAGCGGGAAAAGATGAAAAGGGAGAAACGATGGTCAGCGGAAGGTCTCTTGGAGATATAAATATTCAAACAATAATGGAAGCCTTTGACGGTGGAGGCCATTATACAACTGCGGGAACTCAGACAGATAAAGCTCCTTTTCAAATAATTGAAGAAATTTTAGAATATATAAGAAAACACGAAATTCTCAAATAAAAGAGATAAACTATAGATGTATGTTAAGGAAGGACTGATTTTAATCTTCTTAACGAGAATAGATTTAATAATTGCTAGGTAGGACTGTATTACTACCAAATGGATATAGGTAAAAAGTTAATGAAAGTAGGTAAAAATGAAAGTAATATTAATAAAAGATGTTAAGGGTACAGGAAAAAAAGGTGACATTGTTGAAGTGAGTGACGGGTATGCAAGAAATATGCTTATTCCAAAAGGCCTTGCAAAGGAAGGCAGTGCTGGAAATATTAATACTCATAACAAACAAAAGGCACTAGATGAAAAGAAAAAAGAAGAGGCTATTGCCGAGGCAAAAAATGCAGCAGCAAAATTAGAGACTCTTAAAGTTACAATATTTACCAAAATGGGAGAGGGCGGAAAAGTTTTCGGCTCCATTACATCTAAAGATATTAGTGAAAGCCTAAAGAAGCAACATGGAATAGAAATAGATAAGAAAAAATTTGTACTAGAGGCGCCTATTAAGAATGCTGGAGAATATCAGGTTCCAATTAAAGTATATACAGAAATATCTGCAAATCTAAAAGTTGAAGTACTTCCAGTAGATAAATAGTCTATAAATCTACTGATACGGAGGCTTAATGCGATAAATGAAATAATCTTTTAGAGATAAGGAAGCGTGCAAGAAAATAAGAGCAGAGGAGAAATGTGAAAAGTGGACATAAATAATGAAAACTTAGGTAAGATACCTCCCCATAAAGAAGATGCAGAAAAGTCTGTTCTTGGAACAATTTTGCTGCAACAAGATAAGTACTATGTGATTTCGGGAATAATAAGCGAAAATGATTTTTATTTCTTGAAGCATAAAGAAATTTATATTTCTATAAAAAACTTGGAAAGAAAAGGAGAACCCATTGATCTTTTGACTGTCGGAAATGAATTGAGCAAAAGAGAGGTTTTGGATAAAATTGGTGGTAACGATTATTTGAGGGAGTTAGTTACATCTGAATTTTTTGTATATAATGTAGAGTCCTATGCGAAGATGATTCGAGAAGCTGCAGACCTTAGAAGAGTAATAAAGGTAGCAGGTGAAATAATAGAACAAGGGTACTCGCCTGAGGCGGAGCCTGCATCAGTTGTAGAATTTGCAGAAAGCAAAATTTTTGAAGTATCCCAGAAAAAAAACTCGGTGGGGCTTCAAGCTCTAAAAGATGTTCTTCTTCAAAATATTGAGATAATTAATACTAGGAGTAAAAATAAGGGGAAATTAGCGGGGGTTCCTTCTGGTTACTATGATTTAGATGAGATGACTGGAGGATTCCAAAAAGGAGAGATGGTTGTATTAGCCGCTAGACCATCTATGGGGAAAACAGCATTTGCATTAAATGTATCGAGAAATGCAGCATTAGAAGGAAAGAAGATTATAATATTTAGTGCAGAGATGCCAGCAACACAATTAGGAGAAAGATTGTTAACAATCTCTTCAAAGATTGACTCGAAAAAGTTAAAAAAAGGAAATTTAAATTCAGAAGACTGGGGTAAACTCTCTGTTGCAGTGGAAGAAAATAGCACTAGTGCTGTATATATAGATGATACTTCAGCAATAACGATTTCAGATATAAAAAATGTTTGCAGAAAGAAAAAAATGACAGAAGGACTAGATTTAGTTGTGATAGATTACTTACAGTTATTAAACAGTGAATCTAACAACAGCAGTAGAACTGAGGATACAACTATAATCTCAAAAGGGGCAAAACAAATTGCAAGAGAGATGGATTGCCCTGTAATAATTTTATCTCAGCTTACTAGAGGAACTGAGCATAGAACTAACCATAGACCAATGCTAGCGGACTTAAGAGATTCTGGTGCAATTGAGCAAGACGCAGACAAAGTACTTTTTCTATATAGAGATTGGGTTTATGACAAAGAGAAACCTGAGGAAATCTGTGAAGTAATAGTTGCAAAAAATCGAAACGGACCAATTGGTACAGCTTACATTAGATGGGATTCGGAAAGCACCAAATTTGATAATTTGGAAATGGGATACATTCCAACACCAGATGTTTCCTTTGAGTAGAAAGGTACATAAATGATATTTATAAAAGAAAAACCAAATAATGTTTTTCTGACAGACACAAACATTGAGAATATTTTTATTAATGAATATATTGCTACAGCACCAGGTGACTATGTGAAAGTCTTTTTGGTAGTTTCTATGTGTGCAGAATCTGGAGTAGATCATACAATTGAAGAGATTGCCAAAATTCTAAAGTTGAAAGAAAATGAAATTGAAAAGGCAATAATGTATTGGGAAGAATATGGAGCTTTAAAAAGAGTAGATGGAAACCTTTTTATTGTTTCTTTAAAGAATAAAATTTTTGGAGTTGAAAAAAAAGAAAAGCATGTTCAAAATAAAGAGAAAAAGCAGGTTGAATTCTTAGATAATAATGGCTTAAGAAATATGTACGAAACAATTGAGAAGATAATGAACAAGCCAATTGTACCTGCTGATGCGATGAAGATTCAGGGTTGGATGGAAGAGTATCATGCTACTCCAGAAATAGTAGTTAGTGCTTTTGCCCAGGCAATTAGCCAAGGGAAAAACAGTATTAATTATATTGGAGCTATAGTAAAAGACTGGACCTCAAAAGGGTTTAAAACAACTTTAGACATTGAAGAACATTTAGAAAGAACAGATAAAAGAAACTATGAACATAAAAGAATTTTAAAAGCCTTAGGGATTCATAGGAGCGCCTCGGAGCCAGAAGCGGCTATGATGGATAATTGGTTGACTGAAAAAGGCTTGAGTTTGCAAGAAATACTAGAGGCTACAGAGAAAACAGTATCAGCACATAATCCTAGCATTAAGTACTTGAATTCGATTATATCGAATAAGACAAAAGACACAGAAGGTAACACAAGGATAACACAAATAAATAACATTGAGTTGTCATATGCTGAGGATAGAAAGGCAGCCGAAAAAAAGGCCCTAGAAATAAAGCATGCAGTAGAAAATAGATTTCCAGAATTAGAAGAAATAGAAAGTGAAGTAATTCGACTTAACGTTGATAAACTGAATATTTCACTAACTGGTGGCATTGATAAGTTGGAAAAAATAGAAAAAATAAATTTAGAAATTTTAAACTGCGAAGAGAGAAGAAAAGTTTTGTTAACTAAAAACAACATCGCAATTGACTATGATGTTGTGAGATATAAATGCGTAGAATGCAATGACACAGGACAAAGACCTGATAAAAGTAAATGTTCTTGTTATCTTGAAAAGCAAAAGGAGATTCAGCAATGGCAAAGAAACGAAAGCAGAGAGAAACAATAACCCAATTTGAAAAATATGGGAGAATAAGCAGAGAAAGAAGGGCTATACGAGCAAAAGCTAGAAAAGAACGAAGTAGGAAAAAATTCTTTTTGATTTTAAAGAAAAAAATTACTTCACCATTTATAATTGCGTATAAAAAATTTGAAATAGAACGATTCATAATGAAAAAAACCAGCAGAAAGTTCACTCAAAGCATTAGCAATATAGAGTCTAGATTTTCAAATAAAGCAGCGAAATTGGTTTCCTTTTTAGATAGTGTTCATGAAGCTAGGGTAACAAATGCACAGGCAAAATTTAAAGAAATACATGAAGCCTTAGAAAATTTAGAATTTTTGAGCGGAGCCAGAAGAAAGCAAATTGTTGGATCTACATTGGCAATGTTAGTTGCAGGCATGGTAATAATGGGAGCATTCAATGTAGTTACGGCGTATGAGTATTCTTTTAATGGCAAGCCCCTAGGGGTAGTCGCGGAACAACAAGATGTGACCGAAATAATGGAGGTCGTAAATATTCAACTAGCTAAAGAACATGATGCTAATATTCAGCTATCAACAAATGACTCTTCCGGAATTGAGTTTAGACGTGTAGCAGCATCAGGTGTTCATGTACAAACTCCAGATGAAGTATTGACAACATTAACTTATATGAAGGACATCACAGTATCAGGGTATGGAATTTTTGTTGATGGTAAAAGAACTAGTGTTGTAGGAAGTGAAAAAGAAGCAGAAGAAATAATAGAAGAACTTATTGCAGATTATACGGTTCCAACTCAAGGCTATGATTACGAGAGTGTTGAGTTTAGAGAAGAAGTAGAGGTAGGAGAGGCAGAAGTAAAACTTGGAAGCATAAAAAGTAAAGAAGAAGCTAAAGCCGAAATAATTCAAGGACTACCTGTAAAAGAGGGGTATACAGTAGCTGAAGGGGAAACGGTTGAATCAATTGCTAAAGCTACTAGCACCACAGTAGAAGAAATAGAAGAAGGAAATCCAGATATCGATATTGATAAATTGGTAGTAGGAGATACTTTAACAATAGTAAAAAGAGAACCGCTAGTACATGTGGAGGTTGTAGCAAATGTAGTTACAACAAGAAAAATTCCATTTGAAACAGAAACTACCAAAGATAATAGTATGTTTCTTGATACTGAGCAAGTATCCCAAGAAGGTGTAGATGGGGAGGAAGAAATATCAGCTCAAATAACCTTTGTAAATGGAAAAATAATAAATGAGAAAATTCGCTCTCAAACCATAATTAAAGAACCAGTAAAAGAAGTAGTTACAGTAGGAACAAGAGCATTGCCAGCAAGTGTTGCAAATGGCACTTTCATTAACCCTTTTGCAGCAGGAACTTTTTCATCTCCTTATGGACCAAGATGGGGGAGTTTTCATAATGGGATTGATTTATCTGGTGCAACAGGCTCTCCAATACTAGCATCGGATGGAGGAACAGTAACCGCGGCCTCTTATGCAGGTGCTTACGGATTGAAGGTAGAAATAGCCCATGGGAATGGGAATTCTACGTTATATGCTCATTGTAGTGAACTTTTAGTAAACGTTGGGGATGATGTTTATCAAGGTCAGCAGATTGCTAAGGTTGGTAGTACGGGGTATTCTACAGGACCTCATGTTCATTTTGAAGTATATTTAGAAGGAACGAGAGTTGACCCTGCAACGGTAATTCCGATTTAAATAGAGTGGTAGTAATAGAAGAAAAAAGGTAAGCTAGGCTTACCTCCAAAGAGTTGTTATCTGACAATAAATGTAGTTTGGGTCATCTGGTTTGATAAACTGAGAAACATAGATATTTTCATTATTGCTATTATCTGAGCAGAATAAATTATGAGTAATGGAATCATGGAGATAGGCTTCTTTATAATAATGGACTCTTAGGCTTGATAGAGTTTTGTGTTTTGAAGAATTTTGAGAGACGAAGTCTTCGTGCCACCCTATGTACACCCCATTATTAAGGTGATTATTAACATCAATATGCGAGGAGTTAACGGAAAGAACCTCTGCCGATTGAAGATTGTTTTGACTAGGGAGTTCTTGAGTAAACGTCTCGCCAGTAAAAATCTCTTCTTTGCCAGCTCCATACCGTGTCATCATTTCATCACTAGGCTTGGATGGCCTTCGGGTACTAGTATTGATTAAGGCCCATTTAGAAAGGGCTTCTAATACAAGTTTGTTATTTTCATCAGTTAGAATGAAACTTCGGTGGGCTTGAGACCTTCTATGTCCGATTGACCAAGTAGAACCTGTTATGAGACTTTCGCTAGTAGGGATAGAGTGGAAAACAATATGCCAGTCAATCAGGAACCAGGCAAGAGAATTTTCAGAAAACCACTGAGGAGTATAGCCTACAGAAAATGAATGATCCATCGCTAAGGATTGAAGAATAGAAACTGTTCCTGCTGTAGGGGTAATGTTAGAAGCCTCTTCCGTGGAAAATTTATATTTTTTATTGAAAATTGAACTCATTAATTATAACCTCCATATAATGTATAACTAAAATTATTATAGAATAAAATAGGGAAAATGGCAAGAAGAAGTAGAAGTGAAGAATTTAAAAGAAGAGGTAAGGTAGTAGACTTAGAAGAAGTAAGAGCAGAAAGAGAGCGGCGAAAAGCTGGTTCAAAGAAGCCCAACGACCAACAAAATACTACTGCAACTAAAAAGAGTAAATCTGAGAAAACTACCTTTGACAAAAGGAAACTTAAGGTGTCTTTGATAGTAATGGCAGTTATTTTAGTGGCCATTGGAGGTGTGAGTATACAGCTAGTAGAAGAACTTATTGCAAAGAATAAATTAGAAGAAGAAAATGTAATCCTTAGAGAGGAACTTAGAGGTGTTTACGATGAGCTGAAAAGCATTGATGACCCGGAATATATGGAAGAATTAGCCCGAGAAAAGCTTGATATGGTTATGCCAGGAGAAATTGTATTTGAATTGCCAGAGGACGAATAATAATGTATAAAATAGATGTAAAAGAGATTGTTGTTGTTGAAGGCAGAGATGATACAGCTAGGTTAAAAAAAATAGAAGGAATAAAAACAATAGAAACCCATGGGTTTGGAATAAGTGAAAAAACCTGGAATGAGCTGGAAAAAGCTTACAGAGAAATGGGCCTTATTATTTTTACTGATCCAGATCATGCCGGAGAGCAGATTAGAAAAAAACTAAAGAAACGATTTCCATTAGCAAAAGAAGCTTTTATAATTAGGGAAAAAGCAAAGAAAAAAAAGAATATAGGCATTGAAAACGCAACAGAAAAAGATATTGTTGAAGCTTTAGAGAAAGCTAAATGTCTTTGGAATGCTAAAGGTGACGAAGAAATAATAGAAGATAGAGAAAAATTTGCAACAGATCCTTTGTCGAAAGCTGATATTATTGAACTTGGATTAGTAGGGAAAAGTGGATCAAAGGATAGAAGAAACTTTATTGCAGACGAATTTGGATTTGGATATGGAAATGGGAAACAGATTTTAGATAAGATAAATATGTATAAAATTAGTAAAGCTGAAATAATAAAAAAGCTAGAAGAAGGGAAAGACTTTAATGACGGATCGAGATATTAAACTTTACTCGAAGAAAGAAATAAGACTTATTAAGGATAAATATAATTTCGAACTAACTAAAAGTTTGGGTCAAAATTTTTTAACAGATAAGAATATTATTGATAAAATAGTAGAAGGGACTAGAATAGGAGAAAATGATTTAGTTATTGAGATTGGACCAGGAATTGGCGTGTTGACAAGAGAGTTAGCAGGAGAAGCAAAAAAAGTTATAGCAATAGAAATAGACAAGAAACTAATTCCTATTTTAAATGATACATTATGCGATTTAGATAATGTTGAAGTGGTAAATCACGATGTGTTAAAAGTAGATATATGTAAGCTGATAGCAGAAGCTGGGAGTTTTGAAAATGTTAGAATAGTAGGAAACCTTCCTTACTATATTACTACACCAATAATAATGAAGATATTAGAAGAAAAAGCTCCAGTTAGATCAATAACTGTAATGATGCAAAAGGAAGTTGCTGAAAGGATTAACTCTGGTCCGGGGAGCAAAGTGTATGGAGCAATTTCAGTAGCGGTACAATTTTATTGTGAAGTAAATTATTTGTTTACAGTTCCGAAAGATGTTTTTTATCCACCACCAAAAGTTGATTCGGCAGTAATTCGACTAGATGTAAATGCAGAAAAACCCGTAAAGGATGTTGATGAAAATAAGTTTTGGCAGTGTATAAAAAAATCTTTTTCACAAAGAAGAAAGACATTAGGAAACTCCTTGATAGGAATAGATAATTTGGATAAAGCAGGAGTAAAAGCTTTATTGGATAAAGTAGGAATAGATGAAAAGCGAAGAGCAGAAACCTTATCTATTGAGGAATTTGGACGAATTGCGAAAGGACTAGACGATTAGAATGGAAAGACTAAAGAATTTTTATAATAAGTATTTAAGTAACGTATTAGTAGTAAACATTGCACTAGCACTAGGGCTAAATATAATAATTGAATTTTTAGCCAGAAAAGATGTAAATCTGTTGACGGGTTATATAATTGATGAGTTTCCAGTTTTCTTAATCAATTCAATTATAATATTTGGAACTTTGTCCGTGTCAATAATATTCAAGCGGAGAATTTTTGTTATAGTTCTAGTGACTATTTTGTGGTTAATAATAGGTATTGCAAACGGGGTAATTTTATCCGATAGAATGACTCCCTTTACAGTCAGCGACTTACAAACTATTCCAGAGGGTATAGAAATGGCCTTTGCCTATATGTCATTGGCAGATATTGCATTGTATGCAGGGATTTTGATAGGTAGCATATTGTTGCTTATTGTATTATTTTTCAAATTACCTAAAAGGAAAACAGTTAAAAACTATAGGAAATTAGTAGCAGGAGTTGCATTGGTTGGGTTAGTTGTAGCAGGGAGTTTAACCCTTGGTATAAGAACTGAAACAATGGACACTTTTTTCCCTAACTTAGCATATGGATACAGGGATAATGGAGTACCGTATAGCTTTTTAAGCACCTGGTTAGACCAGGGAGTAGACAAACCTGCAGATTATTCAGAGGAGCTAATTAGTAATATATTTACGGAAGAAGAACTAAACACCACAGTACATGCTGAACAGACGACAAAAGAAATGGGAAAGGTCGGGCCTAACATTATTTTTGTTCAATTAGAGTCAATTATTGATCCTAATGCGATAGAAGGTATAGAATTTACAAAAGATCCAATTCCTAATTATAGAAAGTTGCAAGAAGAGAACCCAAGTGGATTGCTTACAGTACCTTCTATGGGGGCAGGTACTGCAAATACAGAATTTGAGTTGTTAACAGGATATAGCGCAAAACTCTTTGGGCCAGGTGAGTACCCGTATAAAAGCATTTTGACTGATCAAGTGTCGGAAAGTTATGCCTACGATCTAAAGGCGTTAGGTTACGGCACTCACGCAATTCATAACCATAGAGGCCTGTTTTATGGGAGAACTGAGGTTTACGCAAACTTAGGATTTGATACCTTTACTTCTTTAGAATATATGATAGGAGTGGAAAAGACCAAAGGGAACTGGGCAAAGGATGAGATATTAACAGAAAATGTTTTTGCTGCCCTAGAATCTACTGAAGACAAAGATTACATCTTTACAGTTGCTGTAGAAGGACATGGAAGATATTCTGAAACCCAAATAATTGAAAATCCAGAAGTTGAGGTGATAACTGATCTTGACGAAAGTTTAAAATGGCAGTATGAGCATTATGTAAATCTTTGTTATGAGTCAGATAAGTTTATTGGGGAACTCATTGAAGAAGTTAGTAATTATGATGAAGAAACAATAGTTGTTATGTATGGAGATCACCTTCCTGCAATCGAAAGTGTTGATGACTCTACTTTAGAGGGGCGTACCATGTATCAAACAGAATATGTTGTTTGGAGTAACTATGGTGCTCACGAAGGCTTCGAGGGTGGAGATAAGTTAGGTTATCAACTTACTGCGGAAGTATTAGATTTAATAGGAATTCACGAAGGGGTAATGACTACATTCCATCAAAATTATATGGGAACGGAAGATTATTCTGAAAACTTACAAGCTCTGCAATACGATGCCCTATATGGAAATATGTATATCTATAACGGAAGAATGCCTTTTACGAAAACAGATTTGAAGATGGGTGTTAATGACATAACAGTAGAAGAAGTAGTGCAAATAGGAGATAGCTACTTTATTCAAGGAAATAATTTTAACGAATATAGTAAAGTAAACCTAGACGGAGATATTCTAGATACATTCTATATTAGTCCGTCATTACTTGGATTAAATGAGGATGTGGATCCTGAAGATGCTGTGAATATGAAAGTAAGTCAAGTGGAAAGTGGAAATGAAATTCTAAGTACTACAGAGTAAGAAATAAAGAGTAATAATGTAAAATATCGCCTTCATGGCGATATTTTGATTAATCTTGACATTATAAAGATTATCAGCTTTTTTAAAATAAGGACTCTGTGATGCAACAGAATGGATTTGTTGTGAATAAAGGAGTTCTATTTATTAGAAAGATCTCGTTGAAAGGCCTTGCTAGATTCAAACAAACCTGCCATGAAAAAGTGAGAATATTTTTCGTAAGGAGAACCAAGCTGCTTACAAGCTTGTCTCATTTTTTCAAATTCCCTTTCTTTTTCCTCAATTGGGGCAGACACAGAGTTTTTATAATAAGAAAGATTTTCAATGAGATTCATTCTCTTTCTAAATAATTCAATGATTTCTTTGTCGATTTCATTAATTTGCATTCTTATATCGCTAATTGGCGAATTGTATAAGCCCATATATACCTCCTTGTGTGGTGAATTATAAAAAAATTTGGCCTATAATTTTACTAAGGGTTAACGCTATTATATAGTGATTTATATAATTGAATTACAAAGGATAAAAATTATATCATACCAGGATAAAATCGCCACCTACTTTTTTAAAATCTTCAAAAAATGAAGGGTATGACTTATTTACTGCTTGAAAGTTCTTGATAATTATTGGCCCGCTACATTTAATAGATGCAATTGCTAAGGCCATAACGATTCTGTGGTCAGCAAAACTGGAGAGAATCTCTCCGCCGCCTAAAATCTCTTTGCCGTGAATAATTAGGCCTTCGTCAGATTCTTTAATATTAATACCTAGTTTGGCCAGGTTATATATAAGAGCTTCAACTCTATCTGATTCCTTTGCAAAAGGTCTATCAATATTCTTAATAGTAAATATACCTTGAGTGGTGGCAGCTAGAATTGCAACTATAGGGGCAAGATCAGGGCAATCGGAGAGATCGATGGTTGCTTCTTCTTTTGTATTAATAGTTTTTATAAAATCAAGAATTGCCTTGTCGCCTTGGTTTGAATCTTCATCTAACCCATTACACTTTACTTCTAAAGGGCTAAGTGAATTAGCTGCTGCCCAGAAAGCAGCATTAGACCAGTCACCCTGAATTCTAGTCTCTTCAGGGGCCGAAAACTCTTGATTGCCGTCAAATTGAAGAATTATATAATTTTCATTTTCTTCATGCAAAACTCGTACACCAAAACCAGTTAACACTTCAATTGTAAGATTTACATAACTTGAAGCCTTGAAAGGTTTTGGGATTAATATTTGACTACTGCCATTTAAAAGCGGAAGGGCAAATAATAAGCCACAAATAAATTGAGTTGAGGCTCCTTTCTCTATAAGGAATTTACCATTGTTAAGCTTTCCGGAGACTGTACAAATATGATGAGGGTTGGAAAGTATCGGAACAAAGGAGTCTATATTTGCGGGCAAGTCTTGATTCAAAGAGTATTTTATTCCATTTTTCTCCAAGGCAGTTAAGAGAGGAAGTATTGGCCTTTTTTGAAGCTGTGGTTCTCCCAAAAACACTGCATTAATACCTAATGCGCAAACAGTGGGAAGCAGCAGCCTTAAAGTAGTTGCACTTTCTCCACAATATAAAACAATAGGTTCGTCAATATTTGATTTGCCTGTTTCTGCTTCTAGTGAAGCTTTTATTCTTGAAAGGCAACTTTTTGTTGATTCAATGTCTTTTGCATTTAAAAATCTTGGAATGTCAATATATCCTTTCTTTTGAGAAAGGAAATTGGCAATCAATACCCGATGCAGATGAGACTTTGCTGGTATTGCTTCTACAGAACCATGTAAAGGTTTAGGGAAAATTTTTATATCCATGTCATGCCTCCAATCATATAAGAACAGTTAACTGCATAGTGATGTTTCTATTCTATCATAATATTAGCAATATTGCTAATATTTGTAAAAATTGCCTTAAAAATAGAAAACCACTGCATCAGGAAAAATATTGTGAAAATTCATAAAAAAAATATGGAGATTATAAGAAAAGCAAACAAAAAATACAATTTGCGAAAAAAGAAAAGACATTTTTTTACAAAATAATATAATTTTATATTATAATAAGAAAGAAAAGGAGAAAGGTGGTGACTAATGTGGGAATAGGTTATATAAAAATAAGAGAAGACAAGTGTAAAGGGTGTGGATTATGTATAGGTGCATGTCCTAAAAAAATATTAGAGATAAATATGGAAAAAGTAAACATGAAGGATTATAGGCCAATTAAGTGCAATAATATGGAAGAGTGTATAGGCTGTGGTAATTGTGGAATTATGTGTCCAGATGGAGTAATTAATGTATATAGAGAGCAATAGGAGGGAATGGGTATGTCAGAAAGAAAATTAATGAAGGGTAATGAAGCTATGGCAGAAGCGGCAATTCGAGCTGGCTGTAGATTTTATTTCGGCTATCCGATTACTCCTCAAAATGAAATTACAGAGTACATGTCAAAAGAGCTTAAGAAAGTTGGTGGAAGTTTTGTACAGGCAGAAAGTGAAATAGCAGCAATAAATATGTGCCATGGTGCAGCAGCTGCTGGAGGTAGAGTTTTTACCTCATCCTCATCTCCAGGGGTGGCATTAATGCAAGAGGCCATATCTGGACTAGCTAATGTGGAGCTTCCGGTTGTAATAATAAATGTTATGAGAGCAGGGCCTGGAATCGGAGGCATCCAACCTGGGCAGGCAGACTATTTTCAAGCGACAAGGGGTGGCGGTAATGGAGATTATCGGGTAGTTTCTTATGCTCCAGCAACTATACAAGAATCACTAGACATGATTAGAAAAAGCTTTGAAGTGGCAGACGAATGGAGAAATCCAGTAATGGTACTTGCAGATGGTATGTTAGGTCAAATGATGGAGCCTGTTACACTTCCTGATTATATAGAACCTTTAAAAGATGAAGAACTTGGAGAGAAGAAACCATGGGCGCTTACTGGTCACAAGGATAAGAGAGATAGAATAGCTCATAGATCAGTTTGGCTTGACGCAAAAGAATTTGGAGAGTACTCGGATAAGATTTGGGCTAAATATGAAAGGATGGAAGAAGCTTTACCAGAATATGAAAACTTAAATCTTAAAGGCGCTGAAATAGTATTTGTGGCATTTGGGACAACTTCGAGAATTGTAAAAGAAGCTATAGAGGTTTTGAAAGCAGAGGGTATTAGTGCTGGCTTGATAAGGCCAAAAACACTGTGGCCTTACCCGACTAAGGCTTTTGATGAAATAGATATAGAAAGCACAAAAATTGTTATATCGGTTGAATTGTCAAGAGGACAATTAATTCAAGACGTTAAACTTGCTATTGCAAATCAGCAATTACCAACTGGACTGATTTCTAGAATAGGTGGAAACTTATTGAATCCCGCAGATGTGGTTAAAGAGGCAAAAGACCTACTAAAGGAGGTGAAGTAATGAAACCAGTTTTTGAATATACTAGAGGAATGAGAGAAAAAGACCTTCACTACTGCCCAGGTTGTACTCATGGTATTGCGCATAGGCTGATCATGGAGGTTCTCGATGAAAAATATGGACTGGGAAATGCAATTGGAGTTTCTCCAGTAGGATGTTCAATACTAGCGCATCAATATGTTAATGTGGATTTTTTAGAAGCGTCGCATG